>CAJUFA010000007.1 GCA_910585725.1 uncultured Dorea sp. | reverse complement strand
CCCGCCAGATTCTTGCCTGACATCGGCACGCCGATTACCGGCATCGGGAATAATGCCGCGCACATACCCGGCAGGTGAGCCGCCATCCCGGCGCCTGCGATGATAACTTTCATTCCCTTACCCTCCGCGGCTTTTGCCCACTCAAAAAAAATATCCGGCTCACGGTGGGCAGAGATAATCGTCATCTCATACTCGATTCCTAATTTTTCCAACATAGCGGCAGCTTTGCTCATCACCTTCAGATCCGAATCGCTGCCCATTACAATTCCTACTCTTGGCATACCTTTTCATCCTTTCTTTTTCGCCTATTGTAAAATAAACCTTATACTACCCGCGTTCATAATACCCTATTCCAAATCACTTTTCAATGTATCATATCGAAAAATCCCGAAATGGCTCGTTCAAAATCTCCGTCCCGGGAAGCACGAACCTCCCGTCCTGAAGAAGCATAATCTCTTCCCCTGACCGTGTAACCACCGCTATCTTCTTCAATTCTTCATACGGAATCGTGATATCCGTGTGACACTGATAATACGCCTTTGAAACATCCTCTTTTCTCAATATGGACACAGAGTTATCCTTCGCCACGATCTCCTTCCCGTTCGGATTATATACCTTAATATCCTCACTCCAGCTATAGCAGGTATCGCCTACCGCAAAATGCGGCCCCATCTTCTCGGCAATCAAAATCGGCATCTTCTCTTCTATTCCGTATTTCTTCGCGGCCACATATGCCGTCGTGTTAGTTCCGATCGCAAATTCTCCAAGAGGCAGCGTCGCGTGTTTATGGAGGATATTATCATGGATATATTCTTTATTCTCCAATTCCCGCGAGAAATTACCGCAGTTATAATCCGAGATCATTCCGTTGGCAAAAGTGATCTCAAGGTCACGGTATTGCAGTTCATGCAGATATACCTTACTAACATGGAGCACACCGTTGGTTCCTTCCAGTACAGGCGACGTAAATACCTCCCCTACCGGAATATTCACATCGGCGACACAATTCTCGAAAACAGTCTCGTTCTTGGGATCCTTCAATTCATGGAGCCGTACCCTGAGATCTGTCCGGTTCCCGTTACCGCCGAGAATATGCACGTATTCTCCCTGATCTAGGGCGTCGATCAGCGCCTGCTGCACCTTCTCATAGACCTTCGCGTCCAGCGTATTAATGCGGATGATCTCATCGAAGATCTCTTCATACCGGTCTCCGATCTCCGGCACAGGATAGGCAACGATCGTAAAACTCCTCTCATCTCCCCTGATATACTGGTTCGTAATCTGGCTCTGCCGGCTCAGAAGCTTAAGCTGCAGTTCCTCCTGTTTCCCGCTAAGCTTTATCACTTCCTCCTTCTGTTTCGGAGAGAAAGGCTCTTCGCCGAACATCTCGATACACGCCGGTCCCGCGTACTTTCCCGCAAGCTCTTTATAATGGTCATAAGTGGTCTGGATTACTTCCAGCTTTCGTTCCATAAATTTCTTATCAAGGAAAATCGCCTGATCGTTTCGGTGGTCATATTCATACTGTTTATTGGCGATCGCGCCATAATAACCGCTCTTCAAATGCTGCCGCTTTGTTAAAGCGGTGACCGACGAACGGTAGAATACCGGCTTAAGCCCCATCTTCCCGAAATTCTCTACCGCCTTTCGTATCACACGCTCGAATCCAAGCACATAACGGACCTCTACCGTCCCCTTTTTCGACAGATCCTTACCCGTGTTAACAAAACCGATACGGTATCCCTCCGTATAGACGTCCGCCATCTTACAGATAACTTCCTCCGGAAGCTCGTTCAGATGACGTGCGGTCCGAAGTTCATTCTCACTGATATACTCGCCGAATTTATAAAGGTACGTAAGGTTGTCTAAAGATTCCTTCATAATAATGTCCGCCGCAAAGGATTCCGCCGGGTCGATCTGTTCCCGAATCCGGTCCGCCACAAATACGTCGCAGTAATCACTGGCATACCAATAGATGCTGTCCCGGATTCTCTCAAGATCCGGTCTTGCCTCTTCTTCAAACTGATTATAGATCTCGATCAATAATTCAAACAGGATATCCAGATACTCTGTCTTCTCTTCGAATACATACGCGATACTCCCTCTTAGTTCTGCGTACAGAAAACTTAAGAGCTGACCATATTCATCGCCTAATACCCTAACTGCAAAGGAGGGATTAGCATAACTTTCCTCATACGCATCCGGAAGAATGTCCTCATACAGCCGTCTGTTTTCCTCGGCAAGCTCCTCCCTGCTTCTATTCCAATAATTTCCCTGCGCCAGTTTATCTCTGACCTCGTCGATCATCAGGACAAACTCCGCCATCTTATGGAAATAGTCCGTAAACGGTTCTCTCGCCGTCTGCTCGCTCTTCATCTCCCTGATCCGTTCAACCGCCAGTCCGTATCTCTCTTCTATCATCTGATAACCCCCCTGATAAATATCGCTGTAAGCCCAAGAAACGCAGTAAGATTAATACCGATTCCCACCTTGCACGTTATATAATTCTTCTCTCTTTCTTTCATCCCCCGTCCGCCCAGCCAGACTCCGATTCCGGCCAGAGCCATCGTACCTAACCCCACGAACCCCAATACCATGCCGACATCTCCTTTTTTCCTGTAAGAAATCTCGAACATCAAAAGCAACAGAAGAAAAACCACAAAAGCATAGCTACAGGAATAGATTCCCTTCTTTGCATGACGCGGCTTCGCCTGACCATACTTTGTGATTCTCTTTCGCTGTTTTTCTCTGGCTTTCGCCATCGCTTTTGCTCTATCTTCTTCTGTGACCAGCTTTTTCTTTATTAACATATCTACTCCTTATTACCGCACAGACTGCAAATATCACATATCCGGCCAACCCTCCGACAGTATTCAGCAGGAGATCATCCACATCAAAACTGCCGACTCTCGTAAGCAGTTGGAATGTCTCTACGCACAGACTCAAACCAAAACTATAGAATACCGCCGAAAAACAACTGCGGTATCTACTCGCCATCGGCATAAAAAACCCGAAGGGCATAAAGATAATTACATTTCCAAATAAATTCGTGAACATAGCAAACAGACCGATCTGGTCCCGATAATTCCAGAATCGTCTGATTTCTCTAAAGAGTACAAGATTATAGCGATATTCCTGCATTTCTCCTGTCCGTCCGTACCAATCGGAAAATATTAAAAAATAAATAATAAACACGATATACAACACAAACAATATCTTCCCAAAGATACGGATTCTCTTACTTTGCCTAAAATTCAAATATCAAGCACCCTTTCTATCCGGATTTCCAAAGAACTTCTAAAAAGTAAGTCCCCGCTTTTCCTTCAGCAAACGTGCTCCGCTTACAATTGAGATGATTCCTGCCGCCACTCCCACGACGACTACGATAATCCCTACCGTGATGTTAGCGGTTCCTGCAAACCTCATAGCTTTGTATATCTTCTCATTCATAGATCCCTCTGCTCCTTTCTCATACTCCATACTGTTCATAATATGCGTCGATTGCAGCTTTTAATGTATCATCTATAATAATTCTTCCCTGACACTCCCTGTTATACAGATATTCCACCACCTCGTCCATCGTTACGATTGCATTTGCCTCAAATCCGTACAGATCAGTAATCTCATCCAGCGCGCACTTCTCCCCGCCTTTTCCAACCTCCATACGGTTCAGGGAAACCATCAACCCCTTGATTTCTATATTCCCCTGGGCCTTGATAATTGGAAATGTCTCTTCGATAGATTTTCCGGAAGTCGTCACATCCTCGATGATCACGACTCTGTCGCCGTCTTTTAATTTACTTCCCAGAAGAATCCCTGTATCTCCGTGATCCTTCGCTTCCTTACGGTTCGAACAGTAACGGATATCTTTCCCGTATAATTCGCTGATCGCCGCCGCAGTCGCAACGCTAAGGGGAATCCCTTTATACGCAGGTCCGAACAGCACGTCGAAGTCCAGTCCATAATGATCATGGATGGCTTTCGCATAATATTCTCCAAGCCTGCGAAGCTGCGTCCCGGTTACATAAGCTCCGGCATTCATAAAGAACGGCGACTTCCTCCCGCTCTTTAATATGAATTCTCCAAATTTCAAAACATCGGATTCTACCATAAATTCTATAAATTCTCGCTTGTACGCTTCCATATTCTCAAAATCCCCCTCATTTACAGGTTTTTCAGCCTTTTCTATCTTTCACTCTTTATCTTATCGCGCCATTACTATACCAAATTCTTTCCCTTTAAGCGATCTTCACACCGTTTCCTCCTTCCTGTGTAAAAATCAAGAAAGAACATAAAATATTCTTCCTAATTCTAGCACAACTTATATCTATTTTCAATTCACCCTATGAAAGAATTTGGAAATCATCTTAAACCGTGTCCGCATTGCAGACTCCTTCCGCCTTGCAACTGCTTCATATACAGACTTAAGCTTCCAAAAGATTAGGCTGCCGACAAATGATACATCGGCAGCCTACAAGAGGTCTTTTTATCTTTTTAATCAATATTTTCTCTAAAATTAAGATTAAACTTCCTATAATAATCCTTAATATACGAATCTAAATAGCTGTCGACTTCCTCCGCTGTTTTATCTTCATAATATATTCTCCATCCCTCATAATCAAAAATATCACTATATTCTGACATGTCCATCCTAAAATCATCATATAGGAATTCCTTCTCTTCGTAAAATACTCCTTCAGCCAAATCATCTCGTATACTTTCCTTCATATTATATATCGCATATAACCTCTCTACATCCCAAAGAAGTAATTTGTATTCATCTATTGACATCTCCTCGCAATCTATTCCACAAGCCTCGAACGCCCTAATAATATTGCAATAATAATACTCGTCTGTCCCCAAACTCATTTTATATAATATTTGCACCTTTTGTTTACTGGTTTTTACATCAAGATAATACTCTAAATCATCTATTATGCTTTCTATTGTTTCTGCGATTTCTTTTACTTCTTCAGGATCATCTTTATTATTCAAAAAACTATACTCTTCTACATTATTTGATATTTTATTAACTTTGTCTTTAATCTCGGCAAGATCATTATTAATTTTTATATTACTTTCATCAATCTTTGTCTCCCTTTTATCCAGTTTAAAATAGTCCATTAAATGTGATATGTAAATCATCGGCGAACTATTAATAACAGGTACTATAAATAATATCGAAAAATTTATTATGCTTAATATAATAATCAGATTCTTTTTCCACTTTCTCTTATTGTTTTGGTAGCTCAAGAAAATTATGCTGTCTGATACAATACATATAATAAATATCATTTTAATAATTATATTGGATATAACTTCTGATAAAATAGCCGATACAAGGGTAGCTATAACAGGAATGACTATACTCCAATCTTCTCTTTTCATAATTGAATCCCTCTTTTCTCTACTCTCTTGACCCATTATTATATATTTTTTCCTATTTTTTTACAATATTCTACAAACATATCCCGTCGTCTAATCATCATAACAGAAAATAAAACCCATATTTTCAAAAAATCTTATTATTTTACATAAGTTTTCATTCTCTTAAGTGTTTATATTACAAAATGCTTCAAGAAAGGACAGCAAAATGAATTTATTACAAGAATGGAAGCAAGAACTTATAAACAACCAAAATCTTCAAAATAATCTAATCACCTTTATAAATCAATATGGAATATCCGAGATAGAATATGCATTACTGCTCTACTCATCTCTGCACCATGAATATCTCTGCAAAACCAAATCTTCTATATCAAAGTTTGATGTGTATGACATATACTACCTGGAAATCCGAGAACACCGTATATCAATACATACACACCACGGAACATATACTAAACACGGAACATTAGCTAAAGAATTGAAATTCTTGTCTCCTTATGGATTTATTAAATGTAATCAAAGCTGCATTGTTTCACTAAACAAAGTCCGTACGATACACCATAAAGATATTACTCTAATTAATAATGAAACACTACATATGAGCCGAAGCTATGCTACTAAAGTTATTCTGGCATATTCTCAATACAATTCTGCCAAATTGAAACCTCAAAAATAAGGACTTAACCAAGATATCTTCATCTCAGCTAAGTCCTTTATATTTCTAATCATATATTTACCCGCACTGCTCCAATCAATTCCCGAATATCCTCCATATTGTTCTGCCTCAGATATTCTTCTATACCTTCCACTATCTCCATCGTCACAGCCGGATTATGGAAATTCGCCGTCCCCACCGACACCGCGCTTGCCCCTGCAAGCATCATCTCTATGGCGTCCTCGGCGCTCGCGATACCTCCCATCCCTATAATTGGAAGCTTCACTGCCTGAGCGGTCTGATACACCATGCGCACCGCAATCGGATGAATCGCCGAACCCGAGACTCCGCCAGTCTGATTGGCAAGCGCAAACGTCCTTCTGTGGATATCTATCTTCATTCCGGTCAGCGTATTAATCAAGGAAACCGCATCCGCGCCTCCTGCCTCCACCGCCTTTGCCATCTCGGCAATATCCGTCACGTTCGGACTCAGCTTCATGATCACCGGCTGTTTCGCATACTTCTTAACCGCCTTGGTAATGTCCTCCGCTGCCTTTGGATTCTGACCGAAAGCGATCCCGCCTTCCTTCACATTCGGGCAGGAGATGTTGATCTCCAGCATATCTACATCCTCACCCGCGAGCCTCTCCGCGACCTCGCAGTAATCCTCCGCAGACTTTCCGCATACATTTACGATGATCTTCGTATCAAACTGCCTGAGAAACGGAATATCTCTCTTGCAGAACAATTCGATCCCCGGATTCTGTAATCCGATAGCGTTCATCATTCCTCCGCAGATTTCTGCAACTCTCGGAGTCGGATTTCCCGGCCAGGGAACGTTGGCGACTCCCTTCGTTGTGACTGCGCCCAGCCTGGAAAGATCAACAAAATCAGCGTATTCCGCGCCGGATCCGAATGTCCCGGACGCTACCGTTACCGGATTCTTCCACTCCACTCCCGCTATATTCACTTTCAAATTCATCTAAAGCTCCACCTCCGTTGCCAGAAATACCGGTCCGTCTTTGCAGATCCGCCTGTTATGTACGTTGCTGTGCAGATCCCTTTCAACGGTTTTACAGACGCATCCGAGACAAGCCCCGATCCCGCATGCCATCCGCTCCTCCATCGACACGTAACACACAATATCCTTCTCTTCGGCATATGCCTTGACAGCGCGCAGCATCGGAGTCGGTCCGCAGGCATAGATTACATCCGCCTCTAACGCATTCTCTCTGACCGCGTCCAGTACATTCCCCTTCGTTCCCACGCTTCCGTCTTCCGTGGAAATATAAAGAGCTCCGTTCTCCTCGAATTCTTCTTTCAAAAACGTGTGCTTATCACGATATCCAACTACGATCTGCTTCTTCTCGCACACCGTCTGCTTCGCCAGCTCCAGGATTGGAGGAACGCCGATCCCTCCGCCTATCAGAAACACCCTCTTACCCTGTGCTTTCTCAAGCGGAAATCCATTTCCCAGCGGACCGATGATCGGAATCCTATCTCCCTTACGAAGCCCCGAAAACTGCTCCGTCCCCGTATGCTTCCCTGTCACCCGGTAGACTACCCGCAGATTCCCCTCTTTCCTGTTAATCTCGCAGATGCTGATGGGTCTTGGGAGCAGCCTGCTGTTATCATTCGTATAAATAGAAATAAACTGTCCCGGCGCCGCGCTTAAGGCAGCCTCCGTGTGTATCCACATACTGAAGATTCCTTCCGCAAGCTCCTCCTGCGATACTACGACCGCATTCTCTTTTCTTTTCCTGACTATATCCTTCTCTTCTTCTCTTCTCTCTTCTACCATACTGTCTCCTAATCTTATCTCCGTCTGGCGTTCAACAACCTCCGAAAGCCGTCTATCGGTTCTCAAGCGCCCCCTTAATATCGGCCGCCATATCTTCTACCGCCGCCCTGGACGCCTCGGCAAATGCCTCCTCGCCATATTTCGCATATTTCTCCTGCTTATACGCCGCGATGATTCCCCGTGAGGAATTCACGATCGCCCCTAGTCCGTCCTTGTTGAAGAAATGAACCAGATCCTTTCCTTTGCCTCCCTGAGCTCCGTAACCCGGAACAAGGATATACGCCTTCGGCATGATCTTACGGAGGACCTTTCCCGTCTCCGGATAAGTAGCCCCCACTACCGCGCCTACATAGCTATAAGTTTCTCCCATCAATTCTTCGCCCCAGGCGGCAACCTTCTCTCCCACCAATTCATACAACGGTCTTCCGTCGATCAACCGATCCTGGAACTCCCCGCTGGACGGATTTGAAGTCTTTACCAAAATGAATATGCCTTTTTTCTCTTCCTTACACACCTTCAGAAACGGATTCACACCGTCCGATCCCAGATACGGATTCACCGTCGCAAAATCCTCGTCAAAAGGCACGTACGACTTACTTCCCACCTGCACCCTTCCAAGATGCCCTACGGCGTATGCGGCCGAGGTGGAACCGATGTCGCCGCGCTTCACATCGCCGATCACCGCCAGTCCCTTTTCTTTACAGTAATCCACCGTCTTCTTGAACGCCGTAAGTCCCGGTATACCAAACTGCTCATACATGGCAATCTGCGGTTTTACCGCCGGAATCAAATCAAAGGTATGATCCACGATCTCCTTATTAAATTGCCAGATAGCTTCCGCCGCCCCTTCAAGAGTCTCCCCGTACTCTTCAAAAGCTTTCTTCTGAATATGTGCCGGTACATAGTCAAGCATGGGATCAAGCCCGACTACGATCGGAGCCCCCGTCTTTTTTATATTCGCAACTAACTGATTAATCATAATTTTTATCTCCTCCCAGCATACTGTACATTACATTTTGACGTAGATACAGCTGCCATTCCATTCTCTTTGCCGTATTCTATTACCATAAACTATACTTCTTCCCGGTCCGCCGGACCATAGACTACTTTGCCGTCCACTATCGTATACACGACCTCTCCTGATACCTCGTATCCGCCAAAAGGCGTATTTTTCCCTTTCGACACAAATGTATCCGGATCAATCTTATAAACCTTCCGGGTATCGAAGATTGTGATATCTGCAGCTTTACCCTGGGATATACTGCCTCTGTCCGTAAGACCAAGAATCTTTGCCGGATTACTGCTCATCTTCTCCACCATATCCGTCATACTCAGCACTCCGGTCTTTACAAGACAGGTATAGGTAAGAGCGGCCGAAGTCTCAAGCCCCACGATTCCGAACGCCGCCTGCGCCATAGACTTGTCTTTCTCTTCCCTGGAATGCGGCGCATGATCCGTGGCGATCACATCCATCACGCCATCCTTAAGCCCCTGGCGCAGCGCTTCTACATCCGCTCTGCTTCGAAGCGGAGGATTCATCTTATATCGTCCGTTATCTTCCTTGATGTCATCTGAACTGAGGATAAAATGATGCGGACACACCTCCGCAGTCACCGAAATCCCCGCCTCTTTCGCAAGGCGCACCATCTTCACGCTGTCTGCCGTCGAACAATGGCACAGATGAAGCCTTACCCCCGTCTCCTTAGCCAGCAGGATATCTCTTGCCACAATCACATCTTCTACAGAATTCGTAATCCCCTTAAGCCCGAGACGCTTCGCGTTCTCATCCGCATTCATCACGCCCTGCTCCACCATCGTCCGATCTTCGCAATGTGCGAACACTGAGATACCGTTCTCCCTTGCCGCCTTCATACCCTGCCGATATAAGGACGCATCCATCACCGATTTACCGTCTTCACTGACGGCATGACATCCTGCCTCCGCCATTCCGCGAATATCCGCCAGTTCCTTTCCATTCTGCCCTATGGTGACCGCCCCAAGCTGGATGACATGTACCGGCGATTCTTTCTTCGCGCGTTCGTGCACTCTTTGCACCTTCTCCTTCGTATCCGTCACAGGCTTTGTATTAGGCATGGCGCATACGGTCGTCACACCGCCTTTTACAGCGGCTCTGCCTCCTGTTTCCAACGTCTCCTTATATTCCAATCCCGGATCCCTCAGATGCACATGAAGATCGATAAATCCCGGAAGCACATAACATCCCCCCGCATCAATCACACGATCCGCATCCGAGTCAATATGCTCTTCAACCGCCGTAATCTTGTCTCCCTCCACAAGTACGTCATAACATCCGTCTCTTTTGCCAAGTGGATCGACCACATGCCCGTTCTGAATTAATATCGTCATATCCCCATCCTTTCCGCACCTCGTACCAATGCCCTGTTTCATTCTACATTGTATCTTATTCTATCATATGAACCCCAAAAAGGGAATGCTAAATAACATTCCCTTCTTCATTACTTCTCATACTCACATCGGCAAACATCGGATTCAAAGCTTCTCTTTTAAAACTTCCATCGCCTTATCCAACTGATTATCTGCTTCCGGATTCTCTTTATTTTCTTCGTATTCTACCTCCACGTCCGGATTAATTCCCTTGCCGTCAATATTCCTTCCCTTCGGTGTAAAATACTCTGCAATCGTAAGTTTAACGCTGGTACCGTCCTTCATAGGATAGATCTGCTGCACCACGCCTTTTCCGTAGGACTGGGTACCGACAATTTCCCCGATCCCGTAATCCTGAACGGCTCCGGCATAGATCTCCGAAGCGCTGGCGCTGTTACCGTTCATCAACACAACCAACGGCAGCCGGAACTGCCTCTCTTCATCGGATTTTTTCTCGTCTCTGTTCCCTTCTTTGTCCTCCGTATAGACGATAAGTCCTTCCGGAAGCATCAGATCCAATATGTCGCATACCGTATCCAGATTACCGCCGGGATTATTCCGAAGATCTACTATTAATCCCTCCATACCCTGATTTTCAAGGTCCGCTAACGCCTCTTTATACTGCTCATACGTCACAATGTCAAACTCCGAAACCGACACATACCCGATCCCGTCGCTCTTCATCTCATGTTTGACCGTACGGACCTGCACCGTATTCCTCACCGCTGTCACTGTAACCTCTTCCATGTCGTCACCGCGCAGTACCGTCAGACGAACTTCCGTGCCTTTTTCCCCTTTGATATGAGATACTACTTCCGTCAGATCCTCGCCTGTTACTTCTATATCCTCAACCTTATATAAGATATCGCCTGCCTTAAGCCCTGCTTCCATGGCGGGCGAATCATCATAAATCTGCACCAATGTGATAATACCCGTATCCGTATCCCGAGTCAGCACTGCTCCAATCCCGCAGTACTCTCCTTCATTGGACTCCATCATACTCTTCGTCTCTTCTTCGTCATAATAGACTGAATACGGATCGTCCAATCCGCTTATGAGTCCCTTGTACAGTCCTTCTTCCAACTTAGAATCGTCCACATCACCCAGATATCTGGCGTCAATAAGCTCCTTCAAGCCGGATATCTTACGCTCCACATCTTTAGAAGAAGCCATGCCTCCCAGATTCGTTCCATAGGCCCGAAGTCCGCAGGACATAAGTCCTGCACTCAGCAATATAGCGAGGGCGCCGCAAAGCGCCCCCCGCAAAAAACTTTTCTTATCCTTCATCTGTTCCCAATCCTTTACTTACAGATAATTACGTGGATTCGTCGGGGTACCGTTCAGCATCACCTGGAAGTGGAGATGCGGTCCTGTCGAATTTCCCGTCGTTCCTACCGCGCCGATATTTTGTCCTTTACTTACCTGCTGTCCCGCGCTTACATACATTGCATGACAGTGCATGTAATAGGTCTGCAGTCCGTTTCCATGGTTAATTACGATCAGATTCCCTGCATTGCCGCTATAAGTGGCAGTGGTTACCGTACCGCCGGCAGCCGCATAGATCGGCGTGCCTGTCGGCGCCGCAAAATCCATCCCTTTATGGTTCGTGCTCGCTCCCGGAAGAGGCTGTGCCCGCCATCCGAATTCGCTGGAAATATATGTCAATCCGGGACACGGATGTGTAAACGTTCCATTTCCTGATACCACCGGAGCGCCGGCAGAAGAAGAACCTCCGGAGCTTCCGGAACTCGCGCTTGCCGCGGCTGCTGCAGCCGCAGCGGCCGCGCGCGCCATCTCTTCCTGCTTACGTCTTGCCGCTTCCGCCGCTTCTTTTAACTTCTTAAGCTTCTCCTTCGTCGCGCCCAAGTCGCTGCTGATCTTTTCAATCTCTTCTTTCTTACTCTCCATCAGATCGTTCAGATGATCCTGTTTGGCGATCAGATCATCCTGCATAGCCTCAAGTTCTTCATACTCTTTCTTAAGAGTCTTTTCCTGTTCTTGTACCGTCTTTACAATCTCCTGAAATTCTACCAGCATATCCCTGTCGTATTCGGAAATCGTAGAAATATATTCTGCGTTATTCAGAAACTCTCCAATACTCTTGGATTCACAGAGGATCTCAATAAACTGAGAATTACCATTCTCATACATATACTTAATTCGCTTCTTCATGCTCTCATACTGGTCGTTCTCATCGACCTTAGCCTGAATAAGCTCTTCTTCTTTTGCACTGATCTCGGACTCCTTTGCGTCGATCTTCTCCTTCGTCTTATCCATCTCCGCAACGATATCGTTCAGCTGTTTCTCCAGAGAATTCTTCTCATTCTCCGCATCTTTCTTCTTCTTCTCTAAATCTTCCGCCTGTTTCTGAGTCTGATCAATCTCTGAAGCTTGTGCCTGCACCGTCATTCCGAAGCAGAGCGCTATAATCAGTAAGAGGCTGATTATCCTTTTTCTCAGTATCATATGTATCCTCCCACTATATTATACCTTTAAATGTTTGCGAATCGTAAAGAAACTTCCTACAAAACCAATCCCAACTCCAAGTGCAATTCCCACCGGAAGCAGCGTTCTATAAACGTCCAGTACCGGAAGAAATTCCATAATATTATTCAGCAGACTAAATTTTGACATAATATACGAAATAGCCTTATCATACATAAAATATAACAAAACCAACGGAATCAAAGCGCCCACTATTCCGATAAGAAGACCCTCAATCACAAAAGGCGCCCGAACAAATCCATCCTTTGCCCCTATGTATTTCATAATCGCAATCTCTTCACGCCTAACCGTAATACCCATTGTAACCGTATTGCTGATCAGGAAGATAGATACGCCGAGCAGAATCGCAATAATCGTAACGGACACATATCCAACCAGCTTATTCACACTTGTCAGCGTCTTAGCTACGATATCCGACTTATTTACCTTACGCACGCCTTCCAAACTCTGTGCAAATTCTACGACGCTCTTCTGCTTCGAAACATCCTCCATATACACTTCATAGTTGTCGGAATTACGGAGTGGATTATCCGTCTTAAATCCGTCTGCAAGATCTTTTGAATCGCCAAAATAATCGTCTTTGAAACTCTCCCATGCTTCTTCCGCACTGACATAGTTCACACTCAGGACTCCGTCCGTCTCCGCAAGCTGCTTTCCGATTCTGTCCTTTGCCGCCTGAGTCGCGCTTTCATCAAAAAGCACGGTAATAGCCACGCCCTCTTCTGCTTTCTCAACAATGTGGCTGAAATTCACCACAATCGAATAAAAAAGCCCGAACAGGAAGATACATGCCGCCATGGTCGCTATAGACGCCATAGAAAACATCTTATTCCTTCCTATGTTCTTTACACCTTGTTTCATCGAATATCCAAATGTACTAATTCTCATTCTTGTACCCACCTTTTTTCTCGTCGCTTACGATTACTCCCTTTTTCATCGTAACAACTCGCTTCTTCATCGCGTTTACAATCTCCTGATTATGTGTAACAACCAGCACTGTCGTACCTCTGTCGTTCGCCTCTTCCAAAAGTTTCATAATTTCCCATGAATTCGTCGGGTCCAAATTACCGGTCGGCTCATCCGCCAAAAGGATCGCAGGCTCGTTCACGATAGCCCTGGCAATCGCTACCCTCTGCTGCTCGCCTCCCGACAACTCCTTCGGAAACGACTTATACTTCTGGGCCAGCCCCACAAGAGACAGCGCCGCCGGCACCTTCTTTTTGATGATTCTTGTCGGCGTCTCCGTTACACGCTGTGCAAATGCAATATTATCATAAATATTTCGATCTTTCAAGAGACGGAAGTCCTGAAATACTACCCCGATTCCCCTTCGATACATCGGAACCTTTCTGTGTTTCATTTTGTTCAGGTTCTGTCCGTTTACAACGATCGATCCTGATGTCGGTTCTAATTCTTTCATAATCAGATGGATCAATGTGGACTTCCCTGATCCGCTATCTCCTACAATAAATACGAATTCACCCTGATCGATCTTAAGATTAATCCCGTTCAGGGCGGCAACTCCTTTTGAGTACTCTTTTGTCACTTCTTTTAATTCAATCATACTTTCCTCCTGATTATTAATACTCCATTGATTCCATATACTTCATATACTTTACAACCATAAGAGCTATCTTAAAAGTAATGGCATCCTCAAATACACGGAGATCAAGCCCCGTACTTTTCTGAAGCTTATCCAGCCGGTACACCAGAGTGTTCCGGTGAATATACAATTGTCTGGACGTCTCGGATACATTCAGGTTATTCTCGAAGAATTTATTAATTGTGGTCAACGTCTCTTCATCGAAATCATCCGGCGATTTCCCCTCAAAAATCTCGCGTATAAACATCTTACAAAGCGGAATAGGAAGCTGATAGATCAGACGCCCGATCCCCAATGTACTGTACGCAATAACATTCCTCTCGCCAAAAAAAATCTTCCCAACATCCAATGCAAGTTTCGCTTCTTTGTAAGATTTGGATACTTCCTTAATATCGTTAACAACCGTTCCATAAGCAACCAGCGCGTCTTCCTCGCCGTCCTCTGCCAAGAGCGTATAGATATTGCGGGCCGTTTTCTCCAATTCCTCATGACCGTCTGTTGAATCTAACTCTTTTACAACAATAATATTCTTCTCGTCGACAGCCGTGACAAAATCTTTGGCGCGATTGCCCAAAAGATTACGCACATTATCAATTGCATTACTGTCTTTCTCATGCTGGGTCTCTATAATAAAAATAACACGTCTTACTTCTGTGTCTATATGTAATTTTTTTGCACGGTTGTAAATATCTACCAAAAGCAGATTATCCAGCAGAAGATTCTTGATAAAATTATCCTTATCAAACCGTTCTTTATATGCTGTCAGAAGATTCTGAATCTGGAAAACAACTATCTTCCCCACCATATATACGTCGTCGCTTCCGCCGTTGGCAAGAAGAACATACTCTAATTGATGTTCGTCAAAAATCTTAAAAAACTGGTTGCCCTGTACAACCTGGCTGTCTGCGGGAGATTCGACAAATGATACTACCTCTTCTCCATAATTTGCCTGCTCCGGAAATGTACTCGCAAGAGATTTTCCGTCCGTATCCATAACACAAAAATCAATTCGCGTAATTCCTTTCAATCCCTCAATTGTATTTTGAAGTATTTGATTAGATATCATATTCTATATCCTCCCCTCATTTCAATATGCATAATTCACAACAAAAAAAGGGCTTGACTGGCAATAATGCATATCACTAGACACTATATTAATATATATAGACAAAAAAATAAAGAGGAAATCTCATTTTTTTGTTGATTTCCTCATAATTTAAGATTTTCTTTTGATTTTTAGAGCATATGCATAGTGACGAAAAGTCAATTTCGTTTTCTTTTTTCTATCTCCTTTTTAAAGAAAAATTTCTCTATAACCTGCAGAATTTTCCCTCCGTTAATTCCCGTCTTCCCATCCGGAATATATTCCTTTCCCAATCCAAGCCAGAGACGGGCGTCCAGAAGATTCTTATTCCTCACGATAAATTCCTCCTGCAGAGGCGACTTAAGCGCCGCGAGAATACAATCCACTTCTCCGCCGTTAATATCGTTCACAAGCATATCGTCCGCCTTATCCTGTGCCGATACCTTCGCCAGCCCGATCACCTGAAGCCCATAATAATAATTCTGAAGATAGTCAAACAACTTCTGTCCTTCCTCTTCCGACTCCACCAAAAGATAGATTCTCTTATGATTCTTATGCAGATACCTCATGAACATCCTCAAAAAGACCTGTCCCTCCGTCTCCTGAAGATACTTCCGGTCCGTGACGTCCGCTGCTTCGAGTATCGCCTTATCTCCCGCCAGAACCAGGTCGAATCCGCACATATCTTCCTTAAGCTTACCCTTGTCTTCTATCTGCATAAGCCCGTTAACTGTCGCCATCTCAACGATATTCACCGGTTCCGTCCCCATATATTCCACGGTTCTCTTCATCGCTTCTTTTGCGGAACAATTATCTATATTAATATCCAAAACGCTAATCTTACTGTCCATATTCTCACCTATAAATGATTATTACCAGTTTTTCGATTATAGCAAATGGATCAGTCCTTTTCAACCTTTATCACCAAATGTTCATACTAGTTAATATTAATTAATATTCGTAATATTTCTGTTACTTTTCCTGCTATTTTTCCATTTCTTTCTTCTTTTTCGTCATGAGTCCGCCGATCCTTCCGGTCTCTTTCGAAGAAAGGGACTTCCATCCTTCCTCCATCACCTTATCAAGCAGACCCAATTCTTCGGCAATCTCGTACTTTAACTTCTCCTCCTGTGTCAGTTCCTCTAATTTGATCGGCTTATTCTTCTTCACTGCCATGGATAATCCCCTTTCATTTCTAAGCATACTCTTTACTCTAATAAGTATTGACATATGCGAAAAGGAATATACAAAAAATAACACGGCAGTATGACCCGGAACAAATCCGCATATCATACCGCCATGTTATCTAAAAAAATACTCTAATATCCGACCGGTGCGTCCGGAATGATAATTGCCGCGATAATATAGGCAAATATCCCTGTGCCTGTAAAACCAAAGATTGCCAGCACCAGCCTGATCAATGTGGCGTCCACATTAAAATACTCCGCCACTCCTCCGCATACTCCGCAGATCATACGATTCTTTCTCGAACGATATAATTTTCTGGGTTCCATTCTGTAATCCTCCATTCGCTTTTTTGAAATATTCTTGTTGTTATTCCATGACAATTCACTACATTTATAACGTCTGTCCTCTTAACGGACTTTCGTTCCGTCAAACTCTACAGTTACCGAACCTACGCCGGTTGAAATCTCCATATCTTTGTCTGCCCCGTTATCGATATGCCTGTGTCCGCCGATGCCCGAATAATCGCTGCCGCCGCAGACCACTGCGCCCACCGCACAGTCGATATCGTAATTATAATCTGTCTCATGGCCGTACGCCGTGAATTCCACCTCGCCCACACCGCATGCGATCTCCAGATCAGACGTCACGGCGCCTTTCGCACAGATCGTACCGGCCCCGCACTCAAGCGAGCCTTCATACGCCTGAAAATCTGCGATATCCACTTCTCCCGCTCCTACACCTACGGAAAAACTGTCTGCACAGATCTCATCTATGGTAAGCGTTCCCGCGCCCATATCAAAAGATACTTCATCAAATCTCATTTCTCTGGGAATATATACCTTGATCGTCCCTTTTCCCATATTATTCAGGCGATATAATTTTTTGTTCGTTTCAAGTTTCAGCTCATTACCTTCCGCATAACATTTGAAGCCCAGCCTCTGACGGAGATTCTTCGTCTCCACCCGGATCTCATCCTCATCCGTCGCGTAAACGATCACCTCTCCCGCCGCTAATTCGGCGTCGATCTCCGTAATACCCTTGAAGGATTCGTGGATGTCCTTCGCCTTTTTCCCGCTGCCGCCGACATATCCGAATCCGTCCGGGAATCTGCCGTGAATCGCATCCAGCGTAACTCCTAACCCAAACGCCGCCGCACAGCAGGCAAACCCGATTATTATCGCGCTGCCGCATACGATCCAGAATACCTTCCACCCTGTCTTCATCTAAACCACCGCCTTTCTCTGAAACGGCTGTCTTAAGAGCCATACACAGCCTCTGACGATTCCCGGAATCACAATCCAGCAGACTCTCAAACTTATGACTGTTCCGATCACGCCGAAAGCCGTAAGTATCAGGCCCGTACCGACAAGCGCCAATCCCACCGCAATCTCCGGTATCAGACTGAGAACTCCGGCAATAAATACGCACACGCCTGCAAAAGCAACCGCAACAGAGGCAATCACCAGCGAAATAAAGACCATCAATAATGCAAACGCACATGCCGCAACCACTGCTATCACCGCAATCGCAACCGGAATGACGATCGGAGCGCCTACGATCACCAGCAGGATAATCAAGATAACTTTCAAAGTCCCGTTCGTTCTGGGTTCTTCTTCCTTCTTCCGAAAATCAAATCCCCGATAAGTATTCTCCTCATAATTATACCCCTGCTCCTCTTTACGGTACCCGCCGTCTTCCTTTTGAATATTCCTCCCTGCCGGCGTCTCTTTATACTCGAATCTTGTATCCGTATAACCCTTCTCCGTATATTCGCCGTATTCCCCCGATGAACCTCTCAAATCTGCTTTAATCGTTGCCGCGACCTTCGCCGGGCTCTCTAATTCTTCGATTACCCTCTGCTCATTCTCTTCTCCGGCGTCGTCAAAATAATCGTTATAGAACTTCATCGCGTCTCTTCGTTCCTCTGCCGGAACATCCTGTAATAATGCTGCCAATTCCGTCATAAACTTTATACGGTTCATACAGATATCCCTCCCTCAAATAACTCGTTAATCTTCTTCGTATAGCTCTTCCATTCTGTCCGATACAGGTCTAACTGTGCCGTGCCTTTGACCGTTATGTTATAATAACGCCGGTTCCTTCCGTCGATCTGTTTGTCGTAAACCTCCAGGCATTCATCCTTCTGGAGCCTTCTTAGAACCGGATATAGTGTAGACTCAGACACATCAATGGCTCTTCTTACATCATGCGTAATCTTATATCCATAAGTTCCTTCTTTCTCCTGAGACACAACCGCCAGTACAATAGCATCAAGAAGAGCTGCTCCGGTGTTAAATACCATGCCACCACTCCTTTGCTGGGTTATAATATTATATTATGCAATATTATTTATGTGTTTATATTATATTCTATATAATATAATTTGTCAACTGATATTATATATTTTTTTACAAACTTGGTCTCAGATTAGAAAAAACCTGTGAACATAATATCTATGAGCACAGGCTTTCTAAACTTAGAACCAACTATATCAGGATATCAATTTCAAAATCATAAATCCATACTGTATCAATATAATTCCTGGAATTCCTACCCGGAATTTCCAATGCCGGGTCTTATGCCGAAACACTTGCATTCCTATATAAGCCCCGATACTTCCCCCAAGAAGCGCGACGCACAGAAGCTTCTTTTCTGATACCCGCCATCGGCGCCGCATCGCGCGTCGTTTATCATATCCGAAGATAGCGAAGCCCAGCACATTCATCACAGCCAGATAAATAAATACCGCCCCTGTATTCATCTTCTCCTCATCTCCTCCCTGTCAGTTCCTGCCCGGCAGATTATACGAAGGCTGCGGCGCGTAAGATGCGTATCTCACTTTACAGAGATACCGTCCCGAAATCAGAAGGCACAGTAAAGTTACATCACAATCTCTTCCCTTAGCGTGAAAGAATAGATAACCTTCTCCCTCACCTTTTTCCGGGTTATCTGCTCCAACGCTTTCGCATAATAGTCAAGCTGGGCATGATATCTTTCCACAAGCTCTTCTGAACGCCGAACCTTATCCGTCTTATAATCCAGTACCACCAGTTCGCCGTCCGTCTCAAAATACACGTCTATGATCCCCTGTACCAGGATCTGCTCCCCTTCCTGCTCCTCAGGATAGATTTCCCTGGCGTCCACACCGAGGACGAAAGGCTGTTCCTTCCAAAGCGCATTCCGGACAGCCGCATCCTTCATCCTCTGTCCCGACCGGCTTGTAAGAAAATGCAGGATATCCGAAGGTCTGATGCAGTCCGCCATATCCTGCCGCATCTTTCCCGTATCCACGAAATCTTTAAGAATTCTTTTAAGTCCTTCTTCATCATATTCCCCGGAAAAATCCAGAAGCTCCATCAGCCTGTGATATGCCGTACCTCGTCCCGCCCCCGCCAGTTCTTCCTCTTCCTGAAGAAATTTGGGAATCAGCGGAACGACATCCGGCTCTTCATAAGACAATTCTCCGTACTCTTCGGACCCCTCCCCGAAAGTTTCAGTCAGATAGACTCTTTTCTTTAGTTCAGACACGGTAAATTTAAGCTTCTGACGCCTGCTTCCGCAATACGGATAACAATAAGAAAACTGTTCCTCCAGCGCTTCATGAATTTCCGGATCATAGACGCTTTCTGTATCCCAATTCATAAGCGCAGCCTTCTCAAGTCTGCCCGCCGTCTCTTCTTCAACAGAATCCTTCACAATATCTTCAAAGCTTAAGATCTTTTTTACAATCGGTACGTCGTCCCTTGTCCGCACAAGCGCCGGGAGAATCCAGTCCCAATATGTTACGGCCTTACTCAGACGGCCGAAGGACAAAGTTTCTTCCTTCCGTTCTTTTATCAGTTCATACCCCTTAAATTTCTTCTCGGAATTTGACAGGGTTCCGGTAATAATAAGCTTCTCTTTCGCCCGGGTGAACGCCACATACAGAACCCTCAGCTCTTCGCCAAGTCCGTCCAACGCCTCTTCTTTCTGCATAACCTTCTTGATAATCGTCGGACTCTTCGTCCTCTTCTCAATATCTACCGCGTCCAGTCCTACCCCCAATCTGGCATGGAGAGCTACGCTGCTTCTGGCATCCTGCATATTGATCCTCTTTCCCATGCCTGCTGCGAACACGACAGGGAATTCCAGACCTTTGCTTTTATGTATCGTCATCACCCGCACCGTATCCGACTGCTCGTCTTCGATACTCGCCTCGCCATAGTCTACGTCATATTTCTTAAGCTGTTCGATATATCGCACGAAATGAAACAGTCCTTTATAACTGGTGGCCTCATATGCCCTGGCTTTCTCCACCAGCATATCGAGATTCGCCCTGCGCTGCTCTCCTCCCGGAAGGGCGGAAACATAATCTCCATACCCCGTTTCCTTTAATATCCTCCACAGCAATTCATGCATAGGCGTATATGGTACGATCCGACGAAACTCGTCCATCTGCCCCAGACAGCGTTCCAGCTTATCCCGGATCTCCCGCACTTTTCCCTCCGTCCGGTAACGCGCCGCCGCTTTACAGAATCTCGTCTCTTTGTACTCCAAGCTTATGGCGGCAAGCTCTTCCTCTGTCAGCATACCGAAAGAAGATCTAAGCACCGCGGCCAGGGGAATGTCCTGCTGCCTGTTATCCAATACCTGCAGATAATCCAGCAATACGCCGATCTCCTGCGTAGCGAAATACCCCTCTCTGGTGCCCGCATACGCCGGAATCCCCTCACGGTTTAATACTTCTGTAAATACATCGGCGAACCCTTTCACGCTCCTTATCAGAATCACGATATCAGAATACCGCACCGGCCGGAATTCCCCTGTCTTCTTATCGATTACCTGATGACTTGCACGCAGCCTGCGGATTCGGCCGGCAATAGCCCTCGCTTCCAATTCACGCTCTGTGATCCTGCCGCTTTCCTCCCCTTCTTCCAAATCACTGTCAATCACCAGTACTTCCGTTTCCAAATCCTTCCCCGGCTTATAGTCCGCCCCCACATACAGAGCCGCCTGATCGTCGTACGCAATTTTTCCAAGCTTTTGCGTCATGATCTGCCGGAAGATATAATTTACACTGTCTAAGACTTCCTTCCTGCTCCGGAAATTCTTATGCAGATCGATCCTTTGCTTTGTATCGCCCTCCGTCAGCGCGTATGTACGGAATTTTTCCATGAAAAGTTCCGGTCTCGACAGACGGAATCGATAGATACTCTGCTTCACGTCTCCCACCATAAATATATTATAACGCCCGGAAGATACGGTGGAGATACTGGTAAGAATCGCCTCCTGTATCAGATTACTGTCCTGATACTCGTCGATCATAATCTCTTCAAACTGTTCCTGATACTCCCTCGCCACCGCAGACGGCGCCGGCCCGTTTTCCGTCTCTTCCGTCAATATCTTCAGCGCATACTGCTCCATATCCGAGAAATCAATCATATTCCGGGTACGCTTCTTTTCCTCATATCTTTCGGAAAACTCCCGGACAAGCCGCGCCAGCTCCTCCATCGCCGGCCGGCATGCCTGGATATCCTCTATCATTCCTTCTACATTCTGGTAAAAATACTGTCCCGCCAGATCCTTCACGATTCCCTTGACCTCATCCCGGATCGCCTTGACCTGAGCGACCTTCTCTTCCGAAACAGTCTTATCCTTGTTGACGGCAAGCCTCGCCCATGAGACATTCTTCACAATCTCCGCCATCTTCCCAAAAGTGTGGACGGTAAGCAGCTCTTCCACAATCTGCCTGTCTTTTAATAATGTAGTCTCATAAGCCGCAGGACCGTCCGCCTCCCGGCAGATAGAAAGTCCCGCGTCCAGAAGTTCCCCTGCCTCTTTTAAGTAATCCGCCGTGTTATCCATCGCCAGACGAGCCATCTCGCTGTCCTCCAGCTCTTCAAGCGTTTCGATCTGATAAGCCTTAACGCACCGGGCAATCCACGCCTCCGCGTCCGGATAGCTTCGGGAATAATCGTAGATCCTAAGAATCAGATCTTCGATCTTCTTATCATTCCTTCCGCCCCCATACGCCAGGGTAAAATCAAGAAAACGCCCGCCGCCTTCTTGATAACGCGCCTCCAGCATCTCCCTTAACACATCCTGACGCAGAAGTTTTAACTCCCCTTCTTCCCCGATACGGAAAGCAGGATCGATACCTATCACCGGAAAATGATCGCGGACAACAGACAGGCAGAAACTGTGAATCGTCGTAATATATGCATTATGTATCAGAGTAGCCTGCTGCTTCAGATGCTCGTCGTCCGGCTGCTCCATAAGCTTCTTCTCTATCGCGCCCCGGATCCTCTCCTTCATCTCCGCCGCCGCCGCCTCTGTAAATGTCACGATCAGCAAACGGTCCACATCTATCGGACGCGCGCCCGAAGTCAGCATCGTTATAATTCGCTCCACCAGAACCGCCGTCTTGCCCGAGCCTGCGGCGGCAGATACCAGAATATTCCTGTCTCTTAGATCTATAACCCTCTGCTGGTCCTCCGTCCACTTAACACTCATACTTAATCTATTCCTTTCTCTCTTTCTGCTTCCATCAACGCGATCGCCTGCTCCTTACTCATCTGTCCCATATCACGGTATCCGTATCCCGGGATCTTCACGTCAAACCCGCAGATATGCCTGTATTTACAGTAATCGCACCCCGTCTCCTGTCCCTTCCGGTAAGGCAGCGCGTCCGTCTCCCCCTTCAAGATCCTCCGGTGAGCTTCCGCTATCTTCTTCGCCGCATGCTCCATCATCAGGCGGAACTCCTCTTCCGGCACTGCCTTAGACCCTTTGCCGAGACTGCCGTCCTTCGTATACTTCACCGGAATTACCAGGGATTCTCCGCTCTTTTTGTGATCCAGATGCTCAAGCGTATCATCCTTAAGGCTGATCAGGCCGTCCGGCCTTAATTCCTTTAAGATCTCTTCCTCCGTCTGTTCCTTCTGTTTATCGATTACCGGATCCGAGATACGGTAATAAAAGACTCCCGCCGGAATCGCTTCTTTATCCGGATGCCTTTTCTTCTCCTGCATAAGCGCGGCGTCCATATAGACCATCAGCTGCAGCTGCAGGCCGTGATAGAGGGAAACTACGTCAAAAGCCTTACTCCCTGTCTTATAATCCAGAACCTTTACATAGACCTTCTCATCTTCTTCGCAGGTATCGATACGGTCAATCTTTCCGTTAGAAAATCGGAATTCATAGGCGGAGGGAGTAAAATCCCCGGCCTCAAGCTGTCTGGTCAGCGCCCAGACCGTCCGTGTAAGAAGCCGCTTCATACGGACGATCATATATTCATCCCTTGCAGAACTATATAACACCGAATTACCGTAATCCGTGACAGCCTCGTCCACACTCTCTTCTATATACTGATTCCGCTGTTCTTCGCCGAGGGCAAGCCAGCCCCCCTCCTGCTCCGCTTTCCTGGAATATCTCTCCAACGCGCCATGGCACACATTTCCCAGATCCACCGCCTGAAATTCATACTGCTGCCTCTCCGTCAGGTTCAGCCCGTAAGTCAGGAAGTGGGCGAACGCACAGACGGCGAACCCCTCCATCCTCGTAATACTGTCCTCAAAATGTTCCCCATAGAGCTTCTTTGCCGCCGCCTCGGTCAGTCCGTCCATGGGTCTTTTGTAAAATCCTGCCGCAAGAAGATCTTCCATCTTCTGCCGCCATCTCTCATTCTTCTTATACCATGTATAAAGTTCGCTCCAGGCGGCGTCCGCTCCTTCCCTCGCGCCGCGGAGACCACGAATCAGATATTCAAGTCCGATTTCCTCTGTGATCTCCCGTCCGGCAAGCGTCTTCTCTTCCTCGTCCACCACTGTCAGCCCAGGATACATCCTCTGAAGCTCCTGAACCAGATAAGCAGGACGAATGCTTTTCCCCTCTGCAGACACCTTGCTGTAATAGACCTCCAGCCTTTCGGACGGCTTAGTCAGATTCAGATAAAGATAGAATTTCTGAATATACGCCTTCTCCTTTCCTCCCGGCGACAACGCCAGCTTCTCTTTCTGAAAATGCTCCCGGTCACGTTCGGATAACAGACCGGTACGCAAAAGAGCCCCCGGAAGGTTAGTATCGTTCGCCCCAAGGAAGATCAGCGCGCGGATGTCTTTCAGCCTGGTCCGTTCCACATCCCCCACAACTACTTGATCGGGAGTCGGCGGAATCACGCCGACCCTGGCTTCCTCAAGTCCTGCATCCAGCAATTTACAATATTCATCCAGCGAAACCTTCTCGTCTCCCAGAAGCCTCACGAATTTATCAAACAGCTCAATCAGAATCCGGTAGACCTGGGCGTACTCTTTCGCAAGCGCCAGTTCTCCCTCCGCCTGAAATTCTTCTTCCTGTTTCTTAATCCTGACCTGCAGATTCTCCCGAACCATGAATTCATAGAGCGCAAGAGTAATATCCTTCACCGTCTTCTGCCGCTGCTTTAATACGAACACCAGAGTATCCAATTTCTCGACCAACGTTACCCGAAGATGATTCATACGCGCAAGCTCATCCTCTTTCATCCCCTTAAGACGCCGGATCCAGCTTTCCTGCCAGCGCTTATAGCCTTTGATTCCAAGCCCCAGGACGTAATTCTCAAGTTCATCCACTTCTTCATAGGTGAATCCCGTCAGATTCGTCCGAAGAAACCGGAACACACTCTCATAAGTAAAGTTCTGCTCCGCCAGATTCAAAAGGCTTCGGATATATTCCACGAAGGAATTCAGAAGAATATTTCTCTTATGATCCATGAATGCGGGGATATCATATAACGCAAACGCACGCTCCAGATAATCCCCGTATACCTCCATGCTGCTTACGATCACACCGACGTCCCGATAGCGAAGTCCCTCTTCCCTCACTAGTCTGCGGATGGAGCCCGCCGCTGCCATCGCTTCTTCCCCGGGATTCCTTGCGGCATGAAGACGGATAGCTTCCTGCCCGCCGGCATACGTTCCTGCCTTGTATCGAAAGAGATTCTTTTCCAAAAACGCGAGGGCGTCATTTTCCCGAAAACGGTATGCCGGCTCCTCATACAGGCATACCGGCTCCTCCACTTCAACTTTTGACTCTCCCGCCAGCCTGATCAGAGTCGCCGTCATATGTTTGCTGAGGGCGAACAACTGATACGGATGCTTGTATATGTAAGGATTCTCTCTGGCATCCATAGTCGCCGTCACGATCATCTTGCGGCAATGAATCAGAAGCTCCATAAGAAGCCTGTTCTGCACCGGCGTAAACCCTGTGAAACCATCCAGTACGACGGTACTGTTCTTAAGCATCTCTGACTGGCTTACCATACGGCTTAAGGCATCCAGCAGTTCTTCCTTCGTGATGTATTTCTTCTTTAGATATTCTGAAAAACCTTGATAGAGAATACGGATGTCCTTCAATTTGTAATAAAGCCTGGACTGACTCCCGACAGCTTCCATAACCTGGCCGATCTCTTCATCCCTGATATCATACTGGGTAAACTCGGAAATGACAGATTTTACCTCGCTGATATATCCAAGCTTCTTCATATTCCCTTTCAGAACGCTCAACTCATCCTCGTAATCCCCCGCGATCTTCCGAAGAATCAGATTCTTTCCTTCATCGTCCAGAACCGGCAGAATCTCTCCCCCCGTTTCCTCAAAGACACGGTAAGCCAGCCTTCCAAAACTCAAGACGTCAATATTCATAATGCCTTTCCTCGGATGCATAACCACCAGGTCTTTCTGCGTCTGCATGGTAAACTGCTCCGGAACCAGAACGATATAGTTCTGATCCGGATGACGGATCGATTCCTCAATAATATGATGATAAAGATGATAAGATTTGCCCGAACCCGACGGCCCGAATATAAATTGCAGCGACATCTATTCTCCTCCCTGTTTCACACCTACTCTCCAAAAATCACTCTCACAGACAATTTTCCGAAAGTATATCAAAAAATATAAAAAATGAAAAATATGTAGAAAATGAGACATATCAGATATTATAATCTGATATGCCCCATATTATCTATTCCAATTACTTCATCTCTTCCCTGACTTCTTTGAAGCATTTCACAATAAAATCTATATCTTCTTTCGTATGGCTTGCACATACCTGCGTGCGGATTCTTGCTTTTCCTTTCGGAACAACCGGATAGGAGAACGCCACCACATAGACTCCTTTTTCCATCATCCGTTTCGCGAATTCTGCCGCCGTCTTCTCATCATACAGCATTACCGGTACGCATGGATGTGTTCCAGGTATGACATCGAATCCATTTTCCACCAGTTCTTTTCGGTAATATGCCGTCACCTCTTCCAGATGATCCCTCAGTTCCGTACTCTCATCCAGCATATCAAATAACTCGATACTCGCGCCCGCAATCGCCGGTGCAAGAGAATTCGAGAACAGATACGGACGGCTTCTCTGCCTCAGCAGGTCAATAATCTCCCTGCGTCCCGATGTGTATCCGCCGGAAGCTCCTCCGAGAGCCTTTCCCAAAGTTCCCGTAATGATATCCACTCGTCCCTGCACACCGCAGTATTCCGGCGTACCCCGCCCCGTACTGCCTACAAAACCAACGGCATGGCTGTCGTCCACCATCACCAGAGCATTGTAACGATCCGCCAGATCGCACACTCCCTTAAGGTTACAGATGATACCGTCCATAGAAAATACGCCGTCCGTCGCGATCAGCTTGATTCTGGCGCCTGCTTCGTCCGCTTCCTTAAGCCTGGCCTCCAGATCTTCCATATTATTATTCTTATAGCGGAAACGCTTCGCCTTACACAGCCGGACTCCGTCTATGATCGACGCATGGTTTAATTCGTCGCTGATCACGGCGTCTTCCCCAGTCAATATCGTCTCAAACAGCCCTCCGTTAGCGTCAAAACAAGAGGAATACAGAATCGTATCATCCGTTCCAAGAAATTCCGAGATCTTTTTCTCCAGTTTCTTATGGATGTCCTGCGTGCCGCAGATAAAGCGAACGGAAGCCACTCCGTACCCCTTCTCGTCGTAAGTCTTCTTCGCCGCCTCTATCAGACGGGGATGGTCGCCCAGCCCGAGATAATTGTTCGCGCACATGCACAGAAGTTCTCTTCCGTCCTCCATCCTCACTCTCGCCCCCTGAGGGGAAACAAACGGCGCCTCGCCTTTAAAAAGGCCCGCCTCTTTAATTCCTTCTACTTCCTTCGTATAAATACTCAAAATGTCGTCTTTACGTGCCATCTCAATATGATTCCTTTCTGTATTTAATCGTTTACATGCGCCCAGTCAAGAATTACCTTTCCTGAGTTCCCAGAGATCATTGCTTCGAATCCCTTCTCATAGTCCCCGATATCAAAATGATGCGTGATAATCGGGGAGATATCAAGACCTGCCTGAATCATCGTGGACATCTTGTACCAGGTATCCCATACTTTCCTTCCGTAGATTCCCCGGATATTCAGCCCGTTGAAGATCACCGTCTCCAGATCCACTGCGGCGTCTGTCCTCTGAAGACCCAGAAGCGCGATATTGCCTCCATGTTTCATGTTATGTATCATGTCATGCAGACCCGCCTGTGAACCCGACATCTCAAGCCCCACGTCGAATCCCTCCGTCATACCGATATCCTTCATCACATCCGTCAGTTTTTCCTCTTTCAGATTCACGGTCCGGGTTGCACCAAGTTTCTCGGCCAGTTCAAGCCTGTACGGATTCATATCGGTCACAACTACATGTCTTGCTCCTGAAAACTTGGCGATCGCCGCGGCCATACAGCCGATAGGTCCCGCTCCCGCCACAAGCACATCCTCTCCCAGCATCTCATAGGACAGCGCCGTATGCGTAGCATTGCCAAAAGGATCAAAGATTGCGTATATCTCTTCCGGTATCGCCGGGTTGCACGGCCATACATTCGATGCCGGAATCACCAGATATTCCGCAAACGCCCCGTTGCGGTTCACACCGACTCCTTTCGCGTCTTTACAGTTCTGCTTATGCCCTTCGAGGCAATTCCTGCATTTTCCGCACGTAATATGTCCTTCTCCGGATACCAGATGCCCCGGATGAAATCCCCGAACGCCTTCTCCTACTTCCACAACCTCGCCCACATACTCATGGCCTGCCGTCAGTCCGACCGGTATGGTATGCTGCGCCCAGTCGTTCCATTGATATATGTGCACATCTGTTCCACAGATCGCCGTCTTCCTGATCTTGATCTTGACGTCATTCGGTCCAACCTCCGGAATCGGAACCCTCTTCATCCATAATCCTTCCTCCGGCTTCTCCTTGACAAGCGCCCACATCAATCCGTCGTTTTTCTCACTCAATTCTACCTTCCTCCTGTTCCCGCCGCCGCAGCGTTCTATGATGTCATTATAACACTCCTCTGCAACATGTACAACGAAACTTTTCCGTACCTGTTACGGCTTCCCTTCTCCATATAATCGGCAATACTCGGGGTTACCTTAAAATAAGGCAGATAAATATACCTTTCTTTCTCAAATTCGATTTTCTCCATCCCTTTCCCGGTTGCAAGCGCGGCAGAAAGCTCCATGATTGCCGCCGCCTGACCCTCTTTGTCATTGTATACCGTTCCTGCCATCTTCGATTCCCTGACGGCATTAAGCCCCACGTCTGTTCCATCGATCCCCAAGAACACCGGCAGAGCAGACTCGGTATAATTCAACTTCTCATAAGCATCGATAGCTCCCAGCGCCATATCATCATTATTTGCCAGAACAAGTTCAATTTTGTTCTGATGCTGGCTGATCATCTGCAGCATTTGATTTTGAGCCTGCGCCCTGTTCCAATTTGCAATCCCATAGCTAAGCTTTTCTATTTCGATACCATTGCGTTTTAAAGCTTCCACCGCATTCTCTGTACGGATGATCGCATCCTGATGCCCTGGTTCTCCTTCCAACACAACATACTGAATCTTACCGTCATGATTACGATCTATTCCTGCATCCGATTTTATCAGTTCCACGGCCAGTTCTCCCTGCATTGTCCCGGATTGGACTGCCGTCGCCCCCACATAATACAGTTTGTCCCACTGCATCATATCTTCCGCAACCGGTTCCCGGTTAAAGAAAATTACCGGTATGCCATTCTCTCTGGCAAGATCAATGATCTCCGACGGGTCTGCCCGATCTACCAGATTGACGCAGAGCACATTACAGCCTGCATCGATCAGCTCTTTTACCTGGTCGTTCTGAATACGCTGAGAACCGCTGGCGCCTCGAAGCTGTATCGCCGCCTCATAACCTTTTTCTTCATAATTCTGAACCTCGTCTTTCAAACAATCAATCAGGGCGTTAATAAACGTATCGCTCTGATCATAATATGTCACTCCCACATACAGCTTATCTTTTTCAAGGCGATCCTCCTTTCTGCAGACGCAAAACAGCCATATTCCCATACAAATCACAAATCCTGCCGCCAATATTTTCTTCTTTTTCATAACAACTTCATTTCACTCCCATTTATTGGCCCATTGTAAAGAGAACTTTCTGATTCTCCTTTGTAAACAAATCCTTCTTCCTCATGATGGTATAATTTATCGTCCGGCTTTCCGTTCTCCGGATCAAATGCCCAAAGGATTTCGACGCTTCAAGCATACTCTGATATCCCATATCAAAATCATCCGGTACTATCAGGCATTGGGCATAGTCTGAATCCAGGCAGTATACCGCTTCCATAGAATTGCCGATTCCATACACCAATGCTCCATGCAGATTGTTGGAGGCAGCCGCTTTTCCGGCCAGCACCAGACTATAATCATCCAGAGCAACCACAAAGTCTACTTTTGATTTCTGCTCCAGAACTATATCTCCTTCATCCCTTGAGAAATTCGCAACTTCCCATGCCGCTTTAACACCGGTATCTTCCAATACCGAAACTATTCCCTTTTTCCTCTCCTGTACAGCCTCAGAATCGCCGTATTTCGACACAAATCCCAGCGTCTTGCCCCGTATATTGCCGCTATAATCTTTCAGCAGTTCTTCTGCCAGTGTCTGTCCCACCGCGTAATCATCTGGTTTCACGGCGGATATATCCACCCCCTTTTTCCCTCCTGCCGCCGTGTCTTCTACAAGTATAACCGGTACTCTTTTCTCTATCTTCTTTAACATCTTCTGCGTATCACCGCCCGAAACCGGCTGTACAATGACCGCATCCGCGCCGTTATCAATCTCTCTTTCAATCGCTTCTATCTCTTCCTCCGCCGTTAAATCTTCCCCCATACTGGCTATAAACAACGCGATCCCCTCATCCTGCGCCGCCATCCGAAGTCCATATTTAAACGCCGCCCATCTGGTATCATCCGAACCTTTTACAATCACGGAAACTCTCCTCTGCCTCTCGCCGTTCTTACCCCAGAGCATTCCAAACACCGTTATAATCACCATAACAGCCAGAACTGCTTCCGTCAGAATAAACATCTTATTACTGCTTTTCATCTTCGCTCCTCCGGCTCTTTTTTGTATCTTTCGCCGCCATTCCCAAGGGAGAGGCCCGCCTCTATCATCTCCTGATTCTCTTCCGTATATAGAATTGCCGGAATACGAATAGACACCTTAGTTCCCTCGTCCGGTTCACTCTCAACCGTAAGGCCATATTCCTTTCCAAACAAGAGCTGTATCCGATTGTTGATATTTACAAGTCCGACGCCGGAACCATGCTTATGTTTCCGTTTATCATCTATCAGCAGAAAGCGGACTTCCTCGTCCGACATGCCCAGACCATTATCCGACACGGAAAGAACGATCGTCTCATCCTGCTTTCCTCCGGTCACTTTAATCCTTCCTCCATCATCCTCATCCATACCGCCGACGCCATAATTAATCGCATTCTCAAGGATAGGCTGCAGGATCAGCTTTACGGTACAATACGAGTAAATTGCCGGATCCACATCTATCACGAAGGAAAATCTACTCTTATAACGTACTCTCTGGATATTCATGTAGCTTTGCGCATGCTGCAGTTCATCGCCGACTGTAATGATCGTACGCCCTTTGGAAAGGCTGATTCGAAAAAGCTTCGCCAGCTGAGATATCATAAATACAGCCTCGTCGTTTCTCTCTCCCTCAACCATCCAGGTAATAGAGTCCAGAGCGTTATACAGAAAATGAGGATTAATCTGACTCTGCAAGGCATCCAGTTCACTCTTCCTCCGCTCCGTCTGCTCCAGAATAATTTTGTGCATCAGCATACCGATCTGCTCATAAGACCGTTGTATAGAATTCCCCAGGTGCCGGATCTCCATGGAGCCTCCTATATAGATCTTCGGTTTTTTCCCTGTTTCATATTCCAGAACCGAATCATTTAGCTTTAGGATCGGGCTGGATATTCTGACAGACACCACTCTGTTTACCACTCCAAGCATCATCGCCATCAGAAGAATCAGCAGAACGATAAAATACCGAATATCGAACATTCCATAGGTAAATACTGAATAAGGAATGACTCCTACCAATTTCCATCCTGTATAGCTGATGGTATTCACGACTACTTTGCGGCGCTCTCCCTGAAAGTATTCATCGTAAATACCGTCTTTGCATACAGCCGCTTTTTTACTGTTTTCACTGTATGCTCCGTTATCTATCTGCGTCTGCCTGGTATGGTAGATAATCTCGCCGCTGCCGTCGCACAGATAATAATATTGTCCGTTATTTTTAGCGTTAATCTGGTTCATCATCCGCGAGATACTGGAATAATCCATATCTACTAACAGAACTCCCCTCTGCGGGACCCCGCCGTCCGTAAGCTCCACTCCGCGGCTTAAAGAAATAACCCAATAGTACCGGAACGCGTCGTCAAAAAGATTTTGAATATGAGGCGTAGAAAAATGCATATTTTCCATCTCCTCTTTTGCCTGCACATACCAGTCCTGTCTGGTAACGTTCGGGTCTTCCTTTTGCAGTACCACCGGCTCCGCCCCCTCCAGACTTCCATAATCATTATAAATAGCAATACTCCGCAGATTTCTTTTATTCGACTCGTAGATCCGTTTCATTCCCTGCTGGATATCGTTATTCTTGTCAGAAAAATCATTCTCCTTTATCACGTTATAATAGACCGCGTCCGAGATCTGTCTCATACTCATCAGATAATCTTCCATATTCTCTCCGGTCTGCTCCATCAGTTTTTCCGTACTCGCAACCGTATCCTGTCTGGCAGCCGCAGAAACCCGGAAATACAACGTCACTCCCAATATCATCATTACGGCGATCGATATGAAAGAAAACACCAACATAATCGTTGACTGTATCCCTTTTGGTTTTATTCCCTTAAAAAAATCCAGGCATTTCTGCATTAAATACTTACTTCTCACTGCCGTTATCACCTTCTGTATGCTCGGTTCTATATCTCGACGGAGATACGCCGAACCGTCTCTTAAAAACATAACTAAAATAATTCGGATCCGTATATCCTACCTGATTCGCTATCATATAACTTTTATCATTGGTTTCAATCAGCAGACGGGACGCCTGATCCATCCGGTAATCGGTCAGATAACCGATAAAAGAATTCCCTGTCTTCTTTTTAAATACAGTAGAGAAATAGGAATTGGATACCCCCAAAACCTCACATATCCTGTCTAAAGAAAGAGTCTCGTCTGTATAATTATTATGCACATATTCCTTGGCCTTCGATACAAACGACCTTGTAGACTGATTCCTTATGTCTAACAATTCTTCCCTGAAAGAAAGACTGATATTCGTAATCCACTCTTGAAGCGCGTCTGCATCCATATCCAAAAGACACGCATACAACACTTTCATATTCTCCGGAAAACTTTCCGCCGCTATCTCCTGATTTACCGCAAATCGGTATAATGCGCTGATCAGCTCCATGATATCCACATGATATTGCTTAAGCGTTGTCTCCTGAAAAGCCGCCTGATGAATATATTCGGACACAGCTTCTATAATATCCTCCTCTGAACCCAGACGGATCATCTTAAAAAGATAAGACAGCCTGGCGTCATCCGTCTGTTCCCCTTTACTTAGCTCCTGAGGAACATTCTCTTTCATATTGATCGCTCTGGATACACCATAGATCACGCGATAGGACACCGCCGTCCTCGCACTGCCGTAAGATTGAGCCAGCTCTGCGATATGATCGCAGACCTGTCCGATCCCTATGGTGACCACCGCGCCGATAATATGGCGGGCATATTTACAGAATCTGTCGCAGTCGTCCGTTAATTCTATGATCTCGTTCTCACACCCTAACTGCGCGATCAAAACTATATTCTCAAGATAAGGAAACGCCTTTGCCTTCCATCTTTCTCCCAGATGCTCCTCCGCCTGCTTCCTGACTGATATCGTTAGAAGTACCGGATTCATCCCCTCCGGTATCTGGCTGGCCGAAGTATGCACGACAATACAACACAAATACGGTTCCTGAAAAGAAAGCTGATAATCCTCAAGATATCCGGATATCTCCTCTTCCCGGATTCTGCCTTCCATCAACATAGAATAAAAATTTGCCCTGAGAAGCGGCAGAGATTCCATATAATACTTCTGAAGTATCTCCACATTTCGTTTCTCACTGATTTCCATATCAAGCTTGCTTTTTAATTGCGTAAACACCTTGCCAAGTTCCAAAGCATTCACCGGTTTCAGAACATATTCCTCCACTTCCAGATGAACGGCCTCCCGGGCATATTCAAATTCATCAAATCCTGTAAATATTAATATCTTAGTCGACGGAAACTCTGCTTTAATGAGATGCGCAAGCTGCATACCATTCATATACGGCATCTTGATATCAGTCATAACGACATCCGGCTGATATTCTTCCACCATTTCAAAAGCTTTCACTCCATTACAGGCATATCCTACCACGGAAAAACCAAGCTCCTCCCAATTCAGCTTTTTCATGATAACCTGTATTACTTCCTCTTCATCATCCACCAAAAGCACTGTATATCTATCCATGTTTGTTTCTCCATATATCTACGACCTTACTATTATATTATTATAACAAAGACCGCAAGAAAGAGCCAGAACAAAGTCTGACTCTTTCTTGCGTTTCGATGAATTCAAAACCATATATTTATTTTTTCTGAACATATTTCAGACAGTCAAGAGTTACCGCCACTAATATGATAATTCCAGAGAACACAAACTGCAGATTTGTGTCAATACCCAGTATTGTCAGGGAATACGTCAATGCGGTAAAGATGAATACGCCGACTACCACGCCGGAGATCTTACCGATACCTCCGGTAAAGGATACGCCTCCCACTACGCAGGCTGCAATTGCGTCCATCTCCCATCCCTGTCCATAAGCTGCCGAACCGGACCCTACCATTCTGGCGCATTCAAGCCATGAACCGAAACCATACAGGATACCCGCCAGAACAAATGCTCCTACTGTTACGGCAAATACAGAAATACCTGAAACAGACGCCGCTTCCGGATTTCCGCCTACCGCATACAGGTTCTTTCCAAAAGTCGTCTTATTCCAGATGAACCATACGATTGCAATAGCGGCTACCGCCCAGAGAATAATGGTTGGGAATCCATTTATCTTCGGAATAATCATATTCGGGATCGCCGGTTCGATGGCTCCGAAAGACACGCCCTTGGTTGCATAAGTAACCAATCCAAAGATTACCAGCATATTTGCCATGGTTGAAATAAAAGGATGCATCTTAAACTTCGCGGTAAAGAAGCCTGCAATCGTTGTAAAGAATGTGCACAGGATGATACAGACCACCAATGACAGCACTACTCTTCCCATCAGAGACATCTTTGTAAAATCAAAGATATGCCCGAACACTGCTCCCGTATTGATACCTTGATGCATAATGATGGTTGCCGTCGTCATGCCCATACCGACCATACGTCCTATAGAAAGATCCGTACCGGTAAGAAGAATCAGCCCCGCAACGCCAAGCGCAAGGAACATACGCGGCGACGCCTGCTGCAGTATATTCAATACATTGTTATATGTAAGCAGCGGTGAATTCTTCACAATCGGCGTAATAATACACAATGCTATAAAAATCAATATAATAGCGATATACAGACCATTCTGGAGCAAAAAAGCTCTCTTATTAAACGTATATTTATAGTTCTCCCATTTCTGGGCTCTCGTCTCGGCAAAAGTGAACTTTGACATACGCAGCAGATCGATCAAATGATATTTGTATGTATAAGCCGTATGCCTCCTGTCCTTGATCTGCTGAAGTTCTTTCTCACGTTCCATCCTGGCGTCAAACTTCCGATTCTTGTAGACATACTTCTCCTCTTTGATCTCCTGTTGATCAGAAAGTTTAGAAAGAGACGCCTGATGCTCCTTTTCCAGCCCGGCAATCTTCTGCTGGTATTTTGCATTGGCAGCCGCCTTCTGCGCCTCGCAGCTTGCATGTACCGGCTGATAATACTCCTTATCAAAATGCGCCCTGATATAACTTTCTGCCTCTGTAATCAGCCTGGATATCTCAGCCTTATTCTGCGACTCAACCGCCTGCGCCTTTGCCATCTCTGTCTGCGCCTTCGCAATACGAGACTCTCTGTCTGCTTTTGTAAGGGCTTTATCTCTCTTTAATCCGTCGATCCTGTTCTGAAGAGAGATAACCTTATCTGTCCCGTCCAGTCTAAGAGCGTCTATTTTTGCCTGAATTTTTCCTACATAATCCTCAATCGGCTGACGAAGCTTCTGCTCCTCTTCCGCCGTAAGAATCTTACCATTTTCATTCGCCATATTTTTCATCTCCCTCATCATAGATACTTCGCGCTAAGCCTTAACAGCTCTTCTTGATTTGTCTCTTTTGTATTCACAATCCCTGACAGGCGCCCGTTCGACATGACCCCTATACGGTTCGTGATTCCCAGGATCTCCGGCATCTCGGAAGAGACAACAATAATCGTTTTTCCTCGTTTTGCCATACTGATGATCAACTCGTAAATCTCATATTTTGCTCCTACGTCTATTCCCCTTGTAGGCTCGTCCATCATAAATATCTGCGGTCCCCTCTCCAGCCATTTGCCAAAGATCACCTTCTGCTGATTCCCGCCGGAAAGACTGGAAATCATATCTTCCGGTCCCATACACTTGGTATGCATGACTCTGATTTCATCCGCCGTCGCCTTCGTCATCTTCGCGTCAGACAGAGCAATGCCGGATTTGTACTGCTCTAAATTAGCAATCGTAGTGTTAAAAGTAAGGTTTCCCTTCAGGAACAGACCATTCGCCTTCCGCTCTTCAGTAATCATGGCGAATCCGTGATCCATCGCTTCCTTGGCGCTGTTAAAAGCCATTCTCCGACCATTAAAATACATCTGCCCGGCCGCTCTTGTACGTACTCCAAAGATAGTTTCCAAAAGCTCGGTACGTCCTGCCCCCACAAGTCCGTACAGACCGAAGATTTCTCCTTCTTTCACATCAAAGGAGATATCCTGCAGATGAGGTTCATATTTTGTAGATAAATGCTGCACAGACAATATCGTATCCCCTGGTTCGTTGTCCACAGGCGGGAACCGGTTTTCCAGAGAACGTCCGACCATCGCCGCGATCAGCTCGTTCATATCCGTCTCCTTTGAATCCTTCGTCATAACCAGATTTCCATCACGAAGCACAGATATTTCATCGCATATTTCAAAGATTTCATCCATTTTATGAGAAATATAAATCAGCGCAATTCCTTGTCCTTTTAACATTCTCATCATCTCGAACAGCTTATCCACTTCCTGCACGGTCAAGGAAGAGGTAGGCTCGTCAAGAACAATTACTTCCGAATTATAGGAAATTGCCTTGGCAATTTCGCACATCTGTCTCTGAGAAACAGACATGTTGCGCATAGGCTGCGTAAGGTTTACTGTCATACCAAGTTTCCTGAATAATTCCGAAGCCTCTTTCTTCATTCTCCCCTCGTCAATAACGCCAAAAGAATTGCGCGGATAACGTCCGAGGAATAAATTATCAATTACATTCCGGTCCAAACACTGATTCAACTCCTGATGAACCATTGCAATACCATTTTCAAGAGCATCCTTTGGTCCGGAGAAGCTGACTTCCTTGTCCCCAAGGAAAATATTTCCTTCATCTTTCTGATACGTTCCGAAAAGGCACTTCATCATCGTGGATTTCCCGGCGCCGTTTTCGCCCATGAGCCCCATGACCGTCCCGCGTTTTACATCCAGATTAATATGATCCAGAACCCGGTTCCTGCCAAAAGACTTACTCATGCCGCGTATCGACAAGACGACATTATCTTTCTTATCTGCCATTATTTTTTACTCCTGTTTCTGTAGATTCGTGTCTTCGTGCTTCCAAAAACTATCAGGGAGAATTTCTTCTCCCTGATACTTCATTCCATAAAGATTTATGTCAAATATTACTGGCTAAGCAGTGAGGTATAGGAAGCCGCGTTATCCGTCTTAACCATATTGATTGCAAATGCATCATACTCCGCCGGATTTCCGAGACGGTTGGTGATATTGGATTCGGTCTGTCCGTCGCCGCCAATGTAATCAACGTCAAGATTCATCAGCTTATCATAGTTCTGTAAAAGCGGCTGATAGGTTGAACTCAGGAAATTATCCGATGCGTTATAAATATTCAGCCATACCTTCTTAGAAGGATGCGCGCTCTCGTCAAGCTGTGTTGAAACAGGATCATAAATCTTGGTAGAGTCTGTAAAATCCTGATAGTTATCTGAAGTTACAGCCACATTCAATGCATAGTAAGAACGCTCTTCTTCTCTGTATACATATACGTCGTCGCTCAGGACATTGCCCGCGTCGTCTTCCGTACCGATACCTGTATCAATATCTACGCCGTCCAGTGTATTACGCAGAACACGAAGTGTCAGATAAGCCTGAACATCCGCGTGCTGGCTGATGGTTCCGCCGTATCCTTCTGCAATCGCTGCTACTGCGTCGGAGTTCGCGTCATAACCAAATGTCGGAACTTTATTATCCTTTGACCATGCGTTGAACATTGACATTCCCATTCCGTCATTGTTAGAAGCGATTACATCAATTTCCTCGCCGAAGGATGACGACCATGTTCCGATCGCGTTGCCCGCGGTCGCCGCATCCCATGTAGCGCCTGCGGAATTCTTCATTTCCTGAGAAGCAAGCTCACGAACTACATATTTCTTTCCGCCAATTTCAAGCTCTCCGTCCTGCACGGCAGATGCTGAACCGTCTGTATTCGTTCCCACCGGCTCACTGTTGATCTCTCCGTCTTTTTCAACGCCCGTGCCAAGCGCTTTTCTGACGCCTCTGGTACGTGCGATAGAATCATTGTGTCCGATATCGCCGATAGCAAGTACGTAACCGATCACGCCGTCGCCGTTACGATCAAGGCCGTCAATATTCGCCTCAATATACTCTTTGATCATGGTTCCCTGAAGCTCTGCGCCCTGGTTCGCATCAAATCCAACATAATATGTATTATCATTGAAATTCAACGCCGCCATATCAAGCTCTCCTGTGGAACTGTTAGACGGCTGGCGGTTAAACCATACCAAAGGTTTGTCCTTGTTCGCAACATCGGAAGACGCGCTTCCAGATCCGCCGGATTCACTTGATCCACCGTCGTTTGATGCAGAGCCACTGTCTCCGCATGCGGCAAGCGAAAGCCCAAGCATTGCCGTCAGCGTCAAGGAAATCATCTTTTTGTTCATTTTCATATTACATTTCTCCCTTCATCTACGCGTTTCCTACGCGTTTCTTTACTGAAGACAGTATATCGAATTCAAGGGAAACAAAACATAGAATATTTTTCACTGTTCATTGAAATTTATTAGACATGAATCTAAACGTCAAATAAGGATGCGGCAAATTAAATTCTGCCGCATCCTTATGTCAAAACTACCATTCAAATTTCTTTGCGAAATAAGCATCCAGTTCTTCGATCTTTACTCTTTCCTGCTCCATCGTATCTCTGTCACGTACGGTCACCGCCCCGTCTTCTTCAGAGTCAAAATCGTACGTCACACAGAACGGCGTCCCGATCTCATCCTGACGGCGGTAGCGTTTACCGATATTGCCGCGCTCGTCGTACTCGCAGTTATACTTCTTAGAAAGCTGTGCATATACCTTCTCTGCGCCTTCATTCAGCTTCTTTGAAAGCGGAAGCACACCGATCTTAACCGGTGCAAGCGCCGGATGGAAATGCAACACTGTCCTTACGTCCCCGCCTTCTAATTCTTCTTCATCATATGCGCTGCACAAAAACGCGAGTACCATACGGTCCGCGCCAAGGGACGGCTCGATTACATATGGAATATATTTGGTCTTCTTCTCATCATCAAAGTATGACATATCCTGTTTGGATGTAAGCTGATGCTGCGTCAGGTCGAAATCTGTTCTGTCGGCAATTCCCCACAATTCACCCCATCCAAATGGAAACAGGAACTCTACGTCTGTAGTCGCCTTACTGTAGTGGCTCAGCTCTTCCGGAGTGTGATCGCGGTAACGAACCTCTTCATCACTCAGTCCAAGCGTCTTCAGCCAGTCAAGACAGAACTGCTTCCAGTAAGCAAACCACTCAAGATCCGTATCCGGCTCGCAGAAGAACTCAAGCTCCATCTGCTCAAATTCTCTTGTACGGAAGGTAAAGTTACCCGGAGTGATCTCGTTACGGAAGGACTTACCTACCTGACAGATACCGAACGGAATCTTCTTTCTGGAAGTACGCTGTACATTCTTGAAATTTACAAAGATACCCTGCGCCGTCTCAGGACGAAGATATACCACGCTCTTTGCGTCCTCCGTAACGCCCTGGAACGTCTTGAACATCAGATTGAACTCACGGATCTCTGTAAAATTATGCTTTCCACAGGACGGACACGGTATCTCGTGATCTTTCACGTACGCTTCCATCTTCTCATGGCTCCATCCGTCGATGGTGTCCCCGATATCAATACCGTTCTCATGCGCATAATCTTCAATCATCTTATCTGCGCGAAAACGTTCGTGACATTCCCTGCAGTCCATCAGAGGGTCGCTGAATCCGCCTAAGTGTCCGCTTGCCACCCATGTCTGGGGATTCATCAGGATCGCACAATCTACGCCTACATTGTATGGGGATTCCTGAACAAACTTCTGCCACCATGCTTTCTTAACATTGTTCTTTAGCTCTACTCCAAGATTGCCGTAATCCCATGTATTCGCAAGCCCGCCATAGATCTCAGATCCCGGATACACGAATCCTCTGGATTTTGCCAGAGCCACAATCTTTTCCATCGTCTTTTCAACCATATCCTCTTCCTCACCTTCTATTTCGTAGATTATTCATACCCTCCGGCGCTCCGTCCGATCAAAAGTCAGCGCCCTAAAGTACAATTGTTAATTATTATACAGTCTACACCCGTGCTTTTCAAGTACAAATATCCAAAACCGAAAAAAGTTAGCCGGTTACATGAGGATAATCGAACCATCCACCATTCTTGCGTTCACCATACTGGTCTCTTTGGTCAGGGAATAGCTTTCATCGCCGATATTCAGCGACAATCCGGGATACGCAACATCGCACCTCAGCCTGCTTCCGCCCTGTTCCTGTATTTTATCCTTTAATTTCTTAAGCTCTTTATCAAAGCGATTGATCTTCATCTTTCCAACAGACAAATCAAGCCTTATTTTCGCCATACGCTTTTCTTTGGCAGGACTGTCCGGCTGACGCTCTACTCTTTCCATCTCGTCTTCCAGTTTTGCCAGTGTCAGAGCCAGAAATTCCTTCTCATAATTCGCGCAAGGCTGGCCTCCCAGGTAAATCTGGGTAATACTCTCGGACCTTGAACCCACGATTTTAGAGCTGACTTCCTGAGCCGCGCGGACCCGTCCTCCGATGATCGTCCCTCTGCCGCTTCGCGCATAGACCTTCCCGTCGCAGTATACGTCGCAATTGACAATACAGTCCGCCTGAATATTTCCCTTACAATGGACGGAACAGCTCTCTATATACTTCGCGTAAACGTCATGATGCCCGCGGATGACTCCCCGCAAATCCCCCGATATTCCCTTCGAGACAATCAGGTCTCCTCCCGCTTCCACCTCCGCCGCTTCTACAACGCCGTCTATCGTAATATCTCCCAGGGCTTTCACGGAGAAACCGCTGCTCACATCCCCGCGAATGTGTACGTCCCCCACGAAATCAATATTACCTGTGGAAAAGTCGACATTTCCGTCGATCTCAAGTACAGATTTCACCTGAAACTTATTATTGTTGAATTCTAACCGTCCCGATATAGACGCCAAAAGCTTATCGCCGTCCTCGCTGATCTCGGTGTTCGGTCCTTTCGGAAGCGAAACGGTCTTACCATTCCTGCAGTTTATCTCCTTATTTTGTACGGTTCTTCCCGGAACACCCTCGACAGGCGGGATTGCCCGGCATATAACATTACCCTTTTCGATATTCTGAACCAGATTAAGATGAAAATAATCTACCTTTCCATGATCATTCTCACTAAACTCCTTCTTCACCACGCGTTCATAAAAGTCTTCTACATAACCGTCTACCCCATGGGACACAGGCTGACCTTTTGCTATCCGGAACATACAAAAATACCGTTCCTGGTTATCAGGCAGATTCTCCAGCAGTTCCGTATCCAATCCGAAACTCACTTCCCTCTTTTTAAGAGCGTTATCAAGCATATCCTGATCCAGCTCTCTCCCTTTTCCAACAGGCGGAAATACCAGCAGCCATGCTTCCAGCCGATCATCTGTGATATAAACGATGGGCAGCGCGTCCATCTCTATCGGAGGAATCTCCTGCATCTCTGCCGGAGCTTTACCTTCTTCCTCCTCGTTCTGCGCGCGCTTTCTCGCTTCCTCCTCGGCCTTCTCCCTTTCCTTCTGTAATGCCGATATCTTTTTCATACGTTCCGAAGACTCTGTCTTAAATAACTTTTCCAGGCCGGGTAATTCCTTCTCCATCATATCGTCCGGATAGTCTTTCCATTGATCCGGGTGCAGATGCGGAAGCCTCGCGTCCGTCGCTTCCTCTTTTTGCAATTCATACAGGCTAAGAAACGGATGATCAGGAGTCAACTCCAAAAGATCCTGCAACAATAATACGTCTTGCCTTTCCTGCACAGGTTCTTCAGCCGATATCTGCTGTTCTTCCTGTACCGTCTGCTCCTCTGGCAGTAATTCTTCCCGGGAAGCTTCCCCCTTCTCCCCGTCCGACTTATAATTAAAAAACCGATCTTTGATCCAATTTGTAAAAGCCATTCTCATTCCCCCTCTATCTACCTGACTCTAACTGGCATAAACTTACCTATTTTCATTATACCTTCCCCACATTCAACTTGACAAGAAAAAAATCAGAAAACAAGTCAAAATTCTTTTTTTTAGTTACACTCACCCGCAATAGTTTCCAGTATCTCCAAAGATTTGAAATGCTTTCCCACATATTCCCCGAGATAATCCGTAACTACTTCCCCTAACTGCTCCAGCACCTCGGGCGTCACAATAAAAGTATATAGTTTTTCGATAGGAGTTGAGACAATATACTGCAGTGTATATAACGTCGACGTATGTAATGTCCGCCCGTCCCGGATCCGACCGCTGCATCTGCCGCATACTAACCCGCCTCTTTTCACACTAAACACTTTCTCCCTCTCCCTGTCCCCGCAGCATACGCATTCAAATACCTGGGGACCCTCGCCGTTGACGGTAACCGCGCGCAGTTCATATATGTAACGGATCAGCCGGTTCGAGATACGCGGACTTATAAGGGCGCGCAGCGTCTGGTAGAGGAGCTTCAGGAACTCGGTCTCATCATTTGCCTCCCGCGTATAATAATTCGCAATTTCAAGAAAATAAAAACCGAAATACGCCCCTTCCACATCCTGTCGAAGTTCCTGAAAATAATTAGAGATAGAGGCCGACATCAAAGTATAAGATGTCCGCCCCTCATATACGGTAAATTCTCCGAAGGAAAATGGACTCGTCACTCCTACCAGCGCGCTGTTCGGTTTTCTTGCGCCTCTGGCAAACGCCGATATCTTCCCTCTCTCTCTCGTCAATATTACGATACGTCTGTCATACTCCCCGACAGGCGCCGCCGCAAGCACCATGCCGGTCACTGTAATCTGATTCACTGCTCCCACCGCTTTCGTAGCTTTCATAGCCGATATAACTATTCATGACCTTATCGCAGATTGCCATCCCTCTATAATAGAGATAATCTTTGATCTTTCCTGTCTTGAGAAAACGCCTCCAGTATTCTTCTTCCATGCTATCACCTCGTCCTCCGTACCCTGCCGGAATCCGGCGATGCAACGCCAGAGACTCAGGCAGGTTATAGGATTAGGTTCTCCCATGGATATACCTTTTTATTCTTCTTCCCGGTATCCAAAATTTTTCATCAGAAATTCGCTGTCGCGCCAATCTTTCTTTACTTTGACCCAGAGCTTGAGATTCGCCTGCATTTCCAACATTTTTTCAATCTCATAACGGGCCGTGCTTCCGATCTTTTTCAACATATTTCCTTGTTTACCAATAATTATCCCCTTGTGAGAATCCCGCTCGCAGATAATCGTCGCTTCGATATGCATAATTCTCCCCTTAGCCTTCATCTGATCGATCGCCACCGCGATCCCATGGGGGATCTCATCCTGAAGACAGTGAAGCGCCTTCTCCCGGATCAGTTCCGCCACGATCTGACGCTCCGGCTGATCCGTCACCGTATCCTCGTCATAAAACTGCGGACCATAAGGAAGATATTTCATAACAACGCGGATCAACTCATCCGTATTATCTCCGTTTCTCGCCGACACCGGAACAATTTCCGCAAAATCATAGATATCCTTATAAGCGTCAATCGCCGGAAATACTTCCTCTCGTCTCACACTGTCGATCTTATTGATCACAAGGATCACCGGAGTCTTTACTTTCTTAAGCTGCTTCGCGATGTGCTGCTCGCCGGCTCCGATAAAGGTAGTCGGCTCTACCAGCCACAATACCACATCCACCTCGTTCAGAGTTCTCTCCGCCACATTCACCATATATTCTCCCAGCTTATTCTTCGCCTTATGGATTCCCGGCGTATCGACAAATACGATCTGACCTTCTTCCGTAGTCAATACGGTCTGAATCCGATTGCGTGTCGTCTGAGGTTTATTTGAAGTAATGGCGATCTTCTGGCCGATCATGTGATTCATGAGGGTTGACTTCCCCACGTTCGGGCGGCCGATTAATGTCACAAAACCTGATTTATAATCTTTCTTCATATGTTCTCCTATTCCCTGATCAGAATCCTGTCACCGTCTCAAACATATCCCTGCACTCTTCTATCTTCTCCTCGCTTCCGATGACGCAGAACTGGTCTGCCTTTAACACGGCTTCCGCCACGCGGGAGAGCCCGCGGATATCATCCTGAGACGCATCCAGGATCTGATTTCGTTCTTCCCGTATCATATCGGCGCTTACTTTGTTCATATAGAGATTCTTGGAGCGTTCGCCCTTCGCCGCCGGAGTCATAGGCTGGTCTATATTGCTCATCGTTCCTATGATGTATTTCGTCATATCCCTCTCGCTGACGGTAAAGTCCTTAAGATAATCTACGACGCCCTCATATACCTCTACCGTACGTTTCAGATTCGGATCCCGGTAGGATACGAAGTACCCTTCGCCGATTCTGTTGAAATTACTCATACAGCCGTAGGCGCCGCCTTTGACACGGATATTCTGCCACAGATAATCATAGCTTAGGATTACCTTCAGGATCTGCAAAGCTCCGGTATAAGACGCGCCGTGATCAATGAAATTTCCGGTCCTTGCCACATACTGTACCTTAGACGCCGTCTTAAATCCTTCGTTCTTTTTCTCGCAATGGATGACGCACGCTTCTTCCTCCGGCGCGTCTTGGTATAAACTTTTCTTCAGATCTTCGACGTGGGCCGCGATTCCCTCTAAACCTTCCCTGGACGCCGTATAACTGATCATCATATTCTCTGCCCGGAATAATCGCTTTGCCAGACTTTGAAGCGCTTCCGTCAGCCGGTCTTTTTCTTCATCAAAATTCTCTTCTATCCTGGCAACTACTCTGTAAAATCCTATCCCGTTGGTCATATCCTTAAGCTTCGCCGCCGGAGAGGCGTAGGACATCGCCCGAAGAGCCGCCGTCGTATGTCCGGAAGACTGGAACCGCATCAGAAGCCTTGACTTCATCATGGCAAGAATCTCCCTGAGCCGCTTCGTATCCGTAAGCTTTGACGCCGTCAATATCTCGCTCATCATAGAAAATACAACAGGCAATTTACCGTATAGCGCTTTTCCTTTAATCTCAAACGTAGCCTTAAACGCTTTCTCCCGGATATTCGTCACATCCGTGTACAGATCCAGGGAAGTCCCGATCCCGCCGGTATGCATATTGATCTCATTAAATAATTCTCCGTAATCATAATTCTCCGTATCAATGATCCCAAGCGCCGACTGCAGGATTCCCACATAGGGAAGCAGTTCTTCCTTCACGCCTGATATATCGAACATGACGTCCAGATATCCGATTCCATTCGTTTCTATCTCATGGAAAATCACCGGTATATCCCCAAGACGCATCTCTTCATTCACGATCGGCTCGATCTCTCTGGAAATATCCTTCCTCTCCAATACCGGTATACGCTCCAGATCCTCTTCCTTCTCCGGCTCGGACTGGTAAGCCTCCAGATCCTCCGTCGCCTTCACCAGCGCTTCCACCTCGTCCGCCGCAAGTTCTGATTTATAATTCTGCAGTTTCTCGTCAAGCTCGGCGTCCAGTCTGGCGGTACGTCCCTTCTCAGGCTTCACCACTACCACCGCGCCGTGGGAATTGTCAAGGATATATTTCCGTATCAATTCTACATAATATCCGGTTCCAACCTGACTCTTCAGAAATTCAAAGGTCTTAAGAGCCTCCACATGGATGAAGGGCTTCTCTTCATCATAGAGCCAGCTGTCCATCATCTGCAGACCATACATCAGTCCCTTGGGATAATTACCGAAATCAGCTTCCCGATAACGGAATTCATGATAATTAAGCCCCGCTTCCAGCGCTTTCCGATCAATGCCGTTCTTAACGATATCCGACAAAACTTTCTCGATCAACTCCACAAATTCCTGCTTCTGCTCTTCATTTGCATTCTTCGAGATCACGGAGAAGATAGGCTGATAGATTCCATTGTCATAGGAACCCATGATATCCTTTCCGATCCCTGCGTCCGTCAGCGCTTTCTTAAGGGGCGCGCCAGGCGCGGAAAGCAGCGCATAGTCCAGAATCTCGAACGCCAGATACAGTTCTTTATCAAGACTGGTACCGATTACTTTACTATAAGAAAGAAAGGTCTGATCAACTTCTGATTCCTCACTTGCGATAGAATAAGAGAATGTCTTCTCCTTCATCTCTTTAAAAGGCTCCTGAAAACGGATCTTGGAGTCAACCTCTCTGACGTCGAATGAGCTTAAATATTCCCTGTCAAGCCAGTCAAGCTTCTCCTCCATATCCATATCACCGTACAGATAGATATAACTGTTTGACGGGTGATAGTATTTCCTGTGGAAATCAAGGAACTGTTCGTAGGTAAGCTTGGGTATCTCTTCCGGGTCGCCTCCGGACTCATAGGCATAAGAAGTATCCGGAAACAGCGTATTCAGGATCACCCGGTCCAGAACGCCTTCCGGGGAAGAAAACGCCCCCTTCATCTCATTATAAACCACGCCGTTATATGCAAGCCTGTCATCCGCAGAATCCAGCTTATAACTCCATCCCTCCTGGCGGAAGATCTCTTCGTGCTCATAGATATTCGGATAGAGAACGGCGTCCATATACACATGCATCAGGTTCTGAAAATCCTTATCATTACAGCTCGCCACCGGGTATACCGTCTTGTCTGGGTAGGTCATAGCGTTCAGAAATGTATTAAGGGATCCCTTCACCAGTTCCACAAAAGGATCTTTCGCCGGAAAATTCCTGGAACCGCACAACACAGAGTGCTCCATAATATGCGGAACTCCCGTGCTGTCGCTTGGCGGAGTACGGAACCCGATACTGAACACCTTATTATTGTCATCCTTCTTCTCTATCAAAAGAACTCTTGCCCGGCTCTTCTTATGACGAAGCAGATATCCCTTCGCCTGGATCCCGGTTAATTCGTCTTCTTTTATGATCTCATATGTCTTCAAGTCTCTGATACTCATCTGTTATCTTGATTCTCCTTCCATCGCAGTATGCTCTATTACACATTCTATCCAATTTTCCTTCACTCTACAAGAGAAATCTCCTATTATATTTACTTATACTTAATATTTAAGAGAAAAACCTTTGAAAATGATATGTTTTATGATATTTTACTGTGTTACTCTTATTTTAATCTTAAGGGGACGTTCCTAATTCTATATTGGCTGCGCAGGATATTTCTTCGGATATGCATGGTAAAAATACACAAGACTACATCGAGAAATGAGGGATATCAACGAAATGATAGAAGTTCAAAACTTAAAAAAAGAATATAAGATCGCCAAAAAGAGCGACGGGATATCGGGGCAGCTCAAACACTTGATCATGCCCAGATTCGAGACTTTAGAAGCAGTAAAGGGAATCTCTTTCCATATAAGCGAAGGAGAATGCGTGGCGTTCCTGGGGGCGAACGGCGCCGGCAAATCAACGACGATCAAGATGCTTACCGGAATTATGCGCCCCAGTAAAGGAGTGATCCGGATCATGGGTCAGGATCCATTCTCCAACCGGATCGACAATGCAGGGAAGATAGGCGTAGTATTCGGCCAGAAGACGCAGCTATGGTGGGACATACCGGTGATAGAAAGTTTTAACTTATTGAAACATATTTATTCATTATCCGACCGTCAGTATGCCCGGAATATGGAAAAATTCAGCAGTATCTTGGGATTGCATGATTTCCTTATGCAGCCTGCAAGAAAATTATCTCTGGGACAACGCGTAAAAGCCGATCTTGCCGCGTCTTTGCTTCATGAACCGCCTATATTATTCTTAGACGAACCTACCATCGGAGTCGATGTAACTGCAAAGCAGAAAATATATGAATTTCTAAGAGAAATAAACAGGGAAAAGAAGACCACCATCCTGCTGACCAGCCATGATATGAAAGATCTGGAATCTCTCTGCAGGCGGATGATCATATTAGAAAAAGGAAAGATCCTGTTCGATGATTCTATTGAACAACTATTTGGCAGATACGATGAAGGAACTACCCTGGAACAGATCATAATTGAGCTATTTGAAGGTGGAAATTAGTACCGAAGGAGCTATTACTAAGGTGTCTTTCGTGTATCGCTTTTGTATGGAAGGGAATGATGAAAATATGATAAAAAACACAAAAAAATATTTGGCTTATATAAGATGTGGTTTTTTAGAGGGATGTGCTTACCGAAGTACATTTATTACCGGTATGCTGGCTAATTTTATCCAGGCGATCGTATTATACTATGTCTGGAAAAGTATCTTCGCATATCAGGATGTTGTGAACGGATATACCTGGGAAATCATGAGACAGTATGTATTCGTCGCTTTTCTTTGCAACAGCGTCTTTTCCATGGGATTCGAGATGAGTATTGCGGAACGGATTGTAAAAGGCGATATTATATTAGACTTGTTAAAACCCCTGTCCTACAGAGGAATGTTGTTCTTTCGGATGCTGGGGACTGCGGGAATGGAATTTGCAGTAACTTTTCTGCTGGTGGGAAGCATCTATCTGACGGTAAACGGCGTCAAATATCTGAACGGGATCCGTATACTGCTGTTTACGATTGCCCTGCTACTGGGAATGGGGATTAAATTCTGTATTCAATATATATTTTCTCTCATGTGCTTTTACACAGATAATTCCTATGGTGTGACAAAGGCAAGAGAAATACTTACGAATTTTTTCTCCGGCGCGTTAATTCCCCTGGCCATGTTCCCCGATACGCTAAGAAGAATCGTAGACTATCTGCCGTTCCGCGGGATTATCTATACACCCTGCTGTATATTCGTCGGAACCTACTCAATACACGACAGTTTGACGAATATTCTTATGCAGGTTATCTGGATACTCTTTCTTGGTTTTCTCGGGACCTTGTTAGGAAAAAAAGCGTTCGGAGTAATATCCATGTACGGCGGATAGACGTATGACGAATAACAAATTAAATTTAAAAAGGTATCATAAAATGAAGAATTATAGAAATTACATAAAATTATATATTTTATTCCAGATACAGAATATCAGATCTTTAGCACAATATCGAACAGATTTTTTAATGATGATTTTCTTTACGCTGTTTTCCCAGGGGTGCAATCTGGGGCTGATCTGCATTATTTACAGCAATATCCCGCAGGTAGGAGGATGGACCATGTGGGAGATCCTTCTTCTTTACGGTTTTTTGCTGTTCTCCGAAGGCTTTATAAACCTCTTCTTTCAGGGCGCATGGAAAATCACGAATATGATTCATATGGCTGATCTGGACCGGTTTTTAATCCGGCCTGTACCCGTCGGACTGCAGCTTCTGACAGCAAAGATAGATTTTGACGGATTGAATAAAATGGTGATCGCCGCAGCAGTATTAATCATGGGATTCGGCAAGTGCAAAGTCGAATGGAATCTGCCGAAGATACTTTTGTTCCTTCTGTTTTTAGCAGGAGCATGCCTGATAAGAGTGTGTATGATATGGATTGCAAGCTGCGTCTCATTCTGGATGGAGGGCAGGAAAAACAGCCTTAATTATTTTGTTATCTCATTAGGAGAGATGGCCAAATATCCTCTCACAATCTATCCGGCTGTTTTTCAGGGTATCTTTGGATATCTGATTCCCTACGCCTTTATCAGTTATTACCCCATCGGCTATATTCTGGGCAAAGACGGGACGAAAACCGGCGCCCTCGGCATCCCTTTTTTCTGTATCACGATGCTGACAGTATCCTGCCTGATATTAAAATCCGGTTTAAAGAATTACGAGAGCAGTAATTATTGACACTCTTTCCGATAGGCAGAGGGAGATAATCCATAAAAAGATTTGAATGCGGCTGAAAACCGAAACGGATTGGCATACCCTAATGATTCCGCTACCATGGATACAGTATAATCCGTTAATTTCAGGATCATTGCCGCCTGGGCCATACGGATAGAGCATAGATAATCACCGGGCGTCTGTCCGTATGCCTTTTTAAAGACGGCGCACAGATAGTTAGGATGGATATTCAATGAAGCCGCGATATCATACATCTTGAGGGGTTCATGATAGTGGGAATCCATGAACGCTTTCGCTCTTAATGCCAATGAATCCTTCTCCATGCGCATCTTTCTATCCGGGACTTGAAAACTCAATAGATCAGAGAAAAAATCCAGCATTCTGCTATTGGCCTTTAGAGAATCAGAAACTTTCAAGATAGCAGTAAACTGTTCCCCGTCAAAATCCGACTCATTATATTGGGAGTATTCAGATACTCTTTTATCCGTTACGGCGATAACAGACAAAAGATTCTTTTCCACCTCTTCCACAGGCATCTTAAACGTGATCACGTTTTGATTCTCAAATAAAAGTGCGATAAAGGGATTTGAAGTATTCGAGTAGAATCCAACCCACCCGTATGTCCATGGCGTTTCCAATGACGCACAATATCTTGCCGGAGTCCCGGGGGGAATATAAAACGCCTGGCCGGCATGTATATTGATCAGTCTGTGATTTATCTCAAGAAAACCGCTGCCGCCCAGCACAAAATGAATCAAATGATAAGAATTCGCATCGAAACTATAAGAATATCCCGGCGTACATTCCTGAACGCCGCAATGATTCAATTGTAAAGAAAATGTGTTAACTTTCGTCCTGTCCAGATAAATATCCCGGTTTCCAATCATGCCGCACTCCACTCCTACTTTTTTTATACTTTATAGTTAGAAGTAAGACAACAATGCCCAAAACTGCTTTCCTTCTGTTATGTTATTACAATTGTACTTCAAATTTATCAACGACACAAGCTTACGCCTGTAGATTTTCAGATTTTAACTCAGAACATATGTAAAAGCCCCTATGCAGCGTTCTGCATCGAGGCTTTTATATACATGCTTAGATCTTTTTCTGCCTTTCTATAATCTCCCAACGGCTTCTCTGATCATCTTCTTACATTTTTCGATCCGGGGTAAATCCTGATCATTTACCGAAGCCAAAGGCTTTCGGACTCCGCCGAGATTCAGTCCCTGCTCTTTTAATATTTCTTTCATCACCGCATACAAATTCCCATGACATTTACACATTTCATAGATAATCCTGTTCGCGTCATTCTGAATCTCTCTCGCCTTATTTATCTCACCGGCGTCCACAAGCTCCTTGATCCTCAGATAGAGTTCCGGCATAGCGGCGTAAGTTCCGCCGATACCGCCGTCCGCTCCGATTGCAAGGCCGCTTACAAGCTGCTCGTCCGGACCGTTAAATACGACGCAGTCATCGCCTCTGACGTCCTTGAACATCTGAATATCCTGAACCGGCATGGAAGAATTCTTCACGCCGATCACCCTTGGATTCCCAAGCATCTCATGATAAAGAGGCATACTCAGCGCCACTCCCGCCAGCTGCGGAATATTATAGATGATAAAATCCGTATTCGGAGCCGCAGAACTAATATCATTCCAATACTCCGCGATCGCATAATCCGGCAGATGGAAATAGATCGGCGGAATGGAGGCGACCGCGTCTGCACCCACACTCTCCGCATGCGCCGCCAACTCCATGCTGTCCGCGGTATTATTACACCCTACATGGGCGATGATCGTAATCTTGCCTTTTGCTTCCTGCATGACGCTTTCCAGTATCAGTTTTCTCTCTTCTTTACTCTGGTATATGCATTCTCCTGAGGAACCGCATACATACAGACCTTTTACACCTTTGTCGATCAGATACCGGGTAAATTCCCTGGTTCTTTCGGGACTTACGCTGCCGTCGTCCTCGTAGCAGGCATAAAACGCAGGTATAATCCCTCTATATTTTTCCAAATCTCTCATTTTCTTATCTTCACTCCTGTTATTTAATCTCAGAAACCTTTACCTTCCTGTTTTCTTTGACAGACAGGGTAAGCGCGTCTGCCGTCGCAATCGCCGCCCGTGCCGCTGAACCGTTCAATAATGGCCTGAACTCTTCATCGACTGCCGCGCCGTGCATGATCTCGTTGAAATATTTCATCTCATTCTTCATGATACTGTGAAGCCACATCGGAGGCTTCTTGCCCGGCTTGCCGTACATGATCGCACCGTCCATCTCCGTGCCGTGATAGATCCTTGTACGGTCGTCATCCTCTTCCTTCGTCTCATGAACCAGATAATGCTCTTCTCCTGCTTCCGTCTTCACAGTCATTCCCACATTGGCCATGTCGAGACGTATCGCGCCCTTAGTTCCCTGGATCAATACATAATGCTCCGGCCAGTGGAACGCGGAACCATATTCCAGAACGGCGAATTTCCGATTCGGGAATTCCAGATTAATGAAGAGCATATCGTCCTCGTCGCCGAACTGCTCGCCTCTGTGCGCCACATTTCCCCCCGTCATGATCACAGAATCCGGCTCTCCCATAATAAACTGGATACAATCCAGCTCATGGATATGATGATACAGATGTCCGCCTGATTTCGCGCGGATCTTCTTCCAACTGATGGATTCCTGCGGTTCTTCCCACCCGTTTCTCGCGGAGTGACAGTAAAGAACGTCGCCGATCACACCCTCGTTGATCAACTTCTTCGCATGTCTGACGCCGCGGAAAAAGTTCATCACATGTCCCGCCATAAATGTCACTCCATGCTTCTCGCATGCTTTTACCATCGCGTCGCAGTCTGCATAGGACAATGCGATGGGTTTCTCACAAAATACATGAACGCCATGCTCCGCAGCCTTAATAACCGGCTCTTTATGTAAGTAATTCGGCGAAGCAACGATCACTGCGTCTACATCTTCACGGCTAAACAGTGCATCCAGGTCTGTCTCAACATCACATCCCAGCTCTTCTGCGATCACCTCCGCATTCTCAGGATCATACACCGCCGTAATAGCAGCGCCTTCCTGTTCCTTCATGATCCGTCCAAGCTCCGCCCCAAAGTAACCTGTACCAACTACCGCGTAACCTATATTTTTCATTTTGATATCTCCTCTAATATTATAAAATCTATTACAAAATCTTTGTTTTACTGAACCTTTTCTATTTCTATTTCACTGAACCTTCTGTCATACCGCCGGCAATGTATTTCTGGATAAACATGAAGAATACCACCGATGGAATCACAACTAATGTTGAAGCGGCCATCATACTTCCCCAATCAAGTATCTCCGCTCCCTGCAAGGACCTGAGCGCTACGGAAACCGTCATCAGCTCCGTACTGTTGATCAAGATCAACGAATACAGGAATTCATTCCACGCATTGATAAACGTATAGATAGCCGTAGCTACGATTCCGGGCGCTACCAGCGGCAGCACGATCCTCACAAATGTAACCATCTTGTTCGCGCCGTCGACGCGCGCCGCTTCCTCGATTCCAATGGGAACCGTCTTAAAGAATCCTATCAGCATCCATACCGCATATGGCACGCTGAATGATAAGTATACAATAACAAGACCCAGGCGGGTATTGGTCAACCCCAGCTTTGCCATGACCAGCGTATACGGTATTGCCAGCAGGATCGGCGGAAACATATATGTGGTGACCAATGCACGCGACATAATATTCCCGAACTTAGGGAAGAATCTTACGATTCCATAAGCAGCCAGCGATGAGATCGCAATCGCAATCAAGGTAGTAAAGAACGCTATGATTAAGCTGTTCCCTATGTTTCTGGTAAATCCCAGTGTATCAATTACATTCTTGAAATGTCCCAACGTAAATTCCTTCGGTAAAATTGATGTAGGATTAGACGTCAGATCTCCTGAGGACTTTACGGAACAGAGCAGTACCCAGAGCAGCGGGAACGCTGCAATGACCGACAAGATGATCAGATACAGATGACACACGACATTTCCTAATTTTCCCTTTAGCTTACCTGACATCTACTTATCCTCCTTTTCCCATTTTCCAATGATCTTAAAATATATGAAACATACAATAAGAAGAAACGCCAACAACAGCACCGTAACTGCGGATGATCTGCCCAAAAGTTTTGTTCCCCAGCCCATATTATATGCATAGATCGGAACCGTCGTCGTTGCATTGGCCGGTCCTCCTCCGGTGATAAGGTAGATAATATCGAAGTTATTAAATACCCAGATTGTTCTTAACACAACCAGAAGACCAACGACCACTTTGATATGCGGCACGGTAATATACATGAACTGCTGTAACTTACTTGCCCCGTCGATCTGCGCCGCTTCGTACTGATCCTGCGGTATAGTCTGCAATGCAGACAACACATTTACCATGATCATCGGCGCCCCAAACCATATATTGATAAAAATAAGCGTTCCGAACACAAGACTGCTGTCGCTTAAAAACTGCGGCAATTCCGAGGCGAACCCCATCTCATACAATAAATTCGGAAGAAATCCTGACACACCATTAAGAATCCACTTCCATGCCAATGCGATTACGATAGACGGGAACGCCCACGGTATGATCATTAATATCCGGTAGACACCCTTCAGATGATTTACCCTGTTCAACGCCAGCGCGGCAGTAAATCCCACGATGATCTGTCCGAGAAGAGAGGCGACCGTCCACAATATAGACGTTAAAAACGCTTTAAAGAAATCCGGATCCGTCAATACCTTGATATAATTGTCAAATCCTATAAAGTCATAGGTCGCTTTTATCAGATGTTTGGTTGTCAAACTGTAATAAAGGCTTGAAAAAATCGGATATACCAGAAGTGTTCCGACAACGATCAAAGCCGGCAATACCAGCAGCCATCTGCCATAATCAATTTTTTTTGTTTTCACTCGCGACTTCCACCTTTCTTAAAAGGCCGCCCCGCCATAGTTCACATACAGGGCGGCTCAAAAACACTATTGAACGGATTCAAATACCTCGTTCATCTTTTCTTCGGCTGCCTTAGCCGCTTTTTCTACATCAGTACCATTTGTTATAATATCCTGGAACATCTCTTCTATAATGCCCTGAGATGTCAATAGACCTGCCTCCACGCTTGGACCATGCTCAAACCCGATCGCGGCGGAGAGCTCTACTGCTTCTGAGATAACCTGCTCCGCATTGGAGAACTTCTGCACGATCTCGTTAGACTGATATTTCTCTGTATCTGAGATTCCTGTAATGGACGGAAGCATTCCCACCGGCGTAGCCGCCAGGAAATCCGTATATCTCTCATCCTCATACAGGGTCTCTATAAATGCCTTACAGATCTCCGGATGCTCGGAATTAGACCAGATTACCATAGGAATGTTGGACGTCTCCGCGCCATAGACCGGATCATCCTTATTCAATCTTGGAAGCGGCGCACAGTCAATGCTGTCAACCAGATCCGGAGAGTTCGTCTCTACGCCTGAGATATGGAATCCGCTGTTAAAGTCAAAGGCTGTCTTTCCCTGATAATACAGATTCGCCTGGTCAAGTACGGCATAGTTCACCGAATCCTTCGGCGAGCAGTTTTCATAAATATCCAGCCAGTATTTGATTCCTTCGATAGCAATATCGCTTGTCAGATCTGCTTTGAGATCGTCTGTCAGAAGGCTTCCGCCGCCGCTTCTTACATAGAAGTTAAGGAACCTCGTAGCCATCAGATCGCCGGAACCGCAAGGGAAGGAACGTCCGTATACGCCGTCTTTTGTCAATGTCTTTGCCGCTTCCGCAAATTCTTCCCATGTTGTCGGCACTTCCAGATTCGCTTCTTCCAGCAGATCCTTTCTGTACCACATCACCTGCGCATGTGAATACAGGGGTAAGGAGTAACACTCGCCGTCTCTCTCTCCCTCGGACAATGCTGCTTCTGCGAAACGTTCTCTTCCGATATCGTCGATCACATCGTCAACCGGGATCACCGCTTCCGCGTCCATCATCTCAACTACGTGACCAGGTAACGCCGTACTCATATCCGGCACATTTCCTGACGCCAGGCCGGTTGTCCATTTCGTGTAGAAATCTCCCCAGGAGAATGTCTCGATCGTAATATTCACATCTGGATTCTCCTCCATAAACTTTTCCGCCGCCTCCTGGATTACGTCCATTCGTCCTCCTTGTGTAAAGGAATGCCAGAATGTAATATCGCCTTTCAGTTCTCCGTCATTTTCCGAGCTTCCCCCTGCTCCTCCCGAATCTTTTCCGCATCCTGCAGCCATTGATACTACCATAAGCGCCGTTAACAAAACACTCAACGTTTTCTTTCTCATAAAGTTACCTCCTTTGTATCTTTTGTCGTTTTTGCTTTGCTGAGATAGATTTTACGACATTTTTTTGTGTATTTCTACAGTAAGAAATCTCAATAATAGCATAATACGCCTATAGTTTAAACCTCTGATTTCATCCTATTTTCCTCAAAAAAAGAACAAAAAAGGAAGACGCAGCCCGTTATATACGGACATACGCCCCTCTTATTTTTTCTAAAATTTGATTTTTTTATAACAATTCTGACAAATAAGCCTATTAATAGCACAATACACTCAATATCTACTCCTTCGCCGCTTTCCGATATTGGTTGGGCGTATAGCCAAAAGCAGACTTAAATTCTCTGATAAAGTAGTTCGGATCCTCATATCCTACCTCATAGGCAATCTCACTGACAGTCTCGTTGCACACCAGCAATTTTCTTGCCGCCGTCGTCAGTTTAAGCTCCTTGATGTACGCCATCGGAGACTTTCCGACCTGTTCTTTAAACAGGCAGCTAAACCTCTGTTTACTCAGCTCCGCCATATCCGCCATACTCTGCGGAGTATATTTTTCTGCCGGATGAAGTACAACATAATCCATCACAACCTGAATCCGGGGATCTACCTTATTGCTTACCCTCCGTATCCGCCTCCTGATCTTTTCCAGCTTATATTTATCATCCGTGATCTGGAGTTCCTCCTTACAATTCTCTTTTGTGCTCATCTTAGAGATCAGAGTACCGATCAGAATTTCAAGATATCCTCTCACGAAATACATTTTCGCCGGACTGTCTTCTTTTACCCATCGATAGATCTGCTGAAAATACGTCTTCACTTCCTTACATACCATAACTTTCCGAATCCCATAATAATCTGAAAGAAAGTCTCCGCCCTCAAAATATACGGACGTAGTAAACCGAATACTGGTAAAGGAAAAATTATCTTCCATGGCGTAACAGGACAATCTGCTCCCCATCGGAATATAAATGATCTGGTCCTTACGAACGACAACCTCCTCGTCGTCTATAAAGAACGTTCCGACTCCTGATTCTATATAACGAAGCATATTATACGGAATCATACTCTCCGGGAAGACCCAGTTTCTTCCAAATGAATATGTATCAATATACAGAAAATTAAATCTCACATTATCAACAACACTGCTCATTCCTTTACCTCCTTATACGAACTTAAGAACGGTTCCTTATTAATATTATACCTTATAATTTTCTTATATTTCAATCCTATTATGCTATTTTTAGAGCTCGCGTATATTTTTTTTTTGCATTCTGTGTCATATAATGAAGACAATAAACACTCTCGGATAAAGGAGGTATAAAAATGCCGGGAAATAGTGACGCATATCAAAAACTGGGGTACTTTTCAGAAACAGTTGCGGCAGACCGGAAGCGCAAAGAGTATGATATCAAGAATCACTCTATTGTCCGTACCGGCCGCAGGCCCGATTTTCTTTTCATCGGCGACTCTATCACGCAGTATTGGGAATTAACCGCCTATTTTGATGAACCAGGGCAGCTTCTGATCAACAGGGGGATCGAAGGCGACACCACGACGTATCTCAACAAACGCTTTTTTGTCGACGCTCTGCAATTGAATCCCCGATATTGTATAATGGGGATAGGGGTAAACGATACCATAGATCTGGAAGGCGATTATTGGAAATTGATTCCTCCGCGCCCGTATAATGAAGTCCTGTGCAACGCACAGACAAACATCAAGGAAATCATCCGAAAAGCAAAAGATTCTTCCACCACATTGATTCTGGCCTCGCTTCTTCCGATATGTATAAAAGTTTCTCTGCATGAAGCGGACCGGAAGCGCTTTATTCATGATCTGAATCAATGGTTGGAAGAGACGGCCAAAAAAGAGGATCTCATTTTCCTGGATTATTATTCCGCAGCGTCGTATCCAGGAACGGATCGTCTGCTGGACGGTATAACCTATGACGGTCTTCATCCCAATGCAAATGGATACTCTCTGATGAGTTCCGTTCTGAAAAACACACTAAAACAACACCATATTCTAATCTAATCAAAGGAGGCACTTATGATTTTTGATTCTTTAAAAAACAAGGATAATTATAAATATTTTCCTGCCCTGTATCAGGCGCTTAATTACCTGGACAGCCTGCCGGAGGACCGGACGCTTCCCTCCCCTCATGTCGTCCTTGACGGAGACCGGCTGTTCTGTAATCTTGTTACCTTTACTTCAAAACCCGAAGATCAGTGTCTATATGAAGCACATCGCAATTATATCGATCTGCACTTCATTGTCAGCGGCGTAGAGCGGATCGCAACATCTGATATCTGCTCGTTAACCTCTGAAGTACCGTACGCGCCGGATAAAGACATTGCATTCCTAAAGGGCGACGCGGACGGATGCTATGAGCTAAAACCCGGCCAGTTTATGGTCTGCTTCCCCAGCGACGCTCATAAAGTAGCGATGATGAAGGACTGTCCGGCAGACGTCAAAAAAATCGTATTTAAAATTAAAACGGAGGAATAGTTATGAAATATACAAAAAGTGAAATTTTAAACCGGATAAAGGGACAGATAATCGTGTCCTGCCAGGCTTTACCCGGAGAGCCTTTGTACGTGCCGGAAAAATCCGTCATGTATCTGATGGCAAGAGCCGCGAAAGAAGCAGGTTCTCCGTGCATCCGGACAAGCAGTATCCGCGATGTGACCGCAATAAAGGAAGAGACCGGACTGCCCGTCATCGGAATTATTAAGATCAATTATGAAGGGTATGATTCCTACATCACTCCTACTATGAAAGAAATCGACGAGCTTGCGGCGGCAGACGCCGATATCGTCGCCCTCGACTGTACCATGCGAAGCCGCGGCGACGGAACCACAATCAATGAATTTATCTCACAGATTAAAGAGAAATACCCTGACATCATCCTTATGGCAGATATATCTACCTATGAAGAAGGGGTAAATGCCTGGAAATGCGGCGTTGACTTCGTGGGTACAACCTTAAGCGGATATACAGACTATTCTCCGAAAAAGGACGGACCTGATACAGAGCTCGTCCGCAGACTCAGCGAAGATCTGGATATTCCGGTCATCGCAGAAGGAAAGGTGCATACTCCCGACCAGGCGGTACAGATGCTGGAGGCCGGCGCCTTTGCCGTTGTTGTAGGCGGCGCCATTACCCGCCCCCTTGAAATTGCCGCCCGATTTATAAACAAAGTTAAGGAATACGAACATGAATAAATATTTAGGAATAGATATCGGCGGTACCGCCGTTAAAATGGGAATAGTAGACGAGACCGGAAGTCTTTTGATCTCCGGCGAAGCGCCGGTTGCTTTCGATCATTATGACACTCCGATCCTGCAAACCGTCTTAAAAGAATCCGAAATATTTTTAAATAAGAATAATATAAGACCGGATGATCTTTATGGAATCGGAATATCCGCCACCGGGCAGATAGATGCAAAAAACGGAATCGTCGCAGGCAGCGGCGGGAACATCCGTAATTGGGAAGGCTCAAACCTCAAGGATGCATTTATGAAGAAATATCATTTACCAGTTACGGTTATAAACGACGCTAATTGCGTTGCTTTGGGTGAAAAATGGACGGGAAGCGCCAAAAACGCAAAAGATGTTATCGTCCTTACCATTGGTACCGGTCTCGGCGGAGGTATCATCGTTAACGATCAGATCTTACTCGGCCACTCCGGGTTCGGCGGAGAAATCGGACATTTCTCTATTCATAAAGATGGCGCCGCATGTACCTGCAGCAATAAAGGCTGCTTTGAACAGTACGCTTCTATGACTGCTTTAGTAAATTCGGTAATTAAATATTACGAGACAAAAGACCCGGAACATATATCTAAATATCCGATAAACGGCAAAAGTATCTTTGATTCCGTCAAAAAAGGAAACGAAGGAATTACCCGAATCGTAGACGACTGGATTCATGATATTTCAGTCGGAATTGTCAGCCTGATTCATATATTCAATCCTGAACTGATTATCATAGGCGGCGGCGTCAGTGTACAAGAAGAATTATTTATTGCAAAACTTCGTAACAAAGTAATGGAAAATGCAATGCCGAACTTTAGAACTAACCTTGATCTTCGCGCCGCCATGCTTGGTAATAACGCAGGGATTATCGGCGCCGTATATTACTTAATTAAGCGCTTAAATGAATAACAGAATGAATTTCTGAATAGAGTCCAAACAAAAAAAGAAACGCTTTCAGCAACAGGCAGACGTCTGAAAGCGTTTCTTTTTTTATTCCTCAAGATTTATACACATAACGGCGCTTATTCTCTCACAATACCGCTTCCCAGGTTCTTAATAGTATAATCTCCCTCTCCTTCCACTTCTACTTTGATCTCATCTCCTTCGCGCTTTGCATAAACCCGCATTACGGTTTTTCCTTCCGTATCCGGTATCTCTGCTACGGCGCAGCCGCATTCTGTGAATTCAGACAGCAATAACGTTACCTTGTCGGAATAATTATATACCGTAGACGTTTCGTTATTTCCAATCGGAAGGATGGTATTCTCCCTGATCATAAGAGGCAGTGAATGATAATCATGGACTTCATGCTGCCAGCTTCCTCCATCCTTTTTCTCTCCTGTGATCAGGTTGATCCACTTGCCCTTAGGAAGATAGTAATCCACTTCTCCTGATTCCTTGAAAATCGGCGCCACCAGAAGCGCGTTTCCCAACATATATTGCCGGTCCAATGCATCACATCCGCAATCCTCAGAAAATTCCAGTATCATCGGCCGAAGCATGGGACGTCCGTACTCATGGGACTGAACCGCCATAGCATAAAGATAAGGCATCAGCCGACATTTCAGATTAACAAATTCCTTCAGTATCTCACACGCCTCTTCGTCAAACTGCCACGGCACCCTCAGAGAATCTGCGCCATGGAGGCGGCTATGGGAGCTTAACAGACCAAACTGGCACCACCTCTTATACAAATCCGGCGTCGCAGTCTGCTCAAAACCGCTGATATCATGACTCCAGAACCCATATCCACTTAGCGATAAAGACAGACCGCCCCGCAGGGTCTCCGCCATGGATACATAACTTGCCGAACAATCACCGCCCCAATGAACCGGATACCGCTGTCCGCCAATGCTTGAAGATCTGGCAAAGACAACCGCATCTCCTTCTCCTCTTTCCCTCTCCAACAGTGAAAATACTGACTGATTATAGAGAACGGAATAATAATTATGCATCTTCACCGGATCAGAACCATCATACCATAAGATATCCCTTACCGGAATCCGCTCGGCAAAATCTGTCTTAAAACAGTCTACCCCCATATCCATCAAAAGCTTTAGCTTCTCCTGAAACCATGCGCGTGCCTTCGGATTGGTAAAATCAATGACCGCCATTCCCGGCTGCCACAGATCTGTCTGCCACACTCCGCCGTCTGTGCGTTTCAGCAGATAACCTTTCTTTCTTCCTTCCTCAAACAGATATGACTTCTGAGCGATATAAGGATTGATCCATACACAGATATGAAGTCCCTTCTCATGATATCGCTCCAGCATCCCCTTCGGGTCCGTCGTAACATTCGGATCCCAGGTGTAATTACACCACTCCAACGCATCCATCCAATAGGCGTCAAAGTGAAATACATGCAGCGGAATCCCTCGCTCCGCCATCTCCCGAATATATCCTGAAGTAGTTGCCTCGTCATAATGCGGCTTGAAAGATGTTGTCAGCCACAATCCAAAAGACCACGCCGGAGGGAGCGCCGGTTTTCCCGTAAGACTCGTATACTTTTCCACCGTCTTCATGGGACTGCCGCCGCATATGAAGAAATACTCCAGGCGTTCGCCTTCTACGGCGAACTGAATACACTCTACTTTTTCACTGGCAATCTCGTACGACACATCCCCGACATGGTCCACCAATACGCCATACCCTTTATTCGTAATATGAAACGGAATATTTTTATAAGCAATCTCACTTGCCGTCCCGCCGTCCTCGTTCCACATCTCAACAATCTGGCCGTTTTTGACAAAAGGAGTAAACCGTTCCCCCAATCCATATATATACTCGTCCACCCCGATCAGATGCTGCTCTATCATATAATTTCTGCCCGTATTGCAATCCTGCATATAAGCCAGGTTATGGTAACCTGATTCCGTCAGGAAACGCTCGCCATCATATAAGGAAAGCCTGTAATTCCCGGGTCTTTTATCGATCACTGCCCTTAAATTTCCGCTTATATAGGTCAGTTCATCCTCTGTCTCTTTGATTTCCACCTGCAAAGCATTCTCCTTAATCTCCGCAAACGGCCCTCTGACCAGTGCGCCTGCATGATGCACTGCGGATACCTTTATCACACCCTCCATGGGGCTCGTCAGCGTAACCGTCAGCATGGGAATATTCATCGGATCTCCCCGATCGGCTATATGCTTAGCCGGCAGATAGATTGTCAGCTCATTCTCTCTGATCATATGACTCGCGTACTCTATCGCATACGCTGGTACGATACCTTCCCGCATAGCCCAAAATCCATTCGTAAATTTCATTTTAACTTAACCCCTTTTCTTCTTATTCCTGTCCCGCCGGCTCCTGTACCTTTGGTTCATGCTTCCGGATCACTCTTTCCAGGAAATCCGACATGATAAACATCGTCGGTCCGGGCACGAAAAACATCGCCATAGGGAATTTCCACACCAACGCGCCCACACAGATCAATACCAGAAAAAGCGCCAGGGTAGTCCCAAAGTAACGAACAGTCATGTACATAGATATCTTAACCAACCATACGCAGCCCATATCATATCTTGACAATGCCGGGAACATATAGAGAGCCATCGCCAGAATATACACCGAAACCAGCGCATATACGCAGATAAAGAATAGTCCTGCATATCCCTCCGTCTCCCTCATAAGTATCCCGATATTCAGATGCATCGCCAGGGTAGCCGAGACAACCAGTACCCACAACATGACCCCCTGTCTCAGATTCAACATAAAAGAACGGAAGAACTCCTTTGATATATATCCGTCGTTATGTTTGATACATTTCACCGTGGCATGATATAATGCCGCCGAAGACGCGCCCATTGTAATGACCGGAAGACAGCATAAAAACCACAGGAACCCCAGCGCCATGATATCAAATATCTTATCGCAGGAAGCTACGAAACTTCCACCGAATCCAAATACATTTTTTTCATGTTTCTCTTTCTTCACCATACTTTCTCCTCATTTCTCCATACATGAGTCCCGGCAGACTGTCCTGAATGAGTTTCATATCGAAAAAACACCGCGCCGCACGATCAACACCCGCGGCGCGGTGCATAACTTCCTAAACTTCTAACACGAACCCATTTCTTGTAAATAAGGGAATCTGATCGATGGGCGTCTCAACCACAATCGTCTGACCGCCGTCCACAACCTCTTTCGTCCATGCGTTTGTCCAGCTCGCTCCGGCCGGCAGATAGACCTCTTTGGTCTGCTGTCCCTTCTCCATGACAGGAGCTACCAGGACGTCCGGACCGAACATATACTCTGCTTCGTTGTCCCAACAAACAGAATCTGCCGGGAAATCATAGAATAACGGCCGCATAATCGGCGTCCCCTTCTCATGCGCGTCCTTCATCAATGTCCGTATATATGGACGCATCGCCTCGCGCAGACCAATATATTTTTTGCAAATCTCGTATACCTTATCTCCATAAGACCATATCTCGTTCGGCGCGCCGGATACGCACTCCGCCCCGCCCGTCGTTCCATACTGCGGCTGATACGGCATACGATTGCCATGAAGCCTCATAACCGGACAGAACGCTCCATACTCGAACCAACGGATCAATACCTCGTGAAATTCCTCGTCATAGATATTTGCACCGAAAAATCCTCCGATATCTGTCGTCCACCACGGAATACCTGCGATTCCCATGTTAAGTCCCGCCGCGAACTGGTTCTTAAGACTGTCAAAGGTGGAATGGATATCGCCGGACCATACCAGAGCGCCGTACTTTTGAGAACCGGCCCATGCGCAGCGCAGCAGGTTCACGATCTCTTCCTGCCCCTCCGCCCTCATTCCGTCAAAGAAATTCTTGGCGTACATGGCCGGGTAGATATTGCCCACCTGATTATTGGGTCCCAGATAATACCTGTAATTATCAAAATCATAAACCGTATATTCCGGCTCTGCCTCATCCAGCCAGAAAATCTTCACGCCTTTATCATAATAATTTTTCTTCGCCTTCTCCCATACGTACTCTCTTGCTTCTGGATTGGTCGTGTCATAATGAACCGTATTGCCCATATACAAATGATCGATATGTACGCCTCTCTCTACTCTGGTAAGCAGCCCCTTCGAACGCATCTCCTCAAAGTTCTCGCTCTTATAATCCACCATCGGCCATATGGATACCATAAGCTCGATACCCATCTCTTTCAGTTCGGCGATCATCGCATCCGGATCCGGCCAGTATGTGGGATCGAATCTCCAATCGCCCTGTTTCGGCCAGTGGAAGAAATCTACCACGATAACATCTATCGGAATTCCCCGCCGCTTATACTCCCTCGCTACCTCCAGAAGCTCTTCCTGCGTCTGATAACGCAGCTTGCACTGCCAGAATCCCATACCGTACTCCGGCATCATCGGAACCTTTCCGGTTGCATCCGCATACGCCTCTTCTATCTCTGCCGGCGTATCGCCTGCGGTAATCCAGTAATCCAGCTTCTTCGTAGATTGTACTTCCCATGTAGTAACATTCTTGTTAAAGCTTACGCGTCCTACCGCCGGATTGTTCCAAAGGAAACCATATCCCAGGGAAGAAAGAGCGAACGGTACGCTTGCCTGGGAATTGCGGTGCGCCAGTTCAAGCTCCGTTCCCTTTACATCCAGGAACTTCTGCTGATACTGTCCCATACCGTAGATCTTTTCATCAGGATTCGACTCGAATCTCATAGTCAGCGCATAATCCCCGCCGATGATGGGCTTAAATTCCCTCGCCGACATCTCCAGAGAGCTGCAGGTCTTGGCAAACATATCCTCACGGTTCCGGACGAATTCTTCCAGGAGCAGTTCTCCTTTCTGGTTATAAAATATGATCTTTCCGATATTGTTGACTACGGCTTTAATCTTTCCATTCACAATCTCCGCCGAGAATTCATTAATCGTCACCTTCCCCTGCGTATCCGCCGGTTTCCCTTCCAATGCCCATAACTCCTGCGGCATTTCCGGCATCTTCGATGCACGGACTCTTAAGCTGTTCTCTCCCCATGGCTCTACGATCACGCGCTCGTCACGGTAACGGTAATACAGCGCTCCTTCCTTCTCTTCAAAATACCCCAGCAGAAACTGGTCGTCTGAGCGAAAATCTCCTGTTTCTCCTTCTTTTTTCACAAAATCTGGCATGTCTTTACCTCCATTTTCTCAAAAAATTTTCATTAATTATTTATTCTTTCACTGCACCCGCTGTCAGACCGCCTACAATATACTTCTGCAGAAATACGAATGCAAGAATAACCGGAATCGTCAGAATCGCTCCATATGCCATAATACAATTCCACTTTGTTCCATATTTACTCTGGAATTTATGGATATTTGCCGTCAACGGCCTCATATCCGCCTTTACGTTAAATGTCATAGAATAAATCAAATCATTCCATCCATTTAAGAATGAGATAACTACTACCGTAATTATACCTGTCTTAATCGTTGGAATCATAATCTTGAAAAACGAGCGGAATACATTGCATCCGTCAATACGCGCCGCCTCGTCCAGAGAAACCGGAATACTCTTAAAATACGGACGCAGCGTGACTACAATAAACGGCACGGAGCCTGACGCTACTGCGATCGCCGGAGCCCAATACGTACCCAGAAGTCCAAGCTTACTGAAAGTCAGATACATCGGCGTCAGCATAACGGATGCCGGAAGCATCTGTGTAACAAGAAACGTCAACATGAACGTCTTAGTTCCCCGGACCTTATAACGTCCCATTCCATATGCGGCTGGAACGCCAAATCCCAGCGAAATTACCATTGCGCAGACCGCAATGAGAATACTGTTCTTTAAAGACGTCAGGAAATCTGCGTCCTGCAAGTTCTGAAGCCACGGATCAACCGTAAACTCGTGGGGATAATATGTGACAAGCTTCCCGAAGCTCTCCATATCTGTTTTAAACGACATCTGAATCAACCAGTAGATCGGAAACAGGAAGAAAAACGCAATAATGACTGCAAAGATACAATTCCTGATATTCCTGCGCCCCTCCTTGGATTTTAAATACATGCGTCTTGCTTCTTTTATCTCATTTTTATTCATTCTAGTCGTCCTCCTTCCCTAATAGCTTCAGGTAGAACAGACCCACACAGAACAAACATATGAACAGGATCATCGCGATCGTTGAACCTTGCGAAAATTCATACTGTGTAAACGCCCGTGAATATGCGTATGTCCCCAATACGTCCGTCGAATTGAACGGTCCGCCCGCCGTCATGATGAACATCAGGTCAAACGCCTTAAACGTATAGATGAACCCCAGCATCAATACAGACAGCATCGCCGACTTCATAAGCGGAAGAGTAATATATATGAACCTCTGGAAGGATGTCGCCCCGTCAATCGAGGCGCTTTCATAGACATCATCCGAGATTCCCGTCAGACCGGAAGTCAGAAGCAGCATGTTAAAAGGAATTCCTACCCAGCAGTTTACCGCTATTACAGCTCCCAACGCCGTACCTCCGTTTACCAGCCAATCAACCGGCGCCGAGACTATATGCAGCTTCATGAGCAGGTCGTTGATCACGCCGCCGTCCAATAAGAACAGGTTCTTACCCAGCAAAGCCGTTACGGACATCGGCATCATATATCCCACAAGCACCAATCCCCTGATGGGACCTGCCAGAGTAAATTTCTTAGAGAAGAACATGGCGAACAGAAAACCTACCGTAAACTGAATCACCAGACAGGCAAGCGTGAATTCAAGCGTATTCTTAAATACCAGCCGGAATGTCTGGTCCGCCAGTAACGTCTTGTAATTTTCCAATCCGACAAACACGGATTCTCCGGAAGCGAAATTCTTAACGTTCAGATTCTTAAAACTCAGATCTATATTATATAACAACGGATATCCGCATACAATCAACAGATAGATAAATCCAGGAAGAATGAATATATATGCCTCTTTACTCTTCCTGGCCGCCATACTAAGCCTCATATCCCAACTCTCCTTTCCTTTTCAGAAACTACTGAACAAAACACCCCGGAATCTCAAATTCCGGACGATTCCGAGGCGCTGCGGTTATCGATTTATTCTGTTACATTAATTTACATCGTCGGCAACTCCGCCTCCAATAGACGCTTCCGGAAGCGGATCCTCCGCAACAATCGGATCTATCGTTGCCGCCGCTTTTCCCATCGCATCTTCTACAGACTTTTCACCAAGCAAAGACTCCTGTACTGCCGTGTAGAACGCCTCTGAGAGTGTCGGCCACTGTGCATGCGGTCCGCGCGCTCTTGCGTAATTCATCCCTTCATTGAATACCGCGTATCTCTCGTCTGTCGTAAAAAGTTCATTCAGGCTGACCGCGTCTTTACGAACTGGAAGCTTTGCTGCCGCCGCCGTAAAATCAGCGTTATTCTGCGCGTTCATCAGATATTTCAGGAAATCTACACACTCGTCTCTGTATTCTGTTCCCGCGCAGACGCCAAAGTTTTCTCCTCCAATGGTAGAAGAATACTCCTCGTCTTTTGGAAGCAGCGCATACTGATATTCGAAGGTTCCGTTGATCTTCTCGTCAATATCGGCTAACTGCCATGTACCAGACTCCAGCATCGCTGCTTTCCCTGCGCAGAAAGAGTTATAAGCCTCTGACTGCTGCCAGTTAATAACTTCTTTGCTCATCAATCCATCCTGTACCAGATCTGTCAGAAATTGAATTCCCTTGATGGATTCCGTACTGTCAAGAGAATCTATATTACCTCCCGCAGAACAGATCCACGGCAGAAGCTGGAAAGTTCCTTCCTCTGTTCCGATCGCGCACATCGCAAATCCGTACACCCCGTCGGCCGCATTCGTCGTCTTCTCACATACTTCTCTGAACTCGTCCCATGTTGTCGGAGGTTCCTCAAATCCGGCATTTCTCAATACGTCCATGTTACATGCCAGTGTCAGACAGTTGGAATTATTCGGCAGACCATAATATTTACCGTCTGCATCCTGACAGCTTAAAAGCGGGCCGGGATAGAACTGATCTAAATCCTCCCAGGCTTCCAGCTCCTCAGTAATATCTTCGAATACTCCAAGCGATACATATGACGCCATATCCGGTGAATCCACCATACCGATATCCGGAAGCTCGCCGGATACGGCGCCGATCGTATACTGGTTCATCAGTTCATCTCTTGATACATAAGTCGCTGTAATATGAATCTTATCCTGCTCCTCGTTATACTTTTCTACGATCGCCTCCAGATCCGGAGCCTCATGTTCAAAGTAGTGCCACAATGTCACCTCGGCCGCACCGCCTGATGATCCGCCGCTTCCTTCTGATGAAGAACTGCTGCCGCCATCGGATGATCCGCTGTTTCCGCCGCCGCATCCTGTCAGTAATCCTGCCGTCAGACAGCCCAACAGTAATAATGCAGTAAGTTTTTGAGTTCTTTTCTTCATAATAAATCCTCCTTGCATTTTAATATGAACTAATTATATTTTTTTATTTTCGCTATTGTAACCAATTTTTTTATGATTTTAGGGATTTTTTTAGGTTATATTTTTAAGATCCGGGGATTTTTTTAAGATCATTCATCATTTCACACAAAAAAAAGATGATGTACACGGTCATGAATCACAACATCACCGAATCACCATCTTGTTTCTATAATTATCTTCCCTTCTTCCTCAGGAACTCCGCCACACTGACTCCTTCGATTTCACGAAAAACCTTGTTAAAATATTTAGAATCCGAAAACCCTACTTTATAAGGTATCTCCTCACGAGGAACCGCCTCCGTCAGAAGCAGCTTTTTCGCCAGATCAATCCGGTAGGTTCTTACAAACCGCGAAAAATTCATCCCCACATCCTTATTAAATAGATAGCAGAGATACTCCTGAGAAACTCCCAGATTCTCAGCAAGTTCTCTCTGACTGATCTTCGCCGCATATCCGGTTTCTATAAAGCTCAGCGATTTACGCACCAGGGGGTGGGCGTTCGGATATTGATCCTTCAGGCTGCCTTTACATGCACAGGCGCCATCCGCCTCATCGCCCAGCCGCTTCATCAATTCCCTTACCTCATCGAACATGATCGGTTTTACAAGATATTCGCAGACGCCCAGACTGATAGCCTGTCTTGCCACATCGAATTCCTCATAGGCGCTTACGATCACAAACCTGGCTTTCATATCTGCTGCTTTTGCCGCTTTAATCAGTTCCAGCCCGCCCATATAGGGCATCTTCAAGTCCGTAAATACCACGTCTGGTTTTACAATCTGCATGATCTCCAAGGCCTGCTTTCCATCTGACACTTCCGCCGCGATCTCATATTCGTCCGAAATCGACATGATCAGATTCTTAAGTCCCCGCCTCGCGCGCTGCTCGTCTTCTGCAATCAGTATTCTCATATGCGCCCTCCTTCTTTTCGATTTATTCCTTAATACTCTTCCCCGGCAGACGCCGGCATCGGCAGCAAAAATACAAACCTTGTTCCTTCTCCCTGCTTTGTCTCAAGCGAAACCTTAAATTCTTTTCCATAATACATCTGCATTCTTGTAATAACATTCGATATTCCGATTCCTACCGCTTTGCTTTTGGCGAGCGGCGGGTTCTCCAGAATCTCCTGTATAACCGTACTCCTTGACTCTGTCATACCGCATCCATTGTCTTCGATTGAGATCTTTAAAAATTCCTTATATCCTCTCCCGACGATACGAATCATACCGCCGCTGTCCCGTCCCTCAAATCCATGAAGAATGGAATTCTCCACAAAAGGCTGGAGCATCAGTTTCCGGCTTGGCCAATTGTCATAATCTGAATCAAACTCTATCTGATAGTCGAACATTCCCTCCATCCGCTCCTTCTGCAAAAACAGATATTGCTCGATCCATGAGATCTCCTGAAACATATATACGTTCTGATGCTTCTGGTCAAAGGTATACCGAAGAATGTTTGAAAGCTTTTTCAATAATACTGAAATCTTATAATTACCGCTGTCAATGGCTTCATAATTAATTACATTCAATGTATTGCAGATAAAATGAGCGTTAATCTGTGACTCAAGCGCCTCCCGCTCAGCCAACTGCTTCATCTTCATAGATTCAATCACACGGAAATGCTCCTCCTCTACCTCCTGACTTGCCTTTCTTATTGCCCGAACCATCTCGTTATACTCCTGGGCAAGCTGCCAGATCTCGTTCGTCCCCTCAATACTGAGCTGTTCCCTCGTATCACCCTCCTTTACTCTGGAGATAGAGCTACTGATAACCTTAACCGGCTTCAGGATACGGTTTGTAACTATGAATAACAAGAACATAATCAGCACGATAGCCGCTACGAATATCAACACCATCCTATCGTATATCTCATTGACCTTTTCCTCAAGGATATTCCCGTCAATTACGGCATGCAGCACCCATCCAAAAGCCCCTATATCCGCCGTCAAATCGATAATGCGGCTTCCGTTCTCATAGATATCCGACTTCTTACCCAAGCATTCGGCGCCTCCTGTATGCAGTAAAATCTTCCCCTTTTCATCTTCGATATAAGCTTGTATATATTCCTCCTGGTTCTGATTCAGCTGCTTAAGAAGCGTACTCATCGGCCGGCCGTCGAAGGTAAGCACCAACATATATCTCATTTTTTCATAACTATAATTGCTTTTCAGCGGAAATGCGATATGGATAAGTCCCAGCCCACTGTCGTTGGGGTGAACCAAGGGCTGCGTTATAATCTCATAACGCGGAACCGCATGTCCTACTGCCATCTCCTGAACTTTGACAAATGTCTCCTTAATAATCTCTTCACTATCCTCATCCCATATACTCCTGGCTCCCGCTACATTCATCTCCAATCTGTCGTACTGATACAATATCCCGTCTGAGGACGCCAGAGCAATCCCTATAATAGAATTCGATACCTTGATTGTCCTCTTCAGTATATTCTTCATACTTTTTCTCTCAGACGCACTGATCTCTCCAGTCTCCTGTTTCTCTATCATCCGTCCCACCTCCAGATCAATCGAGATACGAGAACCATAACTTACATATACCTCCATCTGATTTTCTATATTCTTATCAACAGACTCCAGCAAGGCCCTCTCCGTAGAATATGTAGTCTCAATAAGATTCGTATAATAACGGTCCTTCATATACCACATAGTGATAAAGTATAACAGAAACACAGATAACAGAATTGCCGCCGCAAAAGAACACCACATATGTGACGTCCCGTAAGTCCATATTGCTTTTATGTATCGGAACACTTTGCTCTGTCGATTTTCTCCCGCTTTCATAAGCAACACTACTCCCTGTCTATCGCTTTCCCGCAAAAGTTATTCTCATTATAGCAAACTGTTTTATTTTTATCCATATCTCATTTTATTTTTGTACTATATGCCAGGAGATCCCCGGCTATTTACATACGTTAAACAACGTATACAGACGCCCGTTTCTTCCCACATATCAAAGAGCCGCCCCTGTAATTACAAGGATGGCTCTTCTGCGACTATTGAAAAACAATTTATCTCTTATCTCATTTTACTTCGATTTCCGCAGAAATCACTGCCAAATCTTTTGCTCGTTTCATATCGACCGTCCCGTTATCCAGCCTGCTCTTTTCTACCTCAAGATCGGCGTCCGCGTCGTCAAATACGAATATATTCAGTACGGAAATATCTTTACCGTCTACGGCAGCCACTGTCTTTCCCACATCTTCTGGATTCGAGAACAGCATCTCTCCGTCCTGGTTACATATGACGGTGTTCCAGAATGGATATATCTTCCCGGCTTGTTCTACATACTCCTCATAAGTTATGCCCCTATCTTCCGTTCCCCCTGTCTTCTCTGTCATTAAAGCCTCGTATTCCTCCCTTGTAATTTCCCTCTCTTCATGCGGTACGTCCACATACGTCACCACCTGATACGGAGATATGAATACTTTTTCCAGTGTGTAACCTTCGCTTTCCTGACCTACTCCAATCTCTTTCACTAATTCCGTGTCCACAGAAAAAGGAATATCAAAGTCCCATTGACCTTCTATACGATATGATTCTGAGATATCCTCCGCATCTGCCATCGTCGCATCATCCCATCCGATACTGGACAGCCGCAGACTCAATTCTCCGTCCTCCGACTTATAATCTTCCAGATTAAGTTTCAGCATTCCTACAAATGTATTATCGTCGATTACCCTACCTTCCAGATTGTCGTTCGACAAACTCTGTTCCCCTCCGCCGGTCAGATTCCATTCTCCCCGAAGATACATCATCTCGGCCGTGTCATATCCGCCATTGATATAATGTCCCGGAAGATTCTCAAGACCGCCCTGCTCTACTTCAATCTGTGCCGTAAGGAATACGGACAATCCGTCGCAATATACCTCTGAAGCGGTAAAGGTAATTCCTGCATCCGTTTTCACAAAACTGGAAGCAGTATGCTGATTCTCCTTTTCACCCTTATCTTCTGCCTGTGTAAGGGCTCCCGCTTTCTCACTATAATTTCCGGAAAACGGAACCCCATTTTCTATTTCCTCAAATATTCTTCCAATAAATGGAATCTTAGCCGCCAGCGCAGGATTTGAGACGCAAAGTGCTGCTCCCATCGCCGCCGTTACGGCTGCCGCCGCCGCATATCTGCGGCCTCTTAACCTTAATGCCGGAGATTCTTCATAATCCGGCAGATCATCCAGTACATGATCAAGTTTTTTCCATACGCGTTCCGGCACTTCATTATTACTGCCGATCCCCTCTATCATTTCCTCAAACCGCATCATATTAACCTCTCCTTTCGTTTCAGACCTCTTTGATTTCTTTCCTTCAGACGATAGACGACTGCGGACGGTTTTTCATGCGTATACTGCTTTTCCATCCGGTCTCTTGCCGTTGCAAGCCGCCCGCTTACAGTCTTCTCATTAATATCAAGGATCTGGGCGATCTCCCGGATCTTAAACCCTTCCACATAATATAAGATCGTGACAATACGGTACTTTTCATCCAGGCATTGAAGAAATTCCTTCCATTCAACCGCCGTAAAATTCTCTTCCACATTCCCCTCTTCGGGCAATCGCACCTCTGAGATATTTCTGCTTCTCTGCCTGTAGATCTGATTGCAGTGATTGATCAGGATCCGTATCAGCCATGTTTTAAAATATTTATCCTTTTTTAACGTCCCTATCTTCTCCCAACATGTTAAGGCAGTCTCCTGGATTGCGTCCGCTACGTCTTCGTCATTTTTCAAAATTGCTTTTGCCGCTTTATACATACTTGGAGTATGCGTCTTGATTAATTGACTGAAGGCTTCTCTGTCATGTTTTTTTGCCTTTCGAATTAATATATCCATGGCACTCCTTTCCGAAAGTTCCGGACCTTTCTTTTTTATTTTACAACTATTAGATGAATCTACCTGCAATTTTCCTCGAAAAATATTTCTTGAATGATACCGTCATGGCGTCCGAACAAAAAATAGAATCCCTGTAACCCCGGTACAGTAAACTGTACCGGCACAGAGATTCCACTTTCGTTATATATTCCTATTTTTCCGCCGTCATCTTCCGGATCACAACCAACATTCCAATCATCAGGACGATTCCGACCGGAAGACAAATAAAGGCATTCTTCACAAATCCTGCAATCACGTATGTAACGAACGACACTGCCGCAACCGTTATCGCGTACGGAAGCTGTGTTGTTACATGATTTACGTGATTACTCTGAGCGCCTGCCGAAGCCATGATCGTAGTGTCGGAGATCGGCGAACAATGATCGCCGCAGACCGCTCCCGCCATACATGCGGAGATAGAGATGATCATCATCGTCTCATTGGTTCCGGCAAATACGGCTACTACGATCGGAATCAGAATTCCAAAAGTTCCCCATGACGTTCCTGTTGCAAATGCCAGGAAACATCCTACCAGGAAGATAATCGCCGGAAGCAGGTTCACAAGTCCGCCTGCCGCAGAATCCATAATGCCTGCCACATACTCTGCAGCTCCAAGGCTGTCCGTCATCGCTTTCAAAGTCCATGCAAATGTCAGGATCAGGATCGCCGGCACCATCGCTTTGAAACCATCCGGCACACATGCCATGGATTCGCTGAACTTAAGTACTTTTCTCACAGCGTAAAACGCAATCGTGATCACCAGAGCAAAGAAGCTCCCCAGCATCAGTCCCACGGACGCGTCGCTGTTGGAAAACGCTTCTATAAAGCCTGCTCCTTCAAAGAAACCGCCTGTATAGATCATACCGATGACGCAGCTGATAATCAGCACGACGATCGGGAATACCAGGTCCAAAACCGTTCCCTTTCTCTCGTTAATATCCTCTTCTGCATTGGCATACGGTCTGTCCGGCGTGGTATAAAGATCGCCGCTTAATGCATTCTTCTCGTGCAGCTTCATCGGGCCGTAATCAATCTTCAGAACCACGATGGTAATCATCATAACAATCGTCAGGATCGCATAATAATTATAGGGAATCGCACGGATAAAAATGGAGAACCCATCCTCGCCTTCTACGAATCCGGTTACCGCCGCCGCCCAGGAAGAGATAGGCGCGATGATACATACCGGCGCCGCCGTAGCGTCGATCAGATAAGACAGCTTCGCACGGGAAATATTATGTTTATCCGTTACCGGGCGCATTACGCTTCCAACTGTCAGACAGTTAAAATAATCGTCAATAAAGATCAAGACACCCAAAAGGATGGTTGCAAGCTGCGCTCCCGCACGGCTTGTAATGTGTTCGCTCGCCCATCGCCCGAACGCCGCAGAACCTCCCGCCTTGTTCATCAGACAGACCATGATTCCAAGAACCACCAGAAATACCAGAATACCCACATTGTAACTGTCGGACAGCACTCCTACGATACCATCCTGAAATACGTGTGTAACCGTAGTCTCAAAAGCAAATCCTGAATAGAAAATTCCTCCTATCAGAATTCCAACGAATAATGAACTGTATACTTCCTTTGTAATCAAAGCCAGAGCTATGGCTACGATCGGCGGTATCAGCGACCAGAATGACGCATACATATCCGGTACATACTCCGCCGCCTCGTCTGCAGCAAATACGGTTACAGAACTGCAGACCAGAATACAAAGGAGTATAAGTGTACTTAAGAATACCCTTTTCTTTCCTCTCATTGTAAAGATTCCCTCTCTTTCCTATACGTAAAAATGCCATGAACAACGCTTTTACCGGGCGCATTCATGGCATAAATAACCGTCAATATCCGTTACTCTGCATAATCTTATACCTATGATAGCGCTCCACTGATGTGACAGTCCGCAGCATCTTCTGACTGCGTCCCAGGAGTGTGGTCTGGGATTCCCCCGGAAACATTTGTCCCCTGCACTCCTTCGGCGGCTTCCCCTTTCAGTCAGGACAGTCTCCCATACTATCGCCCTGACTTACTGATGAAATCCGCGCCTCTATCAAGTCCGTTTATTCACATAGTGCATTTATATCACTTTTCGACAGTCTTGTCAATCATTTTGACACATTTTATCATTGCCAAAACCGGCCAGAAATGCATAAAAGTAATCATCATGATAATCATTGTAACTTATAGACTTCCACAAAAGATCTGATTTTGTTTATTATTGCTCATACAAAAAACTTATATATTGATAAATTTCGGCAAAATCAACCATGCACTCTCCGTCAAAGATCCCCACCGGAATCTTTGAATCAAACCCATAGACCGCAGGAAACTCTTCATGGGCAAAGTCATACACGACTACTTTCTTTTTATCCGGATCTACAATCCAGTATTCCGACACTCCTGCCCTAACGTACTTTCCAAGTTTTACCGTCATATCTTTCTTACGGGTAGCCGGAGACAAGATCTCTACAATGAAATCAGGCGCTCCATAGATACATCTCCTAATAATCTTACCACGGTCACAGACCACCAGAACATCCGGCTGAAGCATCGTCTTATCGTCACAGTCAAGCTGTACGTCAATAGGAGATACGATGGGAACACAATCCCCCTCTTTCTTTCGGATATAATCTTTCAGCGGCTGCCAGATCTCTGTCGCCAACATCTGATGTGCCGATGTGGGTGAAGACATATCGTAGATCACGCCGTCAATCAATTCTATTCTGCGCTCATCCGGCAGCGCATAATAGTCTTCCAGAGTGTACTCTCCCTGCCGTTTTACCTGAAATGCCGCGACAGATTCCCTCAGCATATTCCATTCCTTTACAAACACCTTCTCAAGCGCCTGCAAGGTATCATATCTGGGGGAATCGGTCACTCCTGCAAATATCTTCTGCACCGTCCCAAGCGGAACGCCGGAAAGCTCTGATACCTTCTCGTTCGTATAACCCAATTCCTTTTTCCGCTTTCTCATCTCTGATATCGTCATAGAATCCTCCCCCTTTTCTTAATATTTTCCATTATTATACTATTTTTATTTCCATTTTTCAACCATATTATTTCCATTGTGATTTTTGGTCAGATATTCTAAAAAAGCAGGGATATCATCTCCCCGCCTTCATAAACAATCTATATTATACTGCTTCCGTTTCTTATAAGCGACTCCCTCATCCTCCCTGTGGGGTCCCTGTACCCGGCTTCCGAAATAAATCTGGTCAGAGCTGCAGAACAGACGCTGCACAATAATTGTTCCTAATTTTAAACCAGTCCTGGTACAAGATGCAAATACTTTATTACATTCTAAGAAGCATCCTGAAATAATAAATCGCTATAAACACATAAAAGCACGCCGAAAAGCGGCGCTGCATTACATAAAATCAAGCCACCCGCATGATGGGTGGCCTGTACTTCCACTTATTGAAGCTCTTTTGCTGATAGGGCAGCGTCAGATTCATTTTAACTCAGACGGAACTTGCGCACTAAGTTATTCATTCGTGAGGATTGATCCGACAACTCCTGCGCGGTAGCGGCGCTTTGCTCCGAAGTGGCGGAAGTGCTTTGGATAACGGAGGATATTTGGTCGATTCCCTCGGTAACTTGGGAGATTGCGGCAGTCTGGCTTTCTACCGCCCCTACGACTGCATCCATTTTAATCGTTACATTTTCCGCGATAGAACTGGTTTTATCCAGCGATTCCGTTACTCTCGCAACCACCTGGCCGCCCTCCGCAACAGCCGCAATAGACCCCTCTATCAACTCCTTGGTCGCCTTGGCCGCCTCGTCCGACTTAGACGCCAAATTACGCACCTCATCAGCCACCACGGCAAAACCCTTTCCCGCGCTGCCTGCCCGGGCGGCCTCCACAGCGGCGTTTAGAGCTAAGATATTAGTCTGGAACGCAATGTTTTCAATAGCGTCAATAATTTTGCTGATTTCTGTGGAGGAACCGGAGATTTTCTCCATAGCAGTATTCAGCTCCTGAACATAATTCACACTGACTCCAAGCTGTGCGCCTGCCTGCTCCACAAAATGTCCGGCCTCCTCTGCTGTAACTGCGGTCTGTCTGGCGTTCCCCGCAATGCTGTCAGCAGTAGCAGAGAGTTCATGGATTGCGCTGGCCTGCTCCGTAGCCCCCTGGCTTAAAGACTGAGCGCCGTTGGATACCTGAACGGCGCTACCTGCCACAGTTCCGGCGGACTGACTGATTTGGGAAAGCGTATCTTTCAAGGAATGGTGGATGGACTTAATGGACTGCTCCATAGCTACGAAATCGCCCCAATATGTACGAGTGATCGTTTCACGGAAATCCCCCTGCGCCATTTTGCTTAAGTGATGAGACACATCCTGCGCCACATCGTTTAGACGGGACAGCATGGTTTCCAGAGCCTTAGCCAACTTGACAGTTTCGTCTTTGGACTTCACCTGCGGGGACGGTGTATGCAGATCGCCGTCAGCCATCTTCTCAAGCCGGGCAACGCAGGATTGGATTGGACTGGAGATAGATCTGCCTACTTTGACTGCCACAGGAAATGTAGCGAGAACAACAAGGACCACTACCAGAACAGTCAATATAATGCTCCGATCCAAAGAGGATTTGAACTCCCGCTGACTGGTCTCAATGGCAATGCTCCACTCCTGATTTCCGTCAATGGGAGCAAACCCCACAAATTTGTTGTCGCCATAAAAATTATATGCCCCGAACCCGGTTTCCCCCTGGAGCATACGCTGATTTACGGCAGCTACATCCTCCACGCTGGAATCTGTTTTTGCAGCTTCAATCATATTGGAACCTTCCTCCACGATAGACGCCTCCCGATGACCGATCACATTGCCTTTGTTGTCCAGCACATAGGCCACGCCGTCACTGCCTACAGTCAAGTTAACCACGATGTCCGACAGAAAATCCGCGCTGATTCCACCGTAAACCACGCCGTCAAAGCGGCCGTTGGTGATGATAGGAACCTCCAACAGGAATATCATCTGCTGGCCGTCGTTCATAATGTCAGAGATATAAGGTTTCATTGTGGACTTGCACTGTTGAAAATAATCTTCCTCAGCGTAGTTATATCCCGTGGAGGAAGCCCCGTCGACATCCATTTTACCAATGTAAAGAAATCCGTTGCGCTGGGCGATGTCGTCTCGAATCGGAGCCAATTCCGAGGCGGTAGGATCACATTCCCGGAAAATATCAGAGGCTGCGGCCTCCTGGAGAGCCGTCCAGTAGTTCCCCATCTTCCATTCTACGGCGTCCGCAGCCATCTGTGTAGCAGGACCCAAAGTTTTTGTCATGACGTCGTCAATTCCGTTGGCATTCAAAAGGGCTGTAATCACACCGATTAGCACCGAGCCGACCAGCACCACCGACAACATACTGATTTGAATTTTAGATTTGATCGACTTCATGTATCATCTTCCTCTCATCTGATTTTATTTGGGGCAAACAAGTACGTGTACGCAACTCTGCAATATGTACAATTTTTGATTACACTCCAAACTTGTGATATTTTAACATGAAGCCATAAAATATTCAATATATATCTTCGTTTTGGCAGAGGTTAATCCGCATCACGTTGTTTTTGGAGCATACTCCTGTTTAAGCGATTGCTATATAGGGCAGTTTTTTCAAACCAAGAAGAATCAGTGTCAAAATTACCGAGATACAAAGGAAAGCGCCTGCCAGTGCAAGCGCTTTCCTTCATTTTTATCTATTGTCTGATCTATTACTCTTCCCCGTACAGCGTAACCAGCTTCTTGAGGTAAGCGTATCTTTCCATAGCCTCTTCCTCATTCTTAGCGAAGAGTTTAGCCGCCTTCTCCGGATTAGCTCTCTTAAGTGCGTTGTAACGTACCTCTCCGTCAAGGAATTCCTGATAATCTCCCGCAGGCTCCTTGCTGTCAAGTGAGAACTTCGCGCCCTCTGCAGCCGGATTGAACCGGAAGTTATTCCAGTATCCACACTTAACCGCTAATTCTTCCTCTGTCTGAGCCTTGCTCATACCCTTCTTGATACCATGGTTGATACATGGAGCGTACGCGATAATAAGTGACGGTCCTGGATAAGCCTCTGCCTCAGCGATAGCCTTAACTGTCTGGTTAAAGTCAGCGCCCATAGCGATCTGCGCTACATATACATAACCATAGCTCATAGCGATGCCTGCCAGGTCTTTCTTCTTGGTCTCTTTTCCGCCTGCCGCGAACTGTGCGGTAGCGCCTGTCTTGGTAGCTTTGGAGGACTGTCCGCCTGTGTTGGAGTAAACCTCTGTATCGAATACCATTACGTTAATATCTTCGCCGCTTGCCAGTACATGGTCAACGCCGCCGAATCCGATATCATAAGCCCATCCGTCGCCGCCGAATACCCACTGGGACTTCTTAGCCAGGAAGTCTTTATTCTTAACGATATCCTTGCATGTATCACAGTCGATTCCGTCTAACGCCGCAACTAACTTATCTGTAGCGTCTCCGTTGGATACGCCGCAGTTAAAGGTATCTAGATATTCCTTACATGCCGCCTTTACCTCTTCAGAAGCCTTGTCAGATCCTGCGATCTCTTCTACCTGAGCTTTTAATCTCTTTCTGATCGCTTTCTGCGCCAACAGCATACCATAGCCGAACTCTGCGTTATCCTCGAACAGAGAGTTAGACCATGCCGGTCCTTTGCCCTCCGGAGTTACGGTATAAGGCGTAGACGGTGAAGAGTTACCCCAAATGGAGGAACATCCTGTCGCATTGGCAATATACATTCTGTCGCCGAACAACTGTGTGATCAGCTTCGCATACGGTGTCTCGCCGCATCCTGCACAAGCGCCTGAGAACTCAAGCAGCGGCTGTTTGAACTGGCTTCCCTTTACGGTCTCCGGTTTGAACTTCGCAACAACCTCTGCCTTAACCGGAATCTCTCTTCCGAAGTCAAATAACTGCTGAGAACCGATATTCTCTTCCATATTCTTCATAACGAGAGCTTTTTCGCCCTTCTTGCCCGGACATACATTTGCACAAGAACCGCATCCTGTACAGTCTAGAGCTGATACGGACATAGTAAACTTCATACCCGGCATACCGATCATATCGATTGCTTTCGTTCCTTCCGGAGCCTTAGCAAGCTCGTCCTCAGTAAGAGCGATCGGACGGATAACAGCGTGCGGACATACATACGCACAGCGGTTACACTGGATACAATTCTCCGGTACCCATACCGGAATATCTACTGCGATACCACGCTTCTCGTATGCGGAAGATCCGGATGGTGTGGAACCGTCTACATATTCATTAAACGCAGATACCGGAAGTGAATTACCTTCCTGTGCATTCACCTTGGACTGTACATTCTTAACGAAAGCAACAACGTCGTCTCTTCCGCCCTTAACCTCCGGTGCGAATAAACCTTCATCCTCACAAGATTTCCAGGACTCCGGTACTGCTACTTCTACTACCTGCTTAGCGCCGGCATCGATAGCGTCATAGTTCATCTGAACGATCTTGTCGCCCTTTCTTCCGTAGGTAGCCTTTGCAGCCGCCTTCATCAGATCGATCGCCTCTGCTTCCGGAATGATCGCCGCCAGCTTGAAGAACGCTGACTGCAGTACGGTGTTGATACGTCCGCCAAGTCCGATCTCCTTACCGATCTTGATACCGTCGATGGTGTAGAACTTGATGTTGTGGTCTGCGATATAAGCTTTCACCTGTCCCGGCAGATGCTTCTCAAGACCTTCCATATCCCATGGACAGTTCAGAAGGAATGTTCCTCCGTCAACCAACTCCTGAACCATATTGTACTTGTCCACATAAGACGGATTGTGGCATGCAACAAAGTTCGCCTGATGGATCAGGTATGTGGACTTGATTGCTTTCTTACCGAAACGTAAGTGAGACATAGTCACACCGCCGGACTTCTTGGAGTCATAGTCAAAGTATGCCTGTGCATACATATCTGTGTTATCACCGATAATCTTGATAGAGTTCTTGTTCGCTCCGACCGTTCCGTCTGCTCCAAGTCCCCAGAATTTACAGTTGATCGTTCCTTCCGGAGTCGTAACCAGAGCCGGACCTGTTGCAAGAGAAAGATTCGTCACGTCGTCTTCGATACCGATCGTGAATCTTGCCTTCTCAGCATTATTGAATACTGCAACGATCTGCGCAGGCGTCGTATCCTTGGAACCTAATCCGTAACGTCCGCAGTTAATCGGAACCGCATCGAACTTGGAACCCTTCAGTGCGGAAACAACGTCCAGATATAACGGCTCTCCCTGTGCTCCAGGCTCTTTCGTTCTGTCAAGAACGTTGATATATTTTACAGTATCAGGAATCGCATCAATCAACGCCTGTGAGCAGAATGGTCTGTAGAGGCGAACCTTTACAACGCCGACCTTCTCGCCTGCCGCCATCAGATAATCGATGGTCTCTTCAATCGTATCACAAACAGAACCCATAGCAACGATCACCTTCTCGGCGTCTGCTGCTCCATAGTAGTTAAATAACTTGTAATCTGTACCGATCTTAGCGTTAACCTTGTCCATATACTCCTGTACGATCGCCGGCATAGCATCATAGTAGGAGTTGCATGCCTCTCTTGCCTGGAAGAAGATATCCGGGTTCTGAGCGGAACCTCTCTGGCATGGATGATTCGGGTTCAGCGCATGGTTTCTGAATGCGTCGATAGCGTCCATATCTACTAATTCTTTCAGATCTTCATAATCCCATGTCTCAATCTTCTGGATCTCGTGAGAGGTACGGAACCCGTCAAAGAAATTGATGAACGGAAGCTTACCCTTAAGGGCTGCGCAGTGTGCAACCGGTGTCAGGTCCATAACCTCCTGTACGCTTGACTCACAGAGCATAGCGGCGCCGGTCTGTCTGCATGCGTATACATCAGAATGATCTCCGAAAATTGACAGTGCATGGCTGGCAAGCGCACGCGCGGATACGTGGAATACACCCGGAAGCTGCTCGCCTGCTACTTTATATAAGTTAGGAATCATCAGCAGTAAGCCCTGGGATGCCGTAAATGTCGTCGTCAAAGCGCCTGCTGCCAGGGAACCGTGTACTGCTCCCGCCGCTCCTGCCTCTGACTGCATCTCTGTTACCTGAACAGTCTGTCCAAAGATGTTCTTCCTGCCTTCTGTTGCCCATTCATCTACATGCTCCGGCATAACAGATGATGGTGTGATCGGGTAAATAGCTGCAACTTCTGTGTATGCGTATGATGCATGAGCCGCCGCCTGATTACCATCCATGGTCTTCATTTTTCTTGCCATTATCGTTGTTCCTCCTTATAATTATGCAAATTATGTTAATTTGACGTGTGTTTTTATTATAGTCCACACATTGTTAAAAGTCTAGTCATTCTTATCTATATTTTTGTTCCTTTTTCGGTACAAGACTGCGGGTTCCCCGCTTTTTTTCCTCTTAAGAAACCAGATAAAAAGCACGGCGGCCACGCCGGCGAAAACTGCCGGTACGATCCACAGCAGCGGCCCTAATACCGTCCAGAGGCTGTATCTGCGGCGTTCCACCTTTCTGGGACGCGGTACTTCCTTGATTATCTTTTCCGGTTCACCTTTAAATATACCGGTATCAATCTTCTCGGCCGCAAGTTTCGCAATCAACGCCTGCCCCTCCTGATCCGGATGAAGCCCGTCCTCCTGTGTATGCTCGCAGATCTCAGAATCAAACAAGTCGATCACCCGGTAATCATACTCTTCTGCATGCTCATACATAATCTGATTCATATTCAGGATTATGTCCTCTACTATACCATTCATAGACTCCGGCAGTTCAAATCGGCTCACCGGATTGTAAATATTTGTAACGATCATCTGCGCCGTATCTTTTCGATGCTCCGCAATCGTTTCCATCGCCATGATCCACTGCTCCTCGAACACCGAATAATCCCAGCTGTTCAGAACATCAAGTATCTTGACGATCAGAAGCGGATTACCTCCCACGCCTTCCTGCAGCGCGTCAAATGCATCATAGACGCTTAAGAACTTCCGGTCGGTTCCCAGCACCTCCTGCGCCGCACTCCTGAATTCCTGCATCAAATCATTTGCACCAATGGTCAATGTAATGATATCGGCCCTGTCAAGCGCCGCAAGCGCCTCCTCTGTACTCAGAATCTCCGAATTCAGCCTCTCTGAATCTCTCCCGTTCTTCGCAAAATTCTCACATTCCGCCGGGATCCTTGTTTCTGCAGACACGGCGTCCGCAATCAACTGTGCATAGCTTCTCAGATCCTCCTCTCCCCGCCCCGCATATCCTTTAGCGATACTGTCTCCAAACGCGGCGCAGTAGATCCTGTCTCCTTCCCATTTCGACTTTCCTTCTTCGCTCTCTTTCATATCTCCGGAATCTGCCGTGTCCGCCTGCTCTTCTGCCCTGCACGGAACTGTCCCGGCTCCGGTCGTGACCATAGTTACATAGATCAATAAAATGAGCGCCCATGCCAGGAATCTCCCTGACCTGCTCCTGCTAAATCCCCCAAATTTCATAAACACCTTTCCGATTCCATATCACATTAAATAAACTATATCTTCCGCAGGCTTCTCTGCCGGTTCCATATCGATCAGATAGAGCACCGGCTGTTCATTTCCAAAGGATACCGCCTGCTCATATTCGAATCTGGCACGAACCTTGAACCACGCGCCCTTTTTGAATTCCACAGGACGGTCAGACTTACAGGGATAACCATAGAATTTCAAATCATCGGCGCAGCAGGTCATGATCTTACGCACCGGAACAAACATATTCTCCTTCATCCCCTTAGGACGAAACGCCTGCGCCACAAATTCCACTTCTTTGTGAAGATAGAGATCCGGGTGATCGTACGCGTCCACATACCATATCCCAAAATCTGCCGAATCTATCCGGATCTTATCTCCCTTGACATCATAAGGCAGGTCCTCCTCTGACGGCTGTATGATTCTGCCGTCCGTTCCTTCGAAGATCAACTGGGCCATAGGATTCTGTACCTTCAGCGCCCTGCGGAATCCCGATCGATCCGTCCCTTCCGGGCAGCGGTTAACTACGATCAGTTCCGATTCTGTAAGCTGCTCAATCAACATATTTCTCATATTCTTAAGGTACATATCCAGCGTCATTCCGTTTACTGTGGAATAGACTCCCTGCAGCTCCCAGCTTCTCGGATACTTGATGGACAGCAGATCTTCTAACTTCCACATCCCGTTGTATTCGATCACCACCTGCGCCGGATGATAGTTCTTCTCACAATTCTTAAAAAAATCCGGATTCAGACGGTCAAATTCATCAACCTTCAGCAGGATCATTTCTCTGGAATCCAGATACTCCTGCGTGTATTCTTCTTCGCCTTCTTCACACAGAATCAGCAAAGTCAGACCGGGCGCAATCCAGTCCTGCTCCATCAACGTGTCTTTCACAAGGGTCGTCTTGCCGCTGTCAAGGAAACCTGTACATATGAATACGGGCGTCTTCATGCAATCACCTTCATTCCTAAATTATTAAATCTAAAGATTATTTACTTAAATATGAAATAATTTCAGCAATTCTTCTTCCTTCAGATCCGTACCTATCACACAAACACGTCCGGTATAGTCTGCCTGTCCCTCGCGGACTTCATATTCCTCCGGGACAAGATCAAACTGTTTCCATGTGCCGTCGTCCATCGGAATAATTCCTTTTGAACGCAGAATTGTGCCGTATCCTTCTGTCTCGGATAATGCTTTCAGCAGGAAATCCAATTCTTCATTCGTATACTTATGAGCCGTCTCTTTACCCCAGCTTGTAAATACCTCATCTGCATGGTGATGATGACCATGGTGGTCATGTCCGCAGCAATGTTCCCCATGTTCATGATGATGCTCATGATGATGTTCGTGTTCACACTCACCACATTCATGATGATGACCATGCTCACACTCTTCGTGATGATGACTACAATGACTCTCCAAAAGTCCCTCTATCTCGCCTCCATGCTCCAACGCACGGCAGAGCGATTCCCTGCCAAGCTCTTCCCATGGCGTAGAGATAATCGAGGCGTCTCCATTCTCCTCCCGGAGCATGCGGACGCATTCTTCTACTTTCTCATTCGTCATCATCTGTGTTCTGCTGATTACGATCGTGGAAGCGTGCTTTACCTGATCCTCGAAGAACTCTCCGAAGTTCTTAAGGTATAGATTCGCTTTCTTGCCGTCAACCACAGTGATCCTTCCGCCTATCTCAATCTCGGCATCCTTCTTCACATCCTCGATTGCTTTTACAATATCCGACAGCTTACCCACACCCGACGGTTCGATCAGGACTCGGTCTGGTTTGTATTCTTCCAATACCTTTTGAAGCGCTTTACTGAAATCACCCACCAATGTACAGCAGATGCACCCTGAATTCATCTCTGTGATCTCAATTCCGGCATCCTTCAGAAACCCGCCGTCGATACCGATCTCACCGAATTCATTTTCGATCAGTACCAGCTTCTCACCCGTAAATACCTGTTCGATCAGCTGCTTTATGAACGTCGTCTTCCCGGCTCCTAAAAATCCCGATATAATGTCTACCTTTGTCATCTGATATCCCTCTTTTCCAATTACAGAATCCTCTTCATTAAAGTATCCACATCTGTGAATATAATTCATTTCACTCAATATATTAACTTCTTTGACAAAACATTTCAAGTACTGCAGTTCACGATCCGCCAGCCATTTGACAAAATGAACCGGCGCCAGATCTCCTGACGCCGGTTCATTTAATAATCCGAATACCCCGCTGCAGGCAGCGAAGCGTCAAATTTAAAAATTATAACTGCGGACCTGCCGGAACTAAAGCCTTTCCAGCCTCATTTCCTTCGTATTTCGCAAAGTTCTTAACGAATCTCTGTGCAAGATCCTTAGCCTTTGTCTCCCACTCAGCCGCGTCGGCATATGTGTTGCGTGGATCCAGAATGTTGGTATCTACGCCTGGAAGCTCTGTCGGAACATCAAAGTTAAAGTACGGAATCTTCTTGGTCTCTGCCTTCAGGATATCTCCGCTTAAGATCGCATCGATAATACCACGGGTATCGCGGATGGAGATACGTTTTCCGGTTCCGTTCCAGCCTGTGTTAACCAGGTATGCCTTAGCGCCGCTCTTTTCCATTCTCTTAACAAGCTCTTCTGCATACTTCGTAGGATGCAGTTCAAGGAAAGCCTGTCCGAAACATGCGGAGAAAGTTGGCGTAGGCTCTGTGATTCCACGCTCTGTTCCTGCAAGCTTAGCCGTAAATCCTGACAGGAAGTAATACTGTGTCTGCTCAGGAGTAAGAATCGATACCGGAGGAAGCACACCAAATGCGTCTGCAGACAGGAAAATAACTTCCTTAGCTGCAGGAGCCGCTGAAACCGGACGAACGATCTTCTCAATGTGATTGATCGGATAAGATACACGGGTATTCTCCGTTACACTCTTGTCATTGAAGTCAATCTTTCCTTCGGAATCCAAGGTAACATTCTCAAGAAGAGCGTCACGCTTGATCGCGTTGTAGATATCCGGCTCAGATTCTTTATCAAGATTGATAACCTTCGCATAGCATCCGCCTTCAAAATTGAAGATACCGTCGTCATCCCAGCCATGCTCGTCGTCGCCGATCAGAAGTCTCTTAGGATCTGTAGACAGCGTCGTCTTACCTGTGCCGGAAAGTCCAAAGAAGATCGCGGTATTCTCACCATTCATATCTGTGTTGGCAGAGCAGTGCATGGACGCAATACCCTTAAGCGGCAGATAGTAGTTCATCATAGAGAACATACCCTTCTTCATCTCTCCGCCGTACCATGTATTGATGATAACCTGCTCGCGGCTTGTAATATTGAATACGACAGCCGTCTCTGAATTCAAGCCAAGCTCTTTATAGTTTTCTACTTTAGCCTTGGATGCATTATACACAACAAAATCCGGCTCAAACTTCTCAAGCTCTTCTTCCGTAGGCATAATAAACATGTTTCTGATGAAGTGAGCCTGCCATGCTACTTCCATAATGAAACGAATCGACATACGCGTATCTTCGTTCGCACCGCAGAATGCATCTACAACAAACAATTTCTTATTTGAAAGCTCATTCAGGGCAATATCCTTTACTGCCTTCCAGGTCTCTTCAGAAGCCGGATGATTATCATTCTTGTACTCATCGGAGGTCCACCACACGGTGTCCTTAGAATTCTCATCCATTACGATGAATTTGTCTTTCGGCGAACGTCCGGTGTAGATACCAGTCATGACATTCACAGCGCCGAGTTCGCTGACCTGACCCTTTTCAAAACCTTCCAATTCTGGTTTTGTCTCTTCTTCAAACAACATCTCATAAGAAGGATTGTGTACGATTTCAGTGGTGCCATTGATGCCATACTTACTCAAATTAATCTCTGCCATCTTTCATAATCTCCTTTTTTAATAATGTACTGGAAGCCGATATCTTACTTCCCTCTGCTAATATAGTATACATAATAAAAAAATAAAATCAATAAAAAATATCCATTTTTTTTAAAAAAGATAATTATTTAACAATCCTGCATTCTTTCTTAATTTGCCGGCCATCTGCTTTTCCTGCCGCCCGATCATCCTCTTAACATCAAAAGCAACTACCCGAAAAGGGGTTATCGAAGTCAAAGCCTCCGACAACCCCTTTATACATAATTTTCAGGATATATTTATAAATCCTGCTGATTCCAAACTACAGCAAACCGCCGACTGACAGAAACAACGGAGCGAACACCAATGATACGATTGTCATGAGCTTGATCAGGATGTTGATAGACGGCCCTGACGTATCTTTGAACGGATCCCCGACCGTATCGCCTACAACGGCCGCCTTATGGGCCTCGCTGCCCTTGCCGCCGTGCGTTCCGTCTTCAATATATTTTTTTGCATTATCCCATGCGCCGCCTGAGTTAGACATGAAGATCGCCATCATAACTCCCGTTACCAATGCGCCCGCCAACAGGCCGCCTAAGGATGAAGGACCAAGCAGTAATCCTACTGCCAGAGGCGATAAGACCGCCATAATACCAGGCACCAGCATCTCTTTCAATGCCGCGGTCGTCGAGATCGCCACACACGACTTATAATCCGGCTTCTCCGTTCCTTTCATTATCCCCGGTTTTTCACGGAACTGCCGCCTTACTTCTTCTATCATCTTATATGCCGCTTTCGACACGGATTCCATCGTCATAGCCGAGAACAAGAACGGCAGCATACCGCCGATGAATAAGCCGATAATTACACGGCTGTCAAGCAGATCTATGTTCTTAAGCTGTACTGCTTCCGCATAAGAAACAAACAATGCCAGAGCCGTCAACGCTGCGGAACCTATGGCAAATCCTTTACCCATCGCCGCCGTCGTATTGCCCACCGCATCCAGCTTATCGGTAATCTTACGGACGCCGGAATCTAGTCCTGACATCTCCGCTATTCCTCCTGCATTATCTGCAATCGGACCATATGCGTCTACCGCTACCGTAATCGCCGTCGTGGAAAGCATGCCTACCGCCGCCAACGCGATTCCATAGAGTCCGCAGAACTGATATGCCACAAAGATTCCCACGCAAATCAGAAGAATCGGAATCCCTGTAGACTTCATCCCCACCGCAAGGCCGCTGATAATCGTAGTCGCCGGACCGGTTTCCGACTGTTCCGCAATCTCCTTAACCGACTTATAGTCTCCGGATGTATAGACCTCTGTGATAATACCAATCAGAAGTCCCACGATCAGCCCTGCTATGATCGCGATCGCCGCGTTCATATTCCCAAAAAGATACTGACTGAGAACAAACGCCGCGATCAATACCAGCGCGCTTGCCACATAAGAGCCCATCTTAAGCGCCTTATGGGGATTCGCATTCTCGTCACCCTTTACAAAGAACGTTCCAAGGATAGAAGCGATCAGTCCAAGTCCGGCAATCATGAGCGGAAAGATTGCCCCCTCTATCTTATAATATACGATTCCAAGCGTCAAAGCCGAGATCAAAGCGCCGACATACGATTCAAACAGATCCGCCCCCATTCCGGCCACATCGCCCACGTTATCGCCTACATTATCCGCGATAACAGCCGGATTTCTCGGATCATCCTCCGGAATCCCCGCCTCAACCTTTCCTACCAGATCCGCGCCTACATCCGCCGCCTTCGTATAGATACCCCCTCCTACACGGGCAAACAGAGCAATAGAGGATGCTCCAAGGCTGAATCCTGAGAGAACGTCCACATTTCCGGTGATCAGGTAGATCGTGCTCACACCCAGGACTCCAAGACCGGCTACACACATTCCCATAACCGCTCCGCCTGAAAACGCGATAGACAGAGCTTTATTCATACCATTTTCCTTCGCTGCATTCGCAGTCCTTACATTCGCTTTCGTCGCCACGGTCATACCAAAGTACCCCGCCAGCGTAGAAAATACCGCCCCCACTACGAAACAGACTGCCGTCACCCAATTGCCGATTCCAAATCCGATCAGCAGGAATAAAATCAGCACAAAGAATACCAGTATTTTATACTCTGCCGTAAGGAATGCCTGGGCCCCCTCGCTGATCGACGACGCGATCTCCCGCATTCTTTCGGTTCCTGCACTCTGCTTATTCACTCTTGCCGCCAGAACGCCTGCAAAGATGAGTGCGATAATTCCCAATACAGGAACCACATTCAAAAACATCTCCATACCATATCCTCCTGTATAAAACTTGTTAACAATATATTATCACAAAAATTTTTATTGTATATAGTTTTTTTCAGATTTTTTGCTCTTTTTTAACACGTTTTAAGCATATTTTTTATTACTCTATTTAATTTGCCAATTTTATACGAAATATATTCTTTTATCACTATAATCGCGTTTATAAATTGTTTTGTATTGTTATTTTTATCACAAAAAAAGAAGCCAATCTATCTTGACTTCTCTTGCGCAAGCAGCGAAGCGCCTAACGCTCCTGCATATCTTCCCCGCTCGGTAGATTCTACCTCCCGCCCGACTTTCTCTGATAATATCTTTGTAAAATATCTGCTGCCGCTCAGACCGCCTGTCAGAATGACCCGTCCGGATAAAACTTTTTTCTGACTCAACTGCGCAACTTTCGCCGCAACAGAATCCACGACTCCCGCCGCAATATCCTCACGTTTTCTGCCTTCCCCGATATAGTTAATCACCTCGGACTCCGCGAATACCGTACACAGTGAACTGATCGGAAGAACAGTCCCTGCGTCCGCCATATCAAACAATTCCTGCAAAGTGACTCCCAGCCGGTTCGCCATAATTTCAAGAAACTTACCTGTCCCGGCAGAGCATTTGTCGTTCATGAGGAAATCCCGCACCATACCGTCTTCTACCAGGATCACTTTCGTATCCTGTCCTCCCACGTCAATGATAGAGCAATTCTCTCCCGCCATCTCTCTTCCGCCCCGCGCATGGCAGGTAATCTCCGTTATCACATAGTCCGCGAAATCCACCGCCACCCGTCCATATCCGGTCGCCACTACTTTCGTATCCTCTGCCAGAACGTCTACGCCGTCTTCCAGCAGCTTTTCTCTGATGGTCTGAGTCGTCTCTTTGCTGCTCCAACCTGTCGGAAGAACGAACTCGATCTCTTTCTTTCCCCTTGCCACTACCTTGGACGCAGTTGATCCTATATCAATTCCCACATAATCCATATCACTTTACTCCACTTAACAATATCTGTCCCTTCTCGGATTCACATCCTTCTCAATCTCCGCGATCTTCAGAATATCTATCCTCTGCTCTTTCACACAGGTCTCAACCTTACCGACATCTTCCTCCTGTATCAGCAGGGAGACTCCGCAGCATGTGCTTGCCGCCCTCGGGGTTGGGGCTATCGTAGCCCTTACCCCGATCTTCTTCAATTCTCTGTGCAGCCGCATCGCATTATCATGATTGGGAAACAACACATAATGCTGTATCTCCGGCACATCCTCACATCCTTTGTATCTGATACATCATTGCATTACTCAAATAACCGTGAATTCTTAATTATTCAGCATCTCAATAAATGCGCTGACTCTTGTACGAAGCTGCTGCGCGTCGCTGTCCGTATAATCGGTCTCGATTCCAAGTACCGGTATTTTAGCGTCCTTAAGAGCCCTCTCCACCAGATAACCTTCCGTATCATACAGGTTACAGAACTTCAGGTTCACATCAATGATTCCGTCAACCTTATATTCCTTCGCAAGACGCAGGATATCATCGATCCTTCCGGTATTCGGAGTGAAGCATGCACAGTTAATATTCATATATCTTTCCGCCAGAGCCTGGATCTGATCCGGTACTTCCGTCTTCGTCTCATCCACCAGATTCTCAAAATAGCGCGTGCCTGTACACATTTCTTCACAGACCACCGCTCCGCCGCTGGTTTCTACGATGTTGTGAAGTTTCCAGTTCGGTATCGCAAGAGGCGTCCCTGTAAGCAGAATACGCTTGGTTCCCGCAGGCGCCACGCTGACTTGATCCTTCACGCGCTGGTCAAGTTCGTCGCACAACGCGTTCGTCATCTTGGTAAATCTTGCCGGATCATCATAGAAAGCGATCTGCGAGATCACCAGCGCGTCGCATCCGCTGATCGGCAGATTCTCATTCTTACGCAGATCATATAATCTCTTCAGGGCTTTCCGTTTTTCATTGATCAATTTGATACTCTCGGCAAGCTTCTCCGCCGTAATCTTATTTCCTGTAAATTCCTCCACAACTTCTTTGAATGCTTCTATCTCTTCCGCCCACGCCCTGATATCCTTCGCGCGCTTCATCTGCGGCAGATTCATAATATGTACCGCCACATCCTCGCCTAAGATCTCCCATGCTTTCTTCTTACCGTCGCAGGTGGTCTCACCCACATACATATCGGCAATGCGGAAGAACGGACAGGTACGGTCTAACCTTGCGCCTACGGAAGCCTTGATCAACGGACAGGTATTTGTCGGAAGTACCTTCTCACCGCCCGGAACCCAGAACTGGGACCCGCCGCATAAACCTGTTGCAATCGCATCCGCCGCGAATACAATCTCATCCGGCACATAGACGCAGAATGTTCCGAATACCTTACCGCCCTTCTTCTGATGTTCAATCAATTCTGCCGGACGGATACCGTGAATATCCGCTACTACCATATTATAATAGTCCATACCCTCCGGACGGTTCTTCTGCGACAGAAATACATCACCGAACGCCTGCGGAAGCACCGCGCACAGTTGGTCGTGCGTCTCAAGATCCATTCCCAATTCTTCCCACATCTTACGATAATCAGCCATAATTATATCCTCCTCATATCTTTTGTTATCTAAAACAACCGTAACACTTTTACTCTTTTCAGGCAACTGATTCCCAGCCAAATCCTCATTGTTTTTTATAATAAATCATGCTGAATTATCGCTGTTATCTATATTCTTCCCTCTGACAAACTATCTGAAAACTCAAACAGAAAGCACCGACCGGATTCCTTCCACGCACCGGTCAATCTCTTCCTTCGTATTCTTTGCGCCAAACGCAAAACGTACCGTCCCCCGCGGCCAGGTACGCAGCGTCTGATGCGCCAGCGGAGCGCAATGAAGCCCCACCCTTGTCATGACGCCATACTGCCGTTCTAATTCAAAAGCCGCCATTGCATTATCCATTTTCAGGAAATCCAAAGAAACTACCGCCACCCGATCTTCCAGCCCTTTTTTACCCACAATACGAATATTCGGAAAATCCGACACCTGTTCCAGGAAATAACGTGTCAATTCCATCTTCTTTCTGTGAATCGTCTCAAGCCCCGTCTCCTCCATGTAAACCAATGCGGCGTGAAGGCCGATGATGCCGGGCAGGTTCAACGTACCGCTCTCATATTTGTCCGGGAGCGTCTCCGGCATATCATAGGAATCCGACTGACTTCCGGTTCCTCCCGCAATAAACGGCTTCATACATTCATCCAATTCTTTGGAGATCAGAAATCCCCCGATTCCCTGAGGTCCGAGAAGTCCTTTATGTCCGGTAAACGCAAGAAAATCAATCCCATACTCCTTCATATCAACCGGAATCGTCCCCGCGCTCTGCGCCGTATCCACAGCAAAGAACAGACGCCGTCTTTTACAGATCTCTCCTATCTCCCGAATCGGAATGACCGTTCCGCAGACATTAGAGGCATGAAGCATGACAACCGCCCTGGTATTACTTCGGATCCCCTTCTCCACAAACTCCGGCTTAAGGCTTCCGTCTTCCTCTGTCTTTACTATGTCATACGTCACGCCATATGCTTCCATCTGCTTTAACGGACGCATCACACCGTTATGTTCCATCCCCGATATCAGCACATGATCCCCGGACTGCAGGAATCCTTTGATAAAATAATTCAAAGAATATGTAATTCCCGGAGTGAAGATTACGCTTCTGGAATCCTCTGCGTGAAACAGCTTTGCCAACTGATCCCGGGTATCTAACACAAGTCCTTCCACCTCGTACGCGCCTTCGTAATTTCCTCTGTTAATGTTAAAAGCGCCGTTTGCCAGCAGTCCGGCCATTGCCTCTGCGACATTCGGCGCCTTTGGCCAGGATGTACTCCCGTTATCAAAATAAATCTTGCTTCCGTCTTCCATTTCTCGTTCCACCTTGCTTTCTGCTTTCAATTCCTGATCATTCATAATCCGCCGCAATATACTCTATCCCTACCAAAGTCAACCCTTCCGGCGGCGCCGTCACTCCCGCTTCCGTCCGTTTCTTCGCTTCCAATATCTCCTTTACCTTCTCCGGCGTATAGAAACCACGTCCCACACGGATCAACGTTCCCGCGATAATCCGCACCATATTATATAAGAATCCGTTTCCCGTAATCCGAATCACAATATCTCTGCCGGATACAGCATCCCCGCCAGACTCTTCAATCTCTATCCCGTCTATCCTGCGGATCGTATCCTCCACATTCGTACGGATATTGCAGAAGCTGACAAAATCATGTTCTCCCGTCAGATAGGCCGCTCCCTGCCTCATCTTCTCCACATCCATGGGAAACGACACGAAAGCGCTGTATCTGCGCTTTAACGGATTCAAAACCCTGGCATTATAGATATGGTATTCATACGTCTTCCTCACTTTCTTCTGATAACGGGGATGCCAGTTTCCAGGAACTTCATCCGACCTGACGACCACGATATCTTCCGGCAGCTTCTGGTTCAGCGCATACGCCATCCTCTCAGGGGGAATAGGCGACTCCGTATCGAATACCGCCACATTTCCCAGGGCATGAACTCCCGAATCTGTGCGGCTCGCCCCGATAATATGAATATCCTCCCCGGTAAGCTTCTTTAATTTCCCATTCAGGACCTCTTCGACGGTAACACCGTTGGGCTGAATCTGCCACCCGCAGTAATTCGTACCGTCATAGGCAACTGTCAATCTAATCCGCTTCATCATCTATCCCCCTGCAACCAGTCAAAACCTCTGCTCCTGAAATGAATCCGTCTGCGCCAAACTATCCAAAACTTAATTCACGCCGCACCAGAATCGGATTCACGTCAAATTAAAAGATCCATACATGCAAAGGCAGCGTTCTTCCGATCACGACCACCAAAACCACGTATACAATCATAGCTGCATATGCCGTATAGTCCCTGTATTTATAATGCAGCGGCTTCATCTTCGTCCGCCCTTCTCCTCCCCTGTAACATCTGGCCTCCATTGCCATCGCCAGATCATTCGCACGGCGGAACGCAGACACGAACAACGGCACAAGAAGAGGAATCATGCTCTTCGCCCTCTGTATGATATTGCCGCTCTCAAAATCCGCGCCTCTTGCGATCTGCGCTTTCATGATCTTGTCCGTCTCTTCCAGAAGAATCGGAATAAAACGGAGGGCAATGGACATCATCATCGCCACTTCGTGTACCGGCACACGTATTTTATTCAGGGGATGAAGAAGCGCTTCTATCCCATCCGTCAATTCATTCGGCGTCGTAGTAAACGTCATAAGCGATGATCCAATAATCAGATAGATAAGCCGGACCGCCATATAGACAGCCGTTACCAGTCCGCCCTCTGTGACAGTAAAAATCCATGCATGAAACAGAACCTCTCCGTTCCTTGTCAAAAACAAATTAAATAAAACCGTAATCAACAACAACATAACAATGGGCTTCAACCCTCTTACAATAAAAGAAAACGGTACCCGTGATATCCGTATCACCGCCGTCAGAAACAATGTCGCGATCAGGTATCCCGATATACTTCTGAACATAAATAATGAAATCAGGTACAAAAGCGTACACACAAGCTTCACCCTTGGATCAAGTCTGTGGATCATACTTTTCGCCGGATAATATTGTCCTATGGTTATATCACGTATCATTTTTTCTTCTCCAAATCTATCTTCACTCTATCCTGAATTACTGCTTATTTGCCGGCCGTCTGTTTCCCCGCCGCCCAATCCCGGAATCATCTTCCGGACAGCGCTATAACGAATATGAATGATTCCCCAGTGTACGCATAATCTCATCTGCCGCTTCTGCTACCGTAGTCACATCCGTCCTGACAGGCATCCCCCTTTTCATAAGGTCGTGCATAATATAAGTAACCTGCGGAGCGGCAAGCCCTACTTCTTCCAGCTCACGATAATGTTCAAACACTTTCTTCGGCTCGTCGTTATACATAACCGCTCCTTTGTTCATCACGATGAGACGGTCTGCGTACCTTGCGATATCCTCCATACTGTGGGATACCAGGATGACCGTCATATCACTCTTTTCATGAAGATACGCGATCTGATCCAGAATATCGTCCCTTCCTTTGGGATCCAGACCCGCCGTAGGCTCATCCAGCACCAGAACCTTCGGCCGCATCGCCAGGACTCCCGCGATCGCAGTCCGGCGCTTCTGTCCGCCGGAGAGTTCAAAGGGCGAACTCTGGTAATACTTCTCCTTAAGACCTACCAGCCGCAGCGCTTCCAACGCCCGTTCCTTACATTCTTCCGGGGAAAGCCCCTGATTCTTCGGTCCGAAACACACGTCTGTCAGAACATCGATCTCGAACAGCTGATGCTCCGGATACTGAAACACCAGCCCGACTTCGTTCCTCAGCTTACGCATATCATACCCTTCCCGGTAAATATTCTCGCCGTTATAATACAGTTCTCCGTCTGCGGCGCGAAGCAGCCCGTTCAAGTGCTGGATCAACGTAGATTTCCCGGAGCCTGTATGTCCGATAATTCCCACAAATTCCCCGTGGGGAATCTCCAGGCAGACGTCGTTCAGCGCTTTCTTCTCATAAGCCGTTCCCTGACTGTATATATAATTCAAATGTTCTAGTTTAATTGACATAGCGCATCCACCAATTCTTCTTTTTTCAATATCCCCTCAGGAATCTTAAGCCCGCGTTTCCGAAGTTCATCCGCCAGAAGAGTCGCCTGGGGGACGTCCAGACGATAAGACTTTAATTCGTCCACCCTTGAAAACACCTCTCTGGGCGATCCCTCCATCACCACGCGCCCATGATCCATCACATAGATCTTATCGGCATCCACGACTTCTTCCATATAATGCGTAATCAGGATCACGGTCACCTTCTTCTGCTCTCTTAGCTTCTGAACCGTCTTCAGCACCTCTTTGCGTCCTACCGGATCGAGCATCGCCGTCGGCTCGTCCAACACGATACACTTCGGTTCCATCGCCACAACGCCCGCGATCGCCACCCGCTGCTTCTGTCCGCCGGATAATTTATTCGGTGAATGATGGCGGTATTCTATCATCCCCACTGCTTTCAGACTGTCTTCAACTCGCCGCCAGATCTCGTCCGTAGGAACTCCTAAGTTCTCCGGACCGAATCCCACGTCCTCTTCCACCACTGTTCCAATGATCTGATTGTCTGGATTCTGGAAGACCATTCCCGCAGACTGGCGCACATTCCATAGTTCATCCGGGTCGCTGGTATTCCGTCCGTTTACCCACATCGTCCCCTCCGTCGGCACAAGAATCGCATTGATATGCTTGGCAAACGTAGACTTCCCGGAACCGTTATGTCCCAGAATTGCAATAAACTGCCCTTCCTTCACATCAATATCCACTTGATCAATGGCGCGCGACGAGCCGATCACATTGCCTTCTTCATCCCGCTTCTCATATTCGAATACCAGTTGCTCGGTCTGAACCATGTCCATAAGGATGCCTCCCATCTATAAAATCACTTTCCTTATTGTACGTTATCCAGATATGTTTTGCAAGATTCAGTTTCAACAGAAATATGGAAATATGGATGCAGTATATCATTTGGAAAATATTTGCTTAAAAAGAATAAAGAGAGAATAGACTTATCCTGTCATATTTAATTTAGATATCTATTGCGAAAAGCAGGAAAATCCATTATCATTTTTGACATAGGCTGAAAAGTGAATTACGGTTTCTGAATCTATCTAATCAAGGAACAGAGGGATGAAGAATGTTGCATATATACATATGTGAAGATGAAGAAGTCCAGTTAAACTGTATTAGAGATATGATAACGGAGTACATTGCGGATCAGAAAATAGACGCCCGGATTGCAGCAGCAAAACAGGATCCGGAGGATATTATGGCAGAGTTACATGATTATTATCAGCCTGCCGTCTTTTTCATAGATGTACAGTTGGATGGGTATGATATGGACGGATTCGACCTGGCACGGCGACTGAAATGGCTGAGCAATAAATACGCTGTCGTATTCCTGACTTCAAGCGATCATTTGGCATACAAGATATTTGAATATAATCTGGAGGTTCTGGATTATGTGGTCAAAGAGCCAGAATATTTTCAGCAGAATGGACTCAATGAATGTCTGCGAAAGAGATTGGACCGTATCTTTGAGAAGTTGAATAATCTGTGTGATAAGAGGAATAAAGCGACAATCATACTTGTGAGCGGAGGAAAGGTAACAAATATTATTATAGAGGATATCATCTATATCCAGTCCGTGGCAGGAAAGCATCAATGTCATGGGGAGAAAGGACTGGATATAGCGATTACGCAATACAATTTAATGGCTTTCTTTTTGTTCTATGTATGTTGATAAGTAATTACTTAATTGTCGTATGTACGAAACATGTGCAATATGAGGAATCTAAAAATGCTGAGTTAAAAAGACAGCAATTATTGGAGGATTATATTACTTGTCTGGAAAATATAGTGGAAGAAACCCGGATATTTAGACATGATTACAAAAATATGCTGTCTACTATGGCTGGATTTATTCATGAAAATCGTTTGGAAGAATTACAGGTATATTTTGACCAACAGCTAAAAAGACCGGCTTACAGTAAGCTGGATGAAATGCAAGCATGGCAGTATCTCAAAAATATCCAACCGATGGAGATAAAAGGTTTATTGTTTGAAAAGATATTGGCAGCATTAGGTAAAGGGGTTCGAGTACATGTAGAGATATCAGAGAATGTGAATGTGGTGTATGAAGGGCTTTCTGACTTAATCCGTATCTTAGGTGTTTTTATCGACAATGCGGTTGAAGCGGTAGAAGAAAGGGAAGGCATACTTTGCATTATCATAGCGAAGATGGATGATCGGATACTTTTTCAGGTTATGAATGATTGTGAGAATCAGCCAGACTTATCGAAGATATTCTGTAAAGGTTATTCGACCAAAGGTGAAGGACGCGGATTGGGTTTATATTCGGTCCGATCTTTGCTTCAGGTGCATGAAGACATGGCGCACGAGTATAAAGTAGAGCAGGGAATGTTTATCCAGAGGTTAGAGATTCCTGTTTTCTAGCGTTCATGCTCAAAAAGTTTACGTTCATGGAATAGGGATTGATTTTGAAAAAAGGGTTGGATAAAATCATACACAGAAAGGAGGCTGTATGAGAGACTATACACACGTAATAGCAGTATGCTTTGTTGAGAAGATGGATGAATATAGGAGATATTCGGAAGCAGAACGAATAATAATTACATATGGATTAGAAGTTTTTTTAATAACTTTATAAAATTGATAATTTATTTGATTATAGGGTTCATATGTAATATACCTCCAGAAACAGTAATAGCAGTAGTTACTTTAGCGGTTTTGCGGATATTATCTGGAGGTTATCATTCACAGTCAGATTTGGGCTGTCTGATCTTGACTGGATGTATGATATTTTCACCGATTATCTTATCGAAATATTTGTTTATTACAAATGAGCATTTTGCTACAATTCTTTTTGGAACTGCATTTGTTTATTTCCTTTATGTACCGCAGGATGAAAAGTACTTGGAGGCAAGTAGAGAAGAATTGTTAAATATTAAAATCAGTGTTATATTAGTCGTGTTTGGAGTTTGTTTGAGCGGTTTGTTTATCAGTAATCAATTGGGGATTATTATTATGTTTGTTGCTTTGGTACAAGGATTATCATTAATAGGAGGAAAAGCATATGAAGGTAAAACAAAGCGTAATGAAAGGAATTGAGGGATTGGCAGAATGCTTGGCGAAGAATAGTGTTAAAACAAGCATGCCAATTTTCTCACACAAGGTTGAAAAGCCTGAGGGAATTGAGGAACATATTCAGCGATTAAGAGAAGGAAAAAATATAGTATGATTTCTAATATTAAGAATAATTTCAAAAAAATCTTGCCTTGTTTTTTGGTAATATTGCTATTTGTGGCAATTTTCTGTGGCTCTATTTTTAGCACGAAAAAAGATTCCATAGAAATAACCAATGAAGAAGATCATACCTTTGTATTACCTAAAGTAAAAGGAAGAGTACTAGAAGTATACGACAATTATTTGATAGTGGAATTGGCGGATAATAGAATATACGAAGCCGGTACTGAAAATTTAGAATGTATAGAAAATTTTCAAATAAATGATATAGTAAAAATCACATATAGCGGATACACACATGAGTCCTCGCCTGGAATTTTGGTGGATGTGACGAATATTGAGCTTGAAGAGGAGGAATGAATATAAAGAAAAAAGGAATATTTTTGCTTATCATGACAATATTATTTAATACTTTTTACATTTCTGGAGTTGCGAGTGAAAATTCAGAAGAAGAAGTGTTCTTGGTGGAAAAAAAGATTTTTCGACGGGCGAAATATCTACTATAGAGATTCCCGTAATAGATGAAGCAGAAGCTTTCATACCAGATGGAGAGGGTATTGTTGAGGGTAGAAATATTATTGGATCTGATGAAAGAAGTCGAGTGCCTACGGAATTATCAAATTCTATGATGCCTTTTAGAGGAGTCGGATTATTAGAAGTAACATGGAATAGCGGAGATGTATCAAGGGGAACAGGATGGTTATTTGGACCAAATGATATTGCGACAGCAGGGCATATGGTTTATAATTCAAAAAGAGGAGGATATGCTTCAAAGATAGTATTTTATCCAGCGCTAAATGGAGCAATAGGTCCAGCTAATGGGTATATAGCCACAAATGTGTATGCATCTGTTGATTATATGCTTGGAGATGTTAACAATGATTATGCAGTTTTTGAAGTTGGATCAAATATAGGAAATAATTTTGGATATTTTGGTTGGGCAACATCAATTAGTCCAGGGATAAGAATACAATCTATAGGGTATCCTGAAGACAAACCTCAATTTGAAATGTGGCATTGTTATGGTGTGTGTCAAACATTGTATCAACATTCTTTTTTACATACTTTAGATACTGTTTCTGGTCAAAGCGGTTCTCCGGTTTATACACCAACGGACACAAAAGTAAGAGGTATACACAATGGTTTTAATAGGGAGTTGATTAATAATGAGGCCACATTAATCCAAGGCGAATTAGCTAATCTTCTTTATAATCGGAGAAATAATTGAATAGTTATCTCATGACAAGTTTTGGTAAGATCGGAGATGTTACATTAAAGCCGGTCTATCCGGACTGATCAAAAGATATACACACCACACAAAGAAGCCTAAGAACGCCTTGAAATACAATGCTTCTCAGGCTTCTTTGTGTAAAAATCATGAAATTCACGCTAGAGACAGCCAGCTCATTCAAACTGCTGTATGTCGTTAAAAACAGACCAACGAAACATATGATTAATCTATGTAGGTTATGCTAGTATAGAGTACTGCAGATACTCGTATAATAATCTTGTCCCTTCCATAATCTCCGGAGGAAGCAGCGCCCGCGCCACCATCTTCGGTTCCGCATCCGCGTCCGCCTCATCCTCCCTTCTTAGCATCGCGTAATCACCGTCTATCCGTTCTACAATATAAGTACATGTAAGCATATGATTTCCCTCCTTGATTTTTAATATTGCACAAAAAGTTCAAAACGGCCCTTCCCTCTGTGCCTTTTACGACACGCTTTCGGCCTCATGTCCCCGCCGGTTTATAATTATAATCCCGATACTTACGCAGACAAGCGCCGCAAGATTCTTCACAGACGCCATCTGCTCTCCAAGAAAGACTGCCGATAACGCCACTCCGAAGATCGGAATACTGAATCCGAAGATCGCCACCTTTCCCACAGAATTATATTTCAGCAGTTCCGCCCAGATACTAAAAGCCACCGTTGACAATAATGACATATAGAGCAGCAATAATGTCGACCGCATGTTAAATCCCTGCACCCTCCCGCCGGCCATGACGCCGATCGCGAAAAGAACCGCGCCGCCGAACAGTAATTGATATGCCGTAATCGTCACAGGCTCCTCTCTGTCAGATATCATCTTAAGGGTCACGCTGCTCATTCCGTAGGAAAACGCACACACGAGAACCATCCCTTCTCCCAGCCAGGAAAAGCCGCTGCTCCATGCTCCCGGCTCCAGATTAATGATTATGATTCCCGCAAAACCTACAAGACATCCTATAACCTTACGGACAGTCAGTTTCTCCGACTTCATCAAGAAGTGTGCCGCTATGATCGAGAAAAACGTATTCGACGCATTAATTACGGACCCTTTGGCGCCCGTCGTATGCGCCAGACCGATATAGAAACAGATATACTGGATCGTCGTCTGCAGGAGCCCCTGACCGAATACATACGGAACAGAAGATTTCTTCATCGTTATGATACGTTTCTTTAGTACACATCCCAGAAGAAATGTGAACACACCCGCCATGAAAAAACGGTATCCCGCGAACAGGATCTGGCTTCCTGCGTCTTCTATATGAAATAACTCGTACCCTATCTTCACACATGGAAATGCACTGCCCCATAAGGCGCAGCACACTAAAGCCAGAAGCGTCCTGGCTGCCGTATTCTGATAAAACCGTTCCATTATTCTTTCTCCGGCTCCGGATAATCCACTTCCTGGGTATCCACCGTCACCTTCTTCATCTTCTGTTCTTCCAGCGGTCTGTCATTGTAATCCGTGTCCGTAACCGCAATCTTATTCACGACGTCCATACCCTCTGTAATCTTGCCGAACGCAGCGTAAGCACCATCAAGATGCGGAGAATTCTTATGCATGATAAAGAACTGCGAACCCGCTGAATCCGGATGCATCGCTCTTGCCATAGACAGCACGCCTTCCGTATGCTTCAGATCATTGTCAACGCCGTTCTGACTGAATTCTCCCTTAATGTTATATCCAGGACCACCCATACCCGTTCCGTCCGGACATCCGCCCTGAATCATAAAGCCGTTAATTACCCTGTGGAAGATCAGCCCGTCATAATACCCCTTCTTTACTAAAGAGATAAAGTTGTTCACCGTATTCGGCGCAATCTCCGGATACAGCTCCGCCTGCATGATATCTCCGTTTTCCATCTCAAATGTTACAATTGGATTTGCCATATTTGTTTCCTCTTTTCCTTATTTTTAAATAAAAATTTGACATTATCCATTGTAACGGATAACAGGTATTTCGTAAAGTATCTTTTATGTATTGCTTCGGTTTTGAAGTTCTCTCCATTCATCCTCTAAAATTGCCATCAAAATATTATCGGCATAAAAATCACCGTCTTTTACCGCATCTCTCAATACGCCTTCACGCTTAAAACCAGCTTTAAGATATGCTTTCTCAGCTCTCGGATTAAAAGAAAATACATTCAATTCCAGACGGTGCAGATGGAGATGTTCAAAAGCAAACCCACAAGTCATACGGATCACCCAGGAGCCAATTCCCTTCCCGCGGACATCGCTGTGAAAAATTCCAATGCGAAAATTTGCGCTCCGCAGTTCCCAATCAATCTCATTAATCACGCTCTCGCCGATAATATTTCCGTCAGGATCAATAATCAAAAAATCATAGCGGTTCTCGTCATCAACGACGGATTGAAAAAATTGTACAACCTCGTCACAGGTAAAAAATGTTTTGCTGCCTGTAAGACGCGCGACCTCCGAGTCAAGGGGATTAAAATTATGCCGGTAATAACTCCAAGCATCCTCTTTTTTTGCGGGTCTTAGAACATAACCGTCCTTTTCCCATGTCTTTTTAATTTTATCCATGAAAGAATTCCTCTCTTTATTACTTATCTTTGTTCTATCCGTTCTCTAATTTCTCTAATCTCTTATTGACGATACAGATCAGAATCCATATGGCCGCCACAATTCCGGCTCCTGTTATTGTACACCATATTGGGGGCCTCTCTCTTAACTGATACGAAAATAAAATTAGAATCGTAAGATATATCGTGCCAACGATATTCAGCGCCCTGTACAACCTGCCGCTATATTCCTTCAATCTCTGTCTTTCCTCCCACTTCGGCTTCCGCCAGAAGTACAGACTTTTCATATCTTCCATATTCTTTATCTCTTCATCTGAGATAAGCTCATCCAGAGATATCTGAAGTTCCATCGCAAGCTTCTTTGCCGTAATCAGATCCGGGCATCTCGTACCGCTTTCCCAGCGCGAAATTGTCTGCCTGGAAACATATAACCGTTCTGCCAGCTGCTGCTGGGTAAGCTGCGCCTCTTCCCGCAGCTTCCGTATATTTTCACCTAACGCCATCTCTTCCTTCTCCTTCCTCTTCTTAGAATGTGCTCCTACGGGTATAAAAAATACTCCCAGTATACAAGGAATACTTCCTTCTTCTGTACACTGAGAGTATAACATTTTCGATGCGCCAGGGAAAGCGCCGCCCCGGTAATTCCATGTTTCCAGTCTGGCACCTTCCTCTTTAACCCCTTTTTACCAGAACCGATTCCTCATATTCTCTCACACGGTCAAACCATTCTTTTCCTGCCTCTACATAATTTCTCCTGCAAAATTCTTCCCAAACGATCTGATAAGGATAGAACTTCAATTCTTCCTGCAGCATCATTAACTCTGTAAATCCTTCTTTCTCCTGAAGTTCTTTTAAAACAGATTCCGGCTGAAGCATTGCATACAAGAACGCTTTCTGTATGTTCCTCATTCCGACTACCCATGCCGCGATCCGATTAATACTGGCGTCGAAAAAATCTGTCGCGATAAACACTCTGTCCAATGCGTCATTCCTTACTATTTCCTTCGCTATCTCCTTTATCTCATCATCAAACAACACGACATGATCCGAATCCCACCTGACCGCTCTCGTCAAATGCAGCGCCATCTTATCATGGAACGGAAGCATAGCGGAGATCTTATCAGAAACCATTTCCGCGGGATGATAGTGCCCGTTATCCATCAGAACCAGGATTCCCCGCGTGGCGGCATAATTAATACAATACTCGCTGGAACACACAGTATAGGACTCCAATCCGATTCCAAATACTTTCGATTCGAGACTTACCTGTACCTTCTCTTTATCGTAATCTATGGATAAAATCTCATCCAAAGATCGGGTCAGACGCTCTCTGGGAGCTAATCTGTCTGCCGGTATATCTTTATATCCGTCCGGAATCCAAATATTCAAAAGACACTGCCCTCCCAATTCTTCCGCGAAGTACTCCGCGATTTTGATACAAGCCTGCCCGTGCCTGACCCAGAACCGACGGATCTCTTCATCATTACTGGAGAGTGTAAATTGTTCCGCATATTTATGAGAGAAAAACGTACCGTTAAAATCTATCCCTATGTCTCTCTTCTTTGCATACTCCAGCCATGCCTTAAAATGCTCCGGTTTCAGACGATCACGGTCAACCCATTCTCCCTCTTCAAAAACCGCATAACTGGCATGTAAATTCAACCTTTTCTTTCCCGGAATCAGAGCGAACGCCTGGTCAAGATCCTGCATCAGCTGCGGGGCATTTACCGCTTTCCCCGGATAATTCCCGGTTGCCTGTATCCCTCCCGACAATGGTCCCTCATTATCAAAACCGTTCAGATCGTCTCCTTGCCAACAATGCATAGAAATCTCCAGATTCTGCATCTCATCAAGGACTTTTTCCGTATTCACTCCGATTTTTTCATATATCTTCTGAGCTTCTTTATATCTGTCAGACATTTCACACCCTGCCTTCCTGTCTTTTCTATAATAAACCAATTAAAAATTCATTTTTCATTTACTATTCTTCTGCACACACCACTCAAAAACTTTCAGCCACATTTTTTTATTTGGCTCGCTTTTGCAGAACTCTTCCGGCATCCAATGCGGCGCGCAATCGCTTGTCCACGCAAAGGTTCTTCCTTCTCCGTAATCGCCGACCGCCAATATAGGGGCGTCTCCGTATTTCATTAAAACTTTCGCCTCTTTCTTCGCCTCTGTCTGATTGTATCCCAGGAGATAAGACCATTCTCCCTTCAATTCTTTCATTATAGAATATCCCTCGACTGTAAGAACCGGCTGAAATCCCTGCGGAATTTCCTGCCTGTCATCATGATCTTTCATATATACCGGCAGAATCTCCTCCAAAGGCGTCCCTCTGTACCGACCCTTTCCCTCGATTCCCATAAAGGTCATATAACCGCCTATCATCCCGAAAGCTCCGCCTTGCCCGACATAACTCCTTATAAGTTCAAGACGATTGATTGTTTTCTTACTCTGAAAAAAGGTATCCGGATGCAGCAAGAACGTATTGGCGCCCACGTCGCTGATCAGAACTATATCGTATTCCTTCAATTTCTCTACGGATACCGGAAACAGCTCCGGCACCAAATGAGCCGGAATGTGGGTAATATCTGCATAATCCTGCATATACTCCCTGACTCTTTCAATCTCTGTCTGATATCCTCCTACCGTGAACTGGTCCGTTCCCTTTGTCTCGGTCGTTGTAAAAAACCAGGATTCCCCGATAAATAATACTTTATATTTCTCCATACTTTCCCCCTATTTTGTCCATTCGACGATCATCTTTGCAAATATCTCAATTGCCTCAAGATACTGATCTTTCGGAAGATATTCATTAAACACATGCGCGTTATGGCAGCTGCCCGGTCCAAATACTACTGTCGGAATCCCTGCTATATTCGTAAAATGTCTTGCGTCGCATCCCGCAGACATCCCTGTGATCACCCGCTTTCCGATCATCTCACCGGCTACGTCCGCCAAAGTCTGCACCAACGGATCATCCGTATCTGTCTCAAACGGCGCGCAATCCTGGAACCATTGAATTCTTGGCGGATGATCCTTCATCCATGGATCTCCCTTCGCCATATCCATAATATAATTTTCTACTTCTTTTATCACTTCATCCTTATCTACTCTTATCTTCCTTCCAAATTTGTCAAATTCTGTCGGATAATACTCGATCTCAAATTTTATAACACAGTGTTCCGGAACCGTGGAAGCCACAAGCCCTCCCTGTATGTAACCCACGTTAAAGCTGGGCGGCGCGAGCAGCGGGTGCCGCTTTGTAGACATCCACTTTGATTCCAGCTCATAGAGGCAGCCGATAATCTTCATCATCTTATCAATCGCGCTTTCCCCAAACCCCTTCAGACTGGCATGAATAGGCTTTCCGTCTACCTCGATTTCTCCAAGCCATGCTCCCCGATTAACAGGAAATACTTCCATATTAGTTCCTTCCGCAATGATCACTCCATCAGCCTGATATCCCCTGTCTACGCAGGCCAGGCTTCCATTGCCTCCGCCCTCTTCATCCACGACGCTTTGAATAATAATATCTCCTTTTGGACGGTATCCTGATTCCAGTACCAACTTAAGAGCAAGAATCGCCGACGAAAGTCCTCCTTTCATATCATCCGAGCCAAGTCCGTACAATTTCCCGTCTTCTTCTGTTAATTTCCACGGATCATATTTCCAGCACGTCAGATCGCCTGACGGCATCGTATCCATATGTCCGTTCAGAATCAAAGACTTTCCGCCTCCCGTACCTTTATAGATTCCCACTACATTCGGTCTGTTCTTATAAGAATGTCCTTTATTGTATCCCGGATAACGGCTCATCTTCTCGTTATCCGGTTCAAACATTTCAACCTGACATCCCATCTTTTCAAGATATTCCGCTACCCATTTCTGCGCCGCATATTCCTGCCCGTCTTCCCCATGTCTGATTACAGACGTATCAAATTCTATAAGCGTCCTTAAAAAATCCAAATATTCCTGTTCGTTATTTTTTACCGCCTCTTTTATCTTATCTGTCTTATCCATATATTTATCCTCAATCATTATTCTTAATTCTGTCTAGTCCAACCGCTACAATGATAATCGCTCCCTGCATGATGTACTGCCAGTTCGTTGAGATATTCATAAGATTCATTCCGTTTGTAATAATTCCAAGGATCAGCGCGCCAAGCAGAGTTCCCCACAGCCTGCCTTTCCCGCCGGCCGTACTTGTTCCGCCTATAACCGCCGCCGCAATCGCGTCTAACTCCATCCCGTTTCCTGCGCTTGGCTGTCCGGAAAATAATCTTGCCGCAAGAACAACGCCTGCAATTCCTGCCGTCAAACCACAGATCGTATGGATCAATACCTTATTCTTAGATACCGAAATCCCTGAGAGTCTGGCAGCTTCAATATTTCCGCCGATCGCGTAGATACTGCGGCCAAACTTCATATATTTCAGTACGAAATATCCTATTATATAACAGGCAAACATGAGAACTACCGGAATCGGAATTCCAAGCATATAACCTCTTCCCAACATTTTAAACTCTTCCGGAAGACCGGTTACAGGATAAGAATTTGTAAGTACCAGCACCGCTCCTCTCGCAATATTCATCATACCCATAGTTACAATGAACGACGGTATCTTTACATATGTGTGTATGACTCCATTCATGAATCCACAGAAAACACTGACCGCAATCGCCAGAAGACACGCGACTGCTATAGGCATTCCCTCCTTCATTGCCATAGCCGCTATTACGCCGGTCAAACCTACCAAAGATCCCACGCTCAGGTCGATTTCCGCTGAAATCAGGACATATGTCATGCCTATACCTGCAATCGCTACAATAGATACCTGCCTTGCAATATTCATTATATTATTCAAAGTCAGAAAAACCGGATTTATAATAGCCATTATAACGATCAGCACTACCAGAATAATGAGAATCGCAAAATCATTCCAATTCCACTTTCTCTCCTTTTTCACTTTTTCATTCATAAAGAACTCCCTCCTGTCGCATATTTCATGATCTCTTCCTGAGTCAGTTCCTCTCTGGATAACTCTCCGGAAATCCTTCCTTCAAACATAATATTTACTCTGTCGCATAGTCCTATAATCTCCTGCATTTCCGAAGAAATCAGAATGATCGACTTGCCTTGTTCCGCCAATTTGACGATAATATTGTAAATCTCCATCTTTGCATTGACGTCGATCCCTCTTGTAGGCTCGTCCAAAATAATAACCCCCGGTTCACAATTCAACCACTTGGCCAAAACAACTTTCTGTTGATTACCCCCGCTTAAATACTTGGTTTTCTGAGATTCCGACGGCGTCTTTATCATAAGCTCCCGAATGAATCTGACACAGATTTCCCGCGCTTTTGCCGCGGAGAAGACGCCTTTTGATATCGCTTTCTCTGGTTTCGCCATCACTACGTTATCAAGAACAGACAGTTCTGTAACCAATCCTTCCTTTTTCCTGTCCTCCGGAAGAAAACCTATTCCATATTGAATGGCGTCTTTCGGCGACTTGATTCCGACCTGCTTTCCATATAATGTCACTTCTCCTTTTGCATGTTTATCCGCGCCGAATACCGCCTTTAATGTTTCTGTTCTTCCGGCTCCTACAAGTCCGGCAAAACCAAGGATCTCTCCCTCCCTCAGATTAAAGGATACGCCTTTTACTTCCTTTCCGTTGCTGATATCCCTTGCTTCCAGAACCACTTCACCGATTTTATTATTTTTCTCCGGGAAGACCTGTGTCAGAGGTCTTCCCACTAAATCTTCTATAATTTTGTCTGTTGAAACATCTTTTATATCTCCGGAACTGATGAACCTTCCATCTCTCATGATCGTATAGGAATCGCATATTTCAAATATTTCTTCCATTCTGTGACTGATATAGATAACCGTAATTCCGCGGCTTTTAAGAGATTGTATAACCTTAAACAGTTTTCGTGTTTCACTGTCTGTCAAAGCGGATGTAGGCTCGTCCATAATAACAAGCTTTGCATTAATTGAGATCGCCTTCGCTATCTCGATCATCTGCCTTTGAGCCACGCTTAACGCCGCCACTTTGGTTCTCGGCGGTATCTTCATATCAATACTGCCAAGCATATCTTCCGCGTCTTTATTCATGGTTTTCCAATCTATAATCCCCTTCTTTAACGGCTGCCTTGCCAGATAAATATTCTCTGCGACAGAGAGCTCCGGGATCAGATTCAGCTCTTGATAAATAATAGAAATTCCAAGTTTCTCTGATTCTTTAGCGCTTTTGAGATGAATTTCCTGACCTTCAAAGTATATTTTCCCTTCGTCTTTTGTATACGCGCCAGATAATATCTTCATTAACGTCGATTTACCGGCTCCGTTTTCGCCCAATAAAGCATGAACGTCTCCTTGTCTGATCTTAAAACTGATATCCGAAAGCGCTTTCACACCAATAAATGATTTACAGATATTCTGGAATTCAAGAATATATTTTTTATCCATATACCTCATCCTTTACTTCTTATAAATCTGCCGCATAGACGATTCCATCTGCAGTATACACACCGACTTCTACGGCAATTTCATCCTCCAATGTCTCTCCGTTCAATACTTTTGTCACGCTGTCCACGCATGTTGCGCCGAGCTTATCCGGGAACTGAATAATACTGCCTTTATAACATCCGTCTTTCTTAATTACCGTCTGTTCTTCAGCCGACGCGTCAAATCCCATTACCGATACTTCATCATCTCTTCCTAACGTCTGTATCGCGTCGTAAGATCCCAATCCGCCGTCCGCGCTATAAGAGAATACGATATCCACCCTGTTATTCGCCATCAGCACGTCTTCCATAATGCCCATAAATGCTTCCCTGGAATCTCCTCCTTGCTCCGCCACAATCTTGGCGCCCGGCTTTTCTTTTTCAAGAATATCTTTAAATCCGTCAATACGTTCTACAGAGGCAATAGACATAGGATTGTACAGGAACGCAATATGAGGATCTTCTATATCCTGAAGTACGTTATTCATAGCCCATTTAGCCGCAAGTTGTCCGCCTAAAAAGTTATCTGAACCAATATATGTCTCGTAAGTCCCTCCGCTTGGTTTATAATCTACAGTCACAACAGGGATTCCTGCTTCCTCGCATGTATCAAGCGCCGGAATGATTCCGTCTCCGTCTACACATGTCAGGATAATTGCATCCACCTTCTGAGCACAGAAATTTTCAATCGCGTCGATCTGTTCCTGCATATTCATATTCGGATCATTAAATACGATTTCATAATCCTCTCCGGCGGCTTCTTCTATTCCTGCTTTCAGATCCTGAAAAAACTCATACTGCAGCGTCATTAAAGAAACTCCTATAACCTTCTTCCCGCCTGAGTCCGCTTCTTCTCCTTCGGCAGCCTTTTCCCCTGCTCCTTCCTCCGAACATCCTGCCAACAAAACAGTCATCATAACTACTAACATGATTGCCCACATTTTTTTCATCTTTTTCATATGCGTTCTCCTTTACATCTTTTCAATCACATGAAGTCCTTCTAAGACTTCTATCACAATATTTACCATTTTCTCCATATTTTTCAGTTTACTTTCTTCATATATATCTTCAGGCGTATGTAGGATTCCCTGATCATTAAACGTTAACATACAGGCGTCTATTCCCTTGTCATAATAGGGAGCGTGATCGCTGCCCGGAGGCGGAGGACAAATATACTCTGCATGAAAGTCCTCATTGCTTCTGTCCAAAACAGCCCTGATTTTTCTCTCAAAACTTTCCGGTCCGCTCCATACTTCCAACACATTTTCCCTGCCGACTCCGTCCACATTCAACACAAAATTTATATTTTCTTCATCCTGTACAGCCTGATGTCTCGAGCCTCTTAGATCAAACTCTTCTCCGTCCGTCAGCAGAAGCTGTATTCTTGAATGAAACTTATAACTCTTTATTCTTCGCGCCGCTTCAAGTATGACCGCGACTCCCGCCGCATTATCGTATGCTCCGCAGGTAGAATACACAGTATCATAATGAGCGCAAAGGACTACCTTCTCATCTCCTTCCCCCAAATATCCGGATATATTACGGCACACTGAACGGCAGGCTTTTCTCGTTCGTATACTCCCTCTGATCTTCCTATTTTCTACTCTTGCTTCCTCAAGAGTCTTTTCGTCCTCTGCTCCTACCAAAAAATGCGGCAGTTCCCCTTTCGCAAACAGCATCTGGGGTATCGCGTTTCCGTTGCCCCTGACAGTAACATATGCCTTGATTTCCCCGTCTTCTCCCGCAAGCATGTACCTCTTCCAGACATACATATCCCAAACTCTATGACATCCCGCATACCTTACATACCCCTCAAACTTATCGCAAGAACCACTTTCCAAAAAAGGATACGCCTGTATCTTCTTCCCCCTCTCATCGGAAAGCTCCCATGAAATTGGTTCCCACCCCTCCTCCGGATATTCATAAATTGATACGTCACGGCATATTGTTTCCATAATTCCCTTCAGATATATTCCCGCTCTGTATAAATTCTTGGACCCCATTGGTTTTACCCCGTAATCAATCAGATTTTTCCACTGGTCCTTCATCATATTTCCCGTATTAACATCCTCCTTCCCCTTTCCTGATTTCCTAAGACGACGCCCTTATAACCAGCTCCGACTGCATAATGACTGTCTGTCCTTTCTGCTCTCTGCTCTCCTTATTTTCTATTCTTTCAATCAAAAGCCGGGCCGCCATACCTGCCAATTCCTTTACAGGCTGTCTTACTGTTGTTAACGGAGTCGTCACCATCTTAGATACGACGATATCGTCATAACCTACCAAAGCAACGTCCTGAGGTACTCTGTATCCATGCTCCATCAAAAACCGCAGCGCCCCCATCGCCATATAATCGTTGGCGCAAAAAACTGCCGTTGGTTTCTCCTCTAACGCCATAAGAGCCTGCATACCGTCATAACCACTTTCCAGTTTATAATTTCCTGATACGATATATTGGGGCAGCGTCTTTAAACCATGATCTTTCATACACTGTATGTAAGCTTCTTTCCTCTCTACCGCCATAGCCGCGATGCTGGGTCCCGCAATATGAGCAATCCGCGTATGACCGCGTTCGATCAGATGGCTGACTGCCGCATAAGCTCCTACTTTGTTATCAATCCTTACGGAATCCAGCTCCGTCTTCCCCGGCTCTCTTTCCATAAGTACGATGGGAAATTCTGTATGAATTTTTTCGATATGCGTTACCGGCATATTCATTCCGATCAGAATTACACCGTCTATCTGGCGTTTTTCAAGCATCTTCAGGCATTCCAGTTCTCTTTCTATATTAGTGTCTGAATTACAGATCAAAAGGTTATATCCTGAGTTTTTCAGTTCTGTCTCAATTCCCTTAATAATTTCCAGGAAAAAGAGATTACTCATATCGTTTACAACAAGTCCGATAACATTGGTAGATTTCTGCTTCAGACTTCGGGCGATACTGTTCGGCTGATAGTCTAATTCTTTAATTGCCTGTATAATCCTCTCTTTTGTCTTCTCCGACATATGCCCGTCATTTTTACCATTCAAATACCGGGACACTGAAGTTTTTGATACTCCTGCTCTCTTTGCAACATCAATGATTGTAGTCATAACTTTCCCTCCTTAGGAAACCGTTCCCCTAAACGGGTAAAAAAATTTACTTGCTCTTTCTGCTACCTGAATCCATTTAAGGAAACCGATTTCCTAAATAGATACAAAAAATCCTTATCAATCACATTTATAGTTCTCTGCATGATTTTCTGATGACAATTTTAGTGGAAATCCTTATCTTTAATGTTTCCTCGGCTCCATCCTCCAGTTTTTCCATTAAACACTTGACCGCCAATGATGCCAGCCGATCCCACGGAATATCTACAGACGTCAATTCAGGCGCCACCAAATCTGCTATAATACTATTATCAAACCCGATAATGGACACATCTTCCGGAACCCTCACTCCGGCTCCTCTAAGATCCTTAATCACGTCAATTGCCAAATAGTCGTTCTCTACAACAAGCGCGCTGGGCATAAGTCTTGGATTTTCTAAAAGCTGCCCCCAACGCTCTTCATCCTCTCCTTTGATATCAAACATACAGCAGGACGGGTCGTGAATCACTCCTTTTTCTTTTAATCCCGCCATAAATCCTTCACGGCGCTCCAGCAGATTTTTATTTTCACTATACGTTCCGGCATACCCGATTTTTTTATGATTTTTTCCAATCAAATATGTTACAGCTGCATATGCCCCGGCAAAATTATCAAATGCTATGCAGTCAATATTCATTTCTTTAAAAAAACGATCTATCACCACCATCGGAATATTCACATTCCGGATAGCCTTTATCTGTGCGGAAGACATCTGTGTCCCGACGACAATCATTCCTTCTATCTGATAAAGAGAAATAATGCTTTCAATCTCTTTTCTAAAATTTCCCTGCATGGAAACAGATTTAAAAAACAAGTTATATTCATACTCCTGTATCTGTTTCTCTACTTTATGCATAATCTCATAGAAAGAATATGTATCAATATTTTCACTGTCCTCTTCCTTTTTATTCACAGGATACAGAAGAAAGATAAGTTTCGAAGCTTCTTCTTTTTTTTGAATCAGCTTTTTTGACGTATAACCTTCCTCTTCCACAATCCGCAGAATTTTTTCTCTCGTTTTTTCACTGATACCTTCTTTTCCATTTAATGCAAAAGAAACTGCTGTAACAGATACACCGGCCTTTTGGGCAATATCCTTCATTTTTAATTCCATCTGGATTCCTCCTCGTCTTATGTCTGTATTGGCCGTGTATCACCGGTCTTTTCAGATCGGTTTTATATATGTCTTCTGCCATGGATTCAGTCTCTCACATCCTGTTTCCGTCACCAGATAACCATTCTCAAGACGCATCCCTCCCCATTTCGTTAAAAACAGAGGTATATCGATAGAGAAAATCATCCCTGGCTTCACAGTCACTTTTCTTTTGGACGAAAGAATAGGCGCCTCAAATTCTATAACTCCGACGCTATGTATAGCCGAATAAGCAAAATTTCTCCCGAATCCTGCGTCTTCCATATGCTGACGGGAAATTCTGTCCATCTCCTCCGCGCTCATGCCGGGCGCAAGACGCCTTGCTGTCTCCTCCTGCGCATACATAAGAAGTTCAATATACTTCTTCATGTCTTCCGAGGCTTCTCCTAATATAAACGGTCTTCCGATCGCTCCATGATATCCTTCATATCTCGGAGCCAAAGTAGCCACTACCAAATCTCCTTTTTGTATCTCACGAAACGTCGTCCTTGAAAGTACAGGCGCAGTATTAGAAGTCCCTGAATTCAGCATCAGCTCAATTCCCATTCCTTCCGATCCCATTTTCCGCATTTCATACTCTGCTTCTGCAGCCAAATCCCTCTCTGTTATGCCTTGTCTCAGATTCTTGTAAACCGTCTCCATCCCTTTTGCAGCAATCTGATAAGCATATCTGATTACTTCAATTTCTTCGGCGGACTTCACCGCTCTCAACATGGTAACAGAATCACCGACGTCCTGCACATGATCACTGCCAAATTCTTCCAGAATTCTTTTAAATAAATCATAAGGCATAAATTCTTTTCCTGCAACCCCTATGTTGAGAATCTTCCTGTCTGAACATTCCTCTAATTTATGTACAACCTGTCCCAACGTCGTTGTCTCACAATAGGGGTAATCTTCATCTGGATGCAGGAATTCTTCGGCCGCAAACACCTGTCCGCATCTGGACGTATGTAACGCAAATTCTACTGATTCAGCTCCGGTTACAATCGCTGCTTCTCCCTTTAAAGGTACAAGAATCAGCGCCGCTTCAAATTGCGGCTGATAATCCAGCATCCATCTTGCATATGCCTGTCCGTATACATAACGATCGTCCGCATACATAACGACCAGATCAAGCGAATGCTCCTCCATGAAATTCTGAACTTTATTCAGCCTTGATGCAAATTCCGAATCACTGATCTTAGGTCTCATAATTTCATCCCTCCTTTTTGTTTTTAGTATTTAAATACTAATTTTAGTTATATTTTAGCATTTATATTAATTATTGTCAATTATACTAATTGATTTTAAATTTTTTTGGTTATTTCGTCTGTTTTTATCACTTGCATTTTGTCTAGCTTTTTTTATTTGAACCGTTTTACTAAAATATTTTATATTTTTTAGTTTTTCTAAAACACAAACTCATCTGCTAAGAGGAACAAAAAACCTCAGTAAATGATATCTTCTCAGACATCTTGCTGCGGGAACGAATATAAGATCACTCCCCCTTTCTCTTGTTAATTGAATTTCCGTCCGGTTAGTGATAGACTATAAGAATAAATTTGAAAATAATAACTATGGCAAGAAAACAGGAATTAGGAGGAACACTACTATGTCACTGGTAAAATACGTTGACCGCAGAAATACAAACTGCAGCAAATGGGACGAACAATCCGGCATGTTCGGAGAAGAAGGGCTGCTGCCCTTATGGGTCGCCGATATGGATTTCCAGGCGCCTTCATGTGTAACAGAAGCCTTAAATGCCTATGTATCCCAGGGTGTATTCGGATACTACAAGATCCCGGATTCTTATTATCAATCCTTTATCAACTGGGAAAAACAATATCACTCCTATGACGTTGAAAAAGAATGGATTCGTTTCTCACCTGGCGTCGTGTCCGCATTCAACTGGATCACTCAGTTGATGACGAAACCAGAAGATGCAGTGATTGTTCTGACGCCGGTGTATTATCCATTCCTCGATGCAGTGAAGAATAATCATCGCCGCCTGATTACTTCTGATCTGATCAATACGTCAGGAGCATACACGATTGACTTTGAAGATTTCGAGCAGAAGATCGTGGAAAATCACGTTTCCCTGTTTATCTTCTGCTCCCCTCATAATCCGGCGGGACGCGTCTGGACCCGCAGCGAACTCGGGAGAATATTCGATATTTGCCGGAAGCATCATGTCTTCGTGATCTCCGACGAGATCCATCAGGATCTTACATTTGCAGGACATACGCACATCCCGTCTTTTACTGCCGGCAGCTATGACGATATGATGATCACTGTCACCGCGCCTTCTAAAACATTCAATCTTGCAGGTTGCCAGAATTCTGTCATTATCATTCCGGATGAAGTATTACGAAAAAAGTGGGACGAATATGTGACGCGTCTCCGAGTCGTAAACGGAAACGCTTTTGGATATATTGCCGCCGAAGCCGCTTATTCAGACGGACATGAGTGGTTTGAAGAAGTCAAGGAGATCATCTATGAGAACTATCTGTTCGTGAAAGATACCTTCGCCCAGGAACTTCCTGAAATAATTGTCTCCCCTCTGGAAGGAACCTATCTGTGCTGGATTGATATGAAGGCTTATGTAAAGCCGGAAAATATGAAAGACTTCATACAGAAGAGATGCCGCCTGGCTCTGGACTACGGCGACTGGTTCGGCGGAGAACGATTCTCATCCTTCGTCCGGATGAATCTTGCCACCTCAAAGGAAAACGTAGAGAAAGCGGTAAAAGCAATCACAGGTCAGTTACTTGAAACAAACGCTTAAATGCCCGTTAATCTCCGATTGTATATTATGTGCGCGCCGCCCAATATTGGGCGGCTGTTACTATGGTCGTCATGAAACTCAAAAGTCGTTTGTAAATCTGCCCCTGTTTATCGGGGCAGAATATTAATTCCCTTTCAGCGCCTGTATGCGCATCTGGATATTTTCAGCAAACTCCTCGTCCGAATACTTGGGATCTCTGGTCTTCTTCCAGATATCACAGGGAACTTCACCACATTCTCCACAGCTTTTCAATTTCTTTTGATTGGCTGTACAATCATAGATAGCGCATGCTTTACCTTCCGGCACATGAAAAACCTTCCCTTTCAAGTCGTTGCAGCCCGAACACATCTTTCCATAACAATAGCAGGCGCTGCAATCGGTTCCGCACACGCTCAGATTCACGTCTTCTCTCATTGTTCATCCCTTCTTTCGTCAATAATATAAACATACTATTATGATTCGCAATGAATGTCTTGTATATTTCCGACATCTTTGTAAGCACATACTTTTGCCTCTTCTATGTTCATTGTATGATACCGCTTGAATTCCCGCATCAGATGCGACTGGTCGGTATATCCGTACCTGCAGACTGCATCTTGAATACAAAAAACGGGCTTACTCAAGATTTCATTCCACAGACACTGATAGCGTATGAGATTACAGAGTTTCTTAGGCGTTATGCCGATATATTCACGGAAAATCCGTTCCTGCTGCCTGCTGCTGATAAAGCATTCCCGGGCCAGCATATTCACACTTAAGGCTCCCTTTTGCTGAAGAATCAATTTCACGGCATTATCGACGTTATCATTCTGTCTGATCTTAGATAACTGCCGCTGGAAAATGTCTTCCGCTATGGCAATCCTCTCCTCTAATGTCTGCTTTTCCAGTAACTGCGGCCGTAATATCTCGTCCAATCGACGAAACCTGGAAGGAAGACCACAATATTTATTCAGGGTATCTGTCAGGGAGTCTTCCGCAAAAGGATAGGCGCCCCACGCATAAAACCGAATCGCAAATACTGAAACCAGATGCCCAGGTCTGATATATTCATGATATAGAAAACTTGTATCGTTAATTCCGCAGAAACCTCTGGTAACCGTAGATTCTGTATGATTGATCTGATAGATTATATCAACACAGGTATCAGGGATGATCACGCTGGCTTCGGTAATTTCCCCGGCTCCCCGATAAGGTTTTTCACTCCCCCAAAAGCATCTGATATATTTTGCCAATTCCAAATTAGCGGGGCTTATTTCTCTGTATTGATCATTGTGTCTGAATGGGGTTGCCGTCAAGGGCATATAAGAAATATTTCTGCCAGCCATAAACTTGATCTTCTCCTAATTATCCTTTTCCCGGAATTGGTATGGGAATTCTATACTATCATTTTGTACGATCACTTTTCCATCGTATGATAACAGAGATAATCCCCGCCCTCCGTCTCAATTTTTTCATAAGTTTTGATTCGATACCCCCGCTTCAGATACATGCCCTCCGCCGGAAAAGACGCGTCTATATGTACCGTCTTATATCGCCTGAAAACTATGTCTTCCAGCAAATCCATCAGCCTGCCGCCATAACCTTGCGCCTGATATTCCGGCAAAATGAACAGCCTGCAGATTTCATTTCCCCGAACGCTTCCGGTTCCCACTATCTCCCCCTGCACCACCGCAATATAAATGTCTTCTATGGAAAGCGCTTCCCTGATCCTCTGTTCGCTATGCAGATCAAGGAAAAATTGTACTGCACCGGACGGGTAATAATGAGGATATACGGCTTTTATCGTTTTTTCCACAATCTCCGCCACCTTTGCCGGACATTCTGCCTTTTTTAACTGCATTTCGAAATCCTCATCCCTCATCCTTCTATCCATTTCCTGTCTTGCCTCCAATTACTCTTTCTCATACCGCCTGCGATAGTAATCCATCGTCCGGTATTCTAATATATCATTCATATGATTGCGGAAAGCGTCATAAAAGGAATACAAAACAGGCATTTTATAGACTTTTGCCATATCTGTAGTTTCGATTAGCGCCAAAAACTCTTTTCCTTTATAAGTACGGAGCCCCCGTCCTAATTGCTTTTTCTCTATCCTCTGAAAATTTACCATCAGCATTACTGTACACAGCCACTGATGCAATTCCTCTGATGCAAAATTCCTCTAAGGGACAATAAAAGTTTTTCAAGTTTTTTCGATGGTGTCGTCCTCCCGCTCCAAAATCCGAATTCAGTTCATTGATAGCACTATTCACAGCCTTCCCTTATGATAATACCAAAGCAAATGATCAAACCCGTTTCGACTTATTTCTATTCCAGAGACTTTTCTAATACTGTCAACGGCCATCCTATAATCCTTATAATCACCCAAATCATATTTTCGGACTATCTTATAATATCCCAAATACAAAGGCAGAACTGTTTTAAGTATCCCATCGTAGATAGAGTAATTGTCCTGATACTCAGTGCCTTCAAAAACATAAAAACATGCATAATGACAAAACTTACTCGCAAAAGAAGGATTACTTCTTGCTCTTTTCTCTGCTGATGTTTTTCTGGATATCTCACGTATCAACTCCATACCCTTGTAATCAGGATCCTTAAGGCACTCAACAAACTCTTTCCGGTCAAATCGGCATATCCTTTCTGTAATCTCCTGTCTTCCACACTTATCAGCATTCAGATGGGTACTGTTTTCCCGATCTACTGATTCCACAGCGCCTTTAATGATTTCCTCATATGTATATGCACCATCCAATACATTATCAATCAGAACTCTTTTCAACAGAGACATCCAATATGCAGATGAACCTCCATATTTCACATCACCTTTTCTATTATAGACTGGAGCCACACTAATGTCAGTTGAACGGATATAAGCAGAATCATTGCGAATCATCGCCTCTACAATAGCCACATTGTCACGAGTCAGCTTTGCCAATGTTTTCCCTTGAAATATAACCTCTTCTATCATCTTGCTTTTCGCAAGTTCCAACTCATCTTGAATAGTATTACTCATAATTCGCACACCATAATATATTCTTCGTCATTCTCATCGACGGTCTTGAACCCGACATTCTCATACATCTTCACGGCGTAATTCGCTTTCTGTACCGCCAGAGAAGCCTTTTCATATCCCTGCCACTTCAACAGTTCCAGCATCCTGACCATAAGCTGTGAGCCGATACCCTGCCCCCGGTATTCCTTGTAAAGCGAAATCGCGAAGGACGGCGTTTCCTCATCCGTATGACCATAATCGTCCATGATCCTTGTCCAGACCGCACCGACAACTTTCCCGCCGAAATCCGCCACCAGACAGTTATCGCCTTTTCTGGTTCCAAAATCGTCCGTGTAAACACGCAGTTCAGGCTTCTCGATAATATCCCTCGCAGGCGGCTCCGTTCCTTTTGGAATAAAGATCGCCTTATATAAGAAATCCTTCAGCAAGTCCACCTCATTCTTTCGGAGCAGGCGGATAACATAGCTCTTATGTTTATCGGAAATCCTATGCGAAACCTGCTCATTCCGAAGCTTGACTGCCATTCCCAGAACCTGTTTTCCGATCTGCTCCGGATCTCCATCGTTTCCATTGCAGATCAGTTCCTGCGTGTCCGGTGTCCAGATATAGCCATGCGTCTTATTGTAGAGGTACTGTTGAAATTTCTCATACTCTTTATCTTTTAATTGCTTCAATGCTGAACCCTACGCTTTCTTCTTTTTTTCGGAGCCGGAAGTTCGTCATACACTGCTTCCAACAATTCCCGAAGAAACTCTTTATTCTCCACATCATCCGCAAGGAGCATTCCCTTCGCCCCTTCATACGGTAATTCCAATTCTGCTTCCGGCATTTTCACCAAAGCTGACTTTGTAGGCTTTACAAGGAATCGGTCATCATATATCCCGCCGACGATCTTTCCGCCATTATTCCTTGCTTGATGCCATTCTACTTTTCCTCTCTCTCCACATAATGCAGTTCCACATCAAAGCCCAAATCCTCCATCATGGCCAGAAATGTCTTGTTCATGATCTGTTCCTTGCTGCGGACGATCCTATTCACATATGACGGCGATGTGCCGATATTCTCCGCAATCTTCGCCTGCGTGGTAGACTTCTCGATACACCTCATCTTTACATCCATTTCAATATTGTTCTTCAGCATATTTCTCTCCGCCGCTCTTCTCAATTACTTGACTTATAACTCAATCAAGTATAGCACAAAACCCATCTCATGGATAGTGCTTTGGGGCTGATTCGCTCTTTTTCTCTTTTATAGGGACGATTATAGGGAGGTATGTGACTCGTCGAGTCACATACCTCCCTGTTCATGACTATCTATTAACCGACAGCCCCCTGGTAGTAGGGATACCCCCTTTCCCTGCGCCCATGAAAAAACCGCCCTTCGTTGTGAAAGAGCGGTTTTTCAGTAGGTTGGCAGTCCATTACCTTCAGTGCAATTATCATTTTACTCATAACATCTGTAAGGTCATCTAAGGGTAAATGCAACATGGAAGAACATGCCCGGATGCCATCATACTTTTCGACCTGCGCCAATTCATCAAAATATATGTTTTCTACTTCCATTCCTGTATATTCCCTTGCCAACCTGCATAGTTCAATCGAACCATCTACCGCATCTACCTGATATCCTTCTGACATAAAATATTTTGTATCGCGCCCCGAACCACAGCCAAAATCAAGAATTACTGATTTCTCCGGTAATCTGTCCGTAAACTTTTTCTGTATTGATTCAAAATCTACCGATACAGTCCCAGATACAAATTCCTTTGCATTTGAATTGTAATAATTAATTGTCTTACATTCTTTCATACAATATTATTCCTTCATACTCTTATATTTTCCGACTGATTTAAATCTCAGATCTACGGTATTCTTTAAAGTCCTATACCCGATTATACAATTTTATAAAAAAACAATCTACTAAAAGGTGACATTTCATAAGGAAGTTAAAACAAAAGACTTCGTAATCAGCCAGAATGATTGGATTGTAGG
>CAJUFA010000006.1 GCA_910585725.1 uncultured Dorea sp. | reverse complement strand
CCCAGCCTGTACGCGATCTTTCTGCTCCCCGGAGATCGATCAAACGCAACAAACAGAATATCCCGGCTCTTCTGATATTCACCGTTATATTCATATATTTCGCTTACCGTATTCAAAGTTCCTACATTCTTGACCCTGCGCCAATCAATCGTATCTGCAATTTCCATTGCCTTCTTATACTGCTTCTTCTCCAGATACTCCTGCATCTGCTCTGTTTTCACCCTATATTCATACTTATCCAAATTACTCACCTCAAAAAGTTTGTTAAAATTGTATGATTCTACATTTTTACAGATATAATTCTATCATACGCCATGTGCAATGTCAAAAATATACGTTTAAAATTATCAAAAAACCGATTATATAATATATTATAAGATATGCATATTTTGCACATAGGTGCGCCTTATTGTCCCGCGAAAATAAAAGCGGTCAGATCTGTTGATTTTCTCGTCAAATCTGCCGCTTTATATTTTTATGAAGTTTTATTTTATATTCTAATAACCGGAGGATTCTTCTTTGATTTTTATGTTCCCTTCCGCCTTACTCTACCGTATACATGTCCCCAACTCTGGATATACCCCTCTAGATTATTATCCATCCGCTATCTGTATGACCGTTATGACGGTGATAAGCAATTATACTAGGTAATGTTTCTTCACACATTTTCTAATATGATTGATTCTTTAATGTGGTATCGTTTTTCAATATGTCTGCAGAAATCATATTTTATCCGGCATCCTTCTTCTCCGGTTCTTTATCTCATTCGCTTACCGGTTTATCTATCCTCTATGGTTAAGGCTTACTCTATGGGAACTTCTATCTGCCATACCACTAACATATTGAATTATTGTCTCTTTTACACTGTCCAATGGATTAAGCCTCCTTTTAAACAATTATTTCCGGATATCCTTCTCGATTCCCTTTCTCGTCAGGAATGCTTTTTGGATTTCTTTTGGATTGGTTATATGATATCACTGCCGCTTCTATTTGTCAATACTATTTTTGATTTTATTTGTAAAAAAATTATAATATATTATTTCACCTTAAATTATCAGATTTTTATATTCTATTCTTAAAATTTATACAATTTAGAAAATTGCAGATCAAACCAAATGTTAACCCGTATTATATTATAGTTGACAATCGTCACCGTTTCTTTTATACTTTTTCTAGTGCACTGTACATCGAAAATTAAATAACTGTTATCGGTAGAACAGATATGTGAAGATGACAATTATTAATTATTCAATGTACTAATATTTTCAAATACTTTATTGCCAAAATCGTGCAAATACGCTAATATTTTCAAAAGAAGTATTGCACAGACCATCGAAAGGAGTTGCTTCAACATCATGAAACGTATCACACCCCTCGACACTGCCAATACAAACGGCGCAGCCAACAGAATATCAAACCAAAGGTTAGTCTTAATCGCGCTGACAACCGCCATAACCTGTATCCTCGCGCCCTTCTCCATTCCAATCCCGATTAGCCCGGTTCCCATCTCCCTTACGAATCTGGTCCTGCTGATCAGCATCTATATTCTTGGATGGAAAGGCGCCGTCGTCAGTTTTCTTATCTATCTTCTGCTTGGAACAGTGGGTCTTCCGGTTTTCTCCGGATTCACCGGCGGACCCGCCAAACTCGCAGGACCTACGGGCGGCTATTTGGTCGGATTCATCTTCATGATTATACTGGCAGGAATATTTGCAGAACACTTTGCTCACAAACGATTTCTGGTCGTCGCCGGAATGATCCTTGGAACTGCCGTCGCCTATATCTTCGGCACGGCATGGCTGGCATTCCAGATGGAAATGTCCTTTACCGCCGCGCTTTCCATCGGCGTTCTACCTTATCTGCCAGGAGATACGGCGAAGATCATCATCGCAGTAACCTTTGGACCTGTCTTAAAAGACCGCATATCTCTGGTCAGATAACTTCGGTTCAGGAAAGAAACTGAAAGTCCGGAGACGTCATTTCCTTGTGCATGGGATATGACGTCTCCGGACTTTCATTACTTTTTAGAAACTCATTTTCAGCGCGCAGGTACTTCAAACTAACGTTCTAACCGCACAGGTGAAAATTATTTACAGAATCAAATCACCCACTTTCTTATAGTCTTTCAATCCATATGCCTCGATGATATTGCCCTGCACCACATACAGGGTATCTTTGATATAAACGCCCCTGGTGCCGCTCATACCGTTTCCGTTAATATCTTCTTCCATATTGCAGATAAATCCCTCTTCCTCATCGAATTCAAACAGGAAATACTTCTCTCCGCCCATGCTATATCCGGAAAAGCCTATAATATTTCGGCCAGGATCGATAAGCGCCGCCTTATAATCATAAGAGACATCCGCGCTGTACACATGCTCCAATACATAGGTATCCGTCTCTTTTACGTCCGTCTTGTCCGAGATATCAAACATGGAGAGCTTCACTCCGTCCGTGACCTGGGCGCCTTCATCTACGTTCATACCAATCCCAAGCAGTCTGTTTTCTCCATAGAAATGAAGATAATCTGAGAATCCCGGTATCTTAAGTTCGCCGACGATCTTCGGATTCTTCGGATCAGACAGATCTACACTGAACAGAGGGTCCGTCTCACGGAATGTCACGAAATAACCCACTTCTCCCATAAATCTCGCGGAATAAACTCTCTCGTCTTCCGCCAGGTCTTTGATAGAACCGATCTTCTTCAGATTCTTATCCAGGACATACACCGAATTCGTCTCGCCTTCTGTCGTCACTACGCGAAGATTTCCTTTGTATTCGTCTATTGAAAACGAATCGTTCAGATAACCATTGAATTCTCCCTGAATCTTTGCTTTCAGTTCTCCGTCCTTATACGCAACTTTCCGGACTGTAGTAACACAATCGCTCACAGCGTCGCTGTATTTCCATTCCTCTTCATAATAATAGATATTTTCATTGCTCACATAGATCTGCCCGCCTTTGGTGAATAACGCTATACTATCCTTCACTTCCTTCGGTTTCTTAAGATCTATTGCCGTAACGATCTCATAACGGGACGCTTCCCGGCCGGGAGGCAGACAGATATTCTCCGCCTTCATACTTTCCCCATTAACCATAGGTATATAATCTCTGGGTTCCATATGATCCATGATACTAATTCCCCAATCACTGAACAGATACAAGTAACCGTCCGCCATCCGTGACGAATTATAATTTCCGCTCTGGCTTACTTCTCCTTCTTCCGTCGGATGACTCGGATCCTGAATATCATAAGTGATTACCGTCGTTATCTCCTGGGCTCCCGACCCCATGTAACCCGGATACCGCTCCAGCATGAAATGGGACTCCATACTGCCGCATATCAATGCCAGTTTTTTCTGATCCGGCATCACATAGAACTCATAGATACGGCAGTCATCCCCCCTGTCTTCCAAACTAATTGAAGCTGCCTTCTCCATCTTCTGTCCCTGGGTGTCGATCACGGCAATCTCTCTACTATTATCTTCCAGCACATACAGATACCGTCCGTCCGTCTTGACTATATCCGCTTCATCCACGCCCTCCTGGCGGACATTCGTCTCCGAATACTCACCGGACGCACCGTCTGCAGCTCCCATTTCCGCGATATATTCGGCTTCCCCGGCGTCCGCCGTCTCCGCAGACGCTGTGCTTCTGTCCGCATTACTGCTCTTAGCCCCCCCTGCAAATAAATCTTCTTCATAAGTTTCCGTTTTCATATAATCGGATGCCTGCTTCATGGATTCCTCATACGCTTTGATATAATCATATACCTGAGAATAATCCTCCGCACAGGCAATCTCTTCCCCGCCGCCGTTATCCGTATCCTCCGAATCATTTCCGTATGCCTTATTCCCTCCTGACTGATCCCCATTCCTTCCGGCAGACGATCTCCCGACTTCCGAATCCGAAAGATATTGGTTCTCACCCGGCATCTTCCATATGGCCAGCGACACAACCGCCACGCAGGCCGCAGCCAGAACGCCGGCTTTCCACGTACGCTTTTTTATTTTCTGAACGCGTTCCGGTCCTTGTTCCTTCTCTTCTAACATCTGACAGATATTCTCCGGCCTAAGCTTCTCCGGCGCCTCCACGTCCGCCGTCTTCTCCCTTAGCCTGTCAAGCACGTCTAGTTCTCTTCTATCCATACAACCGCCTCCTTTGACTCATCTCAATACACATTCCATCTTCTGAAGCGCACGGCTTCTCTTTGAACGCACCGTATTTGGATTCATTTTCAGACTCTCGCCGATCTCCTGGCTGTTATATCCGCCGAAGACAGACAGCCCTACTATCATCTGTTCCTCCTCTTCCAATAGAAAGAATGCCTTCCTCACATCCACTGCAATTCCAAGATCCATCTCTTGCGACGGAATCCGGGAATATACATCCCCCGGTGAATGCTCCTGTTCTTTTGCCGCTTTTTTAAGCCTTTTCCTGCAGACATTGGATAAAATTGTGAATATCCAGCTTTTGAACGCTTCCTCCTTTTTAAGCTTCCCGATATTCTCATACGCGGCGACTACCGCCTCGCTAACTGCATCTTCCGCCTCCTGCTGATTCTTCATCATACACAGTGCAAAGCGGTAGAGATCTGTATACACCGCTTCATACATCTGTGCAAATATCTTTGCGTCGCACCTCATCGTCTCACCTCCGTATATATTAGAGTCAAAAAAAGGGAGAACTGTTGCATTCTCCCCGAAATTTGTCCTTAATTTATTTTTATAATCTGCGGATCTTCCCTATTCAATACCGCGCTAACCTCTATAATAATTAATCAGACATCCCTTCAGGATGATCTCCCGCTCTACATCCGTCAGATCTCCCAATCGCAGCACGATCTCTTTACACTCTTCTCCTGCCCCGATTACATATGCTTTCGCCTCTGATTCCTTTTCGCCGATCACCTTTCTGATCTCCGGAACAAATATATAATCTCCGTTTCGGAAACTCAAAGCCTCGTGATTTTCTTCTGTAATAAACGGAAGCATTCCCCAATTGATCAGGTTTGAACGGTATCTCTTTGTCGCGTATTCGTTGGCGATATTCGCCCATCCGCCAAGTACTTTCTGGCAGGACGCCGCCTGTTCCCTTGCCGAACCATCCCCCGGCTTCACAGCGAATATGGCGCTTCCGACTCCAAGGTTCGTACGGTCAATCTCAGGATACGCCTCATGAATCTTATTCATAACCGGTTTCAATTCCTCCAGCGCCTCTGCCGGACATTCTCCTGCTTCAATAGCTCTCTCTGCCTTCTGTACCTCCTTTGCACGTCCTACATAAGCCGGATCTTTTCTGGATAAAGCAAATTCGGCAAGCCCCAGCGGGTTGGAACGATAAGAAGAAGTCTCCCCGGAGGGAATCAGCTCATCCGTCGTGGTAACCGGATCATGAATCTCAGACACCACCTTCAGAAGCAGGTTCTCAGGAAGCGCCGCCATCGCCGGCCAATCTTTGATATTCGGCCCGAACTTGATCTCAACCGACGGATCTGCCGCTCCTTTGCTGTCAAATACACGATTTGCATAGATATTCTGATCGAAATGATATTTCCTTCCTTTATATTCCACATCCATATCTGTCGCCGGCGTCAGGAATCCTTTATTCGCCGCGGTCGCCGCAATAGAACGGGCATCCATCAGCGCCACCGACGCGATCTGACCGCTCTGCAGCTTGGAACCTTCACGGTTCGGGAAGTTCCTCGTAGAGTGGCGGATAGAAAACGCGTTGTTCGCCGGAGTATCTCCCGCGCCAAAGCACGGTCCGCAGAACGCCGTCTTCACGATAGTACCGGCCTGCATCAGCTCCGCAACCGCGCCGTTCTTGACTAATTCCATATAGATTGGGGTACTGGCCGGATAAACGCTGAATGTAAATTCGTCAGAGCCAATATATTTCCCTCGGATGATGTCCGCCGCCGCACAGATATTCTCGAATCCGCCGCCTGCGCATCCGGCGATGATCCCCTGCTCCACGTAGAGCTTTCCGTCCACGATCTTATCCTGCAGCGTATAATCCACCGCACCGTCGAGGCTGACCAATGCCTTCCGCTCTACGTCGTGAAGTACGTCTTTCAGGTTAGCATTTACCTCATCAATCGTATACACATTAGACGGGTGGAACGGCATCGCGATCATCGGCTTGATCTCGCTTAAGTTCACGTAGACCATACCGTCGTAATATGCCGCGGCCTCCGGATTCAGTTCCTTATAATCCTCTTCCCTTCCATGGATCTCATAGAATTCCCGGATCTTCTCATCCGTCTTCCAGATGGATGACAGACAGGTCGTCTCCGTTGTCATAACGTCGACGCCGATACGGAAGTCCGCGCTTAGCTTCTCCACTCCCGGGCCAACGAATTCCATTACCTTATTATTTACATAACCATTTCCGAAAGTAGCGCCGATGATTGCAAGCGCCACATCCTGGGGACCGACGCCTTTCATCGGCTCGCCGTCCAGATAGATGGCCGTCACGCCCGGCATCTTAATATCATAAGTCTTATTCAGCAGCTGTTTTACAAGCTCCGGTCCTCCTTCGCCCATCGCCATCGTTCCCAACGCGCCGTAGCGGGTATGGCTGTCGGAGCCAAGAATCATCTTTCCGCCGCCCGCAAGCATCTCCCTTGCATACTGATGAATGACAGCCTGATGAGGCGGTACATAGACCCCGCCGTATTTCTTCGCACAGGTCAATCCGAACATATGATCATCCTCATTGATTGTCCCGCCGACCGCGCACAAAGAATTATGGCAATTCGTCAGCACATACGGAATCGGAAACCGCTCAAGCCCGGACGCCCTGGCTGTCTGAATAATCCCCACAAATGTAATATCATGAGACGTCAGCTTATCAAACTTGATCTGCAGCCGTTCCATATTTCCGGACGTATTGTGAGCCTCCAGAATCCTGTATGCCATCGTCCCCTTCGCCGCTTCACTCTGTTGTATCTCTTTCCCAGTCTTTGCTCTTACCTCTTCTATATCTTCCGCTATCTCTGTTCCATTCAGCAGATAGACTCCTTTATCGTATAATCTTATCATCTTTTCCGTCTCCTCCTGTATCATGTCTGCACTGCTTAAGTTACTCTAATGAATATATTTCATATGGTCGGACACCATCATCGCAATCTTAAAGGTCAGCGCATCTTCAAACACACGGACATCAAGCCCTGTCTTCTTCTGAATCTTCTCCAGCCGGTACACCAGCGTATTCCTGTGTACATAAAGCTGTCTTGCCGTCTCGGAAATATTCAGGTTATTGTTGAAGAAAGTATATACCGTGATCAGCTCCTCATCTTCAAACTGAGTGTCTGTATTTCCCGCGAACACTTCATTCAGGAACATCTCGCACAGCGACGACGGCAGTTGATGAATCAGCCGCCCGATTCCAAGCTCATTATACGCCAGAATACTCCTGTCCACATAGAACACCCGTCCCACTTCCAAAGCCATGTCCGCCTCTTTGTAAGACTTGGACACATCCTTTAGCTCCTCAATAATCGTCCCGTACGCGATCCTTACGCTGACCATGGCCTCCATATTCAACGTGTCCACCAACTCTCTTGCGAACTGCTCCAACTGAGGGTAATCATCCGTAGTCTGCAGCGCTCTTACAAGGATCACATGTTTCTCGTCCACAGCCGTCACAAAATCCCTCGTGCCGGTGGCATACAGTCCTTTTAACGTATCAAGAATCACATTCTCAACTTCATTCTTTGCCTCTACTAAGAATACCACTCTCTTTAGTTCAATCGGTATCTTCATCTTCTTCGCCTGATTATAGACGTCTACCAGCAGCATATTGTCAAGAATCAGATTCTGGATAAAACGATTCTTGTCCATCTTCTCTTTGTACGCAAAGAGAAGATTCTGAAGCTGGCTGACTCCAAGCCGTCCCGCCATCTCCATCTGCGCGCACTGGCCTTTCAACACGAGGCTGTAACAAGGATCTTCTTCTTCACATACAAGAAACATCCCCACGTCTTTCCTGATGCGAAAGAACGTATCTTCCGCCGCAGTATACGGCGCAGCCTTACAGAACTTCATAACTTCCGATTCAAGACCTGTCATCCTCTCGTTCGTCATGACCAGACAGATCCCTTTGATATCCCATATTGCACATTCCAATCCGGTGATTCTCTTAATATCCTGTACTGCTTTATGTAGTATCTGGTTCGATAACATAGAACATCCTCCTTGTTTGGTAACATACATGTATCATTTTATCACAGGATAAACTCCATATACAAGAAAAAGTTATATTTAAAAAGCCATATTAAAAAGCCCTATAAAAAAGCTATACAAAATAAATTGAGAAAGCCGGACACTAAAACGTGTCCGGCCCTGTATCGCATTATCTGCATTATAATACTAGTTTGTAATTGTGTTCTCTGTCTCTTTATCGAATACGTGAATTCTGTCAGCATCCAGAGCAAATTTAACTGTGCTTCCGCTTCTTGCAGATGTTCTAGGATCAACTCTTGCCGTCATAGTAGCGCCTTCATAATCAAAGTGTAAGTAAACTTCTGCACCAAGCATCTCGTATACACGGATCGTAGCTTCGATGATCGTGTTCGGAGACTTAGCAAGGAATTCAGGCTCATCATGTACATCCTCTGGACGAACGCCGAGAACAACAGTCTTTCCGCTGTATCCGCCGTCGATCAGCTTCTTAGCCTTAGCTTCCGGAAGCTCGATAGACGCAGGTCCTGCCTGTAAGAATACTTTCTTACCTTCAACTTTACACTTAGCGTCTACAAAGTTCATCTGTGGTGATCCGATGAATCCTGCTACGAACAGATTGCACGGACGATCATACAATGTCTGAGGAGTATCTACCTGCTGAACAATACCGGCGCTCATAACTACGATTCTTGTACCAAGAGTCATAGCCTCTGTCTGGTCATGTGTTACATAGATGATTGTCGTGCCCAGTCTCTGATGCAGCTTGGAGATCTCAATACGCATCTGTCCACGCAGCTTAGCGTCCAAGTTGGAAAGAGGCTCATCCATAAGGAATACCTTTGGATTACGAACAATCGCACGTCCCATAGCAACACGCTGTCTCTGACCACCGGAAAGAGCCTTCGGCTTACGATCTAACAGAGCTTCCAGGTCAAGAATCTTAGCGGCTTCACGAACCATCTTGTCAATCTCATCCTTCGGAACCTTTCTTAACTTAAGACCAAACGCCATGTTGTCATATACTGTCATATGTGGATACAGAGCATAGTTCTGGAATACCATCGCAATGTCTCTGTCTTTAGGCTCTACATCGTTAACCAGCTTGTCGCCGATCCATAACTCACCGGAAGAGATGTCTTCCAGACCCGCAACCATACGAAGCGTCGTTGATTTACCACATCCTGAAGGTCCTACGAAGATAACGAACTCTTTATCTTCAATCTCAAGATTGAAATCTTTAACAGCTTCAAATCCATTTGGATATTTCTTATTGATGTGCTTTAATGATAAACTTGCCATTTTAAACTTCCTCCATTTGAAAAATATTTTGTATCTCTGATATCGCCTTGCTCTGTTTAAAAGTATATAGAAAAACTCTAATTTCGGGTATACCCAAGTTGAACAATTTTTTTCAAAAATTTTATACAACTTGACCAAGAGCATCTAAAGCAGCGCCTGATAGATCTCCCTCTTCCCGACTCCCCGGTCTTTAGCGACCCGCTTCATAGCGTCTTTCTTATCCATCCCGCCCCCCGTATAATACTCCATATGTTCTTCGACGCTCAGCTCTTCCCATCTGGCGCGGCTGTCTGCTTCCAGCTCTTCCCGGCTCTTTCCCTCTATGACGATCACACACTCTCCCCGGGGTTCCTGTCTCTCATAATATGAAATCGCTTCTTCGAACGTTGTAGAGAAGACTTCTTCATGCTTCTTCGTCAATTCTCTGCATATACTGATACGGCGGTTACCAAGAGTCTCTTTAAGAAGTTTCAAAGTACGCGTCAGCCTGTGGGGAGCTTCATAGACCACCATCGTCCGGGTCTCGTTCTCCATCTCTCTAAGAACCATCCCCCGTTCCTTCTTATCTGCAGGAAGAAATGCCTCAAACACAAATCTCCTGGTAGGCAGCCCGGACACGGTAAGCGCCGTGATACAGGCAGCCGCTCCGGGGACCGCCGTCACCGGAATCCCTTCTTCTCTGCACATTCTTACCAGATCTTCTCCGGGATCAGAGATGCCTGGCGTCCCCGCGTCAGTGATCAGCGCGATATCCTCGCCCGCCTTAAGGCGCTCCACAAGCTTCAGTCCCTTCCCCGCCTTATTGTACTCATGATAGCTGGTCATAGGCGTCTTAATGTCAAAATGATTCAGAAGCTTGATACTGTTGCGGGTATCCTCCGCAGCGATCAGATCCGCTTCTTTCAAGACACGGATACATCTCATCGTCATATCTTCCAGATTTCCTATTGGCGTCGCGCACAAATACAAAGTTCCAGGCATCTTATTCCTTCCTTTCATCACGTTCAGACAATACATTCATTAACTATCTCATCACTGCCTCGATCTCTTCTATCGTCCTTGGGATATCTGCCGACAGATTCCGGCACCCCTCCTCCGTGATCAGACAGTTATCTTCCAAACGAAAACCTATACCCCACTCTTCATGATAGATCCCTACGTCTACGCAGAATACCATGCCCGGCGCCGTTACCGCATCTCTCGCCGATACCATATCATGTACGTCGAACCCTATATGGTGAGCGCCGCCGTGCCACATATAGGTTCCGATCTCATCATATGAATCACACACTCCGGCTTCCTTCAATTGTTTGAAATTATATTCCCGGATCATCTTATCTACATCCATCATAGGTATTCCCGGCTTCAAGAGTCCGAACATATGCTGTGACGTCCGGTACGCGCACTCATACAGCAGCCTCTGACGATCCGTATATCTTCCGTTACACGGCCATCCTCTGGACACATCCGACACCATATAATCCCAACGCACCCCCACGTCGTTCAGCACCATATCGCCGTCCTGCGCCTGCCCTCTGTAGCTGTCATAGTGAATACAGAAGTTATTCTTCCCGGCGCTTATAATAGACGCAAATCCAGGTTCCAGAACTCCATGCTGCGCCAAAGCATAATCATACTCTGCCTTATACTGATACTCATACATTCCCGGCTTCGAAGACTCCATCATAGCCACAATACCGGCTTTCGTAATGCGCTCTGCCTGCTCTAAGGCTTCAATCTCACAAGGTTTCTTTATCAGGCGCATCTTCTTCAGGATTGGAAGGGAGTTCTTAATCTCCGCCTCCGGGTATCCTGTCTCTAAATACTGCTTCATCCAATCTGCGCCGTTCCAGTTTCTACGTCCTTTCTGATGATCTATATCCAGATAAATCGAACGAATATCATGTTTACGAACCATTTCCGCAAGATATGCCTGCCACTCGCCAGAGTACGCAATATCCACGATACCGGATCTTCGCTCCGCCTCGTCGGGTTTGATCCGAGCGCCGTTCCAACGCTCTGCATAAGCATCTGGCGCCAGGATAAAAAGCTTCTCCGCCGTCTCGCCGTCTCCCTTATACAGCATCAGGATGCTGTCCCTCTGCTCGATCCCCGTCAGATAGATAAAGTTCCGATTCGCATGAAACGGATAGTCGTCGTCCGCAGATTTTCTCAGCAATTCGCCGCTTAAGAAAACCGCCAGCTCCCCAGGCTCCATCTGTTCCGTAAATGTTCTTCTGTTTTCTGAAAAAAATAACGCTTCCATAATGTTCCCTACTCCTTTTTAAATTAATCAAATAATCAAAATAAAATGGCACAGGCAAAATATCCTCTTCTGTTATAAACTTAAGCCACAGTACTATTAATCCACTCTTTTACATTTTTGTCAATATCTTCCGATAAAATAACCAGACATAAAATCGGGCAAAAAAAAACACCGCCCCCGGAGTCTTTAAAAATCTCCAAAAACAGTGATTTTGAGTGCGCGATCAGGGGCTCGAACCCTGGACACCCTGATTAAGAGTCATGCACAGGTTCTTTTTTAAGTATAAGAATTTTATATACCATCTTCTTTTCCCTCCCATAATGTAAGAAAATCTGCTACGAGGTTCTTCTCCCTTTTATCCATACATTTTCCAAGCAGATTCTTACTGTCATTCAACATATCTGCTGTGTGGTATATACCGAATCTTTTGTTCAGCCGTAAAATAGACTTTATGAGTTTATCTTCTGCCCGTATTCCTGCAGCTGCAAGCATTTTTTCTATGCCGGCTTGTTCTCTCTGTTTTGTTTCCATACTTTGATAGATGACTTCTGCACGCTTGGTATCCTTCTCTTCACGGACGATCTTATTTATTTTATAGCAATGTGTAAGCTTCCGATAATGCCGGTCATGATCCTTATTCTTTTTATAATCCACCATAAATGAATTGCAGTGGCATACCTGTTCTTTTGATTTTACTGCTTTTATAATACCCAACTGTAAAACCACATCCGGCTGCTGGTTTACGAGCAGGTAATCTGTCTTTAATTGAAGCTCTGGATTTTCTGTAATATCATATAGATACAAAACAGATTCTGTTCGAAGCATTTCGCCGATCCGCGGCAGGTTGTTAATTTTTCCATAGACCATTGCCGCCATAGACTCCTGTTTCGCACTCTGTTTATAATATTTCCGAATCAGTTTTTCGATAGAATCATAGCGCAGCCTCCCCGACTTTATCATATAAACCCCACGGTCTCCCTCAAACATTCCTTCCTTTGCAATATACTGCAACCCCATAAGATGCGGGATTTTTAATTCACCGTTTGTCAGATGGAGGATTTTTCTCGGTGTATGGATGTAATAATCATATCTGCATAAAATCTGTTTTGCTTCGTTAAATTTATCCAACAGCCTTGTATCCTTCATAATATTTTTCCTCTTCCAGAAAAGAAAATTGCCTGGGCTGTTAGGCTCAGGCGTCACTTTTCTTTTTGAATTGCAATTCCGGGAGCAGTCCTATGATAATTCCATAGGCAGAGAGCTTCTTTGTATTTCTATTGCCCGCAAAGTCGGGACGGGTAGCTCCTCTCTATCGCCGCAAAAGCACTGAAGCTTTTCATTAACTATAATCTATCATGCCTCTGCCGCATTGTCAATTGCTTTCCTGCATTTTCCGTCAGCTTTTCCATCAAGAGGTATATCCCATTTCTGCACAAAAAAACCACCGCCCCCGGAGTCTTTAAAAATCTCCAAAAACAGTGATTTTGAGTGCGCGATCAGGGGCTCGAACCCTGGACACCCTGATTAAGAGTCAGGTGCTCTACCAACTGAGCTAATCGCGCGCATTTCTTAAATTTCTTTTATTATTTCCTTAACGCATTTGCTATTATATAACAGTTTTTTTAAGAATGCAAGTACTTTTTTTCTTTTTTACTCATTTTTTTTATTTTTTCTTCATATTTTCCCGTAAATCCTGAGAATCTCCTCCGTATAACAGTCTTTCTCCCGGTATACGATCAATGGAGCATCCACCTTCATCCGCGGATTCCCGCCCCGAAGACCTTCGATCAAGACCATATTGGGTTCTTTGTCTATATATGGATACACGAGTCTCATTCGCTTCGGTTCTATCCCGGCATTCGACATCTTTGACAAGATCTCCGGCAGACGAAACGGTCTGTGCACCATGTAGAAGCGACCCTTCGGCGGTAGAATCCTTGCGCTTTCCCGCAGCACATCATCAAGGGTACACAACACCTCATGTCTGGCTACATACAAAGCCTCATTCTCATTCCTAAGCCCATGCTCCCCCATCATATACGGAGGATTCACTGTAATCACTTGATACGATCCCGCCCCAAAGATCACAGACGCCTCCCTGATGTCTCCTGTCACAATATTGATTCGATCCTCAAGCCCGTTATACTTTACACTTCGCCTTGCCATATCCGCGCTCTCGGCCTGGATCTCCAACCCGGAATAATGCGCTCCCTCATTCTTAGCCTCCAGAAGAATGGGCAGAATCCCTGTTCCTGTTCCTAAATCCAACGCCTTCTCTTGCTTCTTCACTTTGGCATAGGCGGCCAACAACACCGCGTCCATCCCAAAACAGAATCTTCCTGGTCTCTGTATTATCTCATATCCGCGTATCTGCAGGTCGTCCAGGCGCTCACCCGGATTCAACTCGATCTCATTTTCTTTGTACATGTTTCATTTCCCAACTTCCGCCTGTCATGCGACCTTTTTATTCATCGTCCAACTTCGAAGACGCGTTCTTTTCTTCCAGAGCTTTTAATTCCGCCATCTCTTCTTTCGACAGCCTCGTATCCTTCTTCTTCCGCCTCGATTTAAAACGAAGTTCCTTCGCTTTATATTCCCGAATCTCTTTCTCGTCATTATCCAGAGTCACGACCACCTTGACCAACTGACGCAGCACATTCACCGAATGCACTTCCCCCTTTAACCCGTCCGGAGTCGTCACACGGTCTCCGTTCGACGGAAGGTGGCTGTTAAGTTCTTCATAGGTCTCTTCTTCATTTGTCAGGCAGCACATCAGCCTTCCGCATACTCCTGAGATCTTGGAGGGATTCAGCGACAGGTTCTGCTCTTTCGCCATCTTAATAGACACTGGCGCGAACTCCGTCAGATACGTATGACAGCACAACGGACGCCCGCAGATCCCAATACCGCCTCTGATCTTCGTCTCATCCCTCACGCCGATCTGCCGCAATTCGATTCTGGTACGGAACACACTCGCCAGATCCTTCACCAGCTCACGGAAATCAATCCTTCCATCCGCCGTAAAGTAAAAGAGCACCTTATTATTATCAAACGTGTATTCCGCGTCAATCAGCTTCATCTCTAATCCGTGTTTACGAATCTTATCAAGACAGATATGAAACGCTTCCTTCTCTTTCTCCCGGTTCTTCGCTTCCTTACGGATATCGTCCTTCGTCGCCATCCTGATTACAGGTTTCAACGGCTGCGTAACCTTCTCGTCGGGCACTTCCTTCACTCCTGTAACAACCGATCCGAACTCTACGCCTCTCGCCGTCTCGACAATCACCTTATCGCCCGCGTTGATCTCATACTTTCCCGGCGCAAAGAAATAGACCTTTCCCGCAGGCCGGAATCTAACTCCAACCACTCTTACCATATTGTCAATTCTCCTTTATCGTAAGAAACAATAACTCCATTACCAATTCAAAATTCACATTCGCCTTAAGCCTGGATTTCGCTTTCTCAAAACCAGTCAAGATCAACTGAATCCCCTCATATGAACTCTTGCTTGCACGCTCTTTAATCGCGTTGATCTGTTCCTTGAACACAACCGCGTCGATATCCTTCGTCGCCTTATATAATAAGATATCCCTGTACCACACCGTCAAAACGTCCAGATAATCATTGATTTCTAACTTATACGGTACTATTTGGCTGATCGCCTGCGTGATATCGCTTATCTCCATTCCGTGGATATGCTTCAAAAGCTGCACCGCCTCCTCACGGATCTCATTAAAATGTTCGGAATTTGCCAGCATAATAGCCTGTCCCACATTTCCCTGGGCAAATGCCGTACATAACTCTGCCTTATAGTCCGGCAACTTCAGTTTATCCATCAGATAACGCCGAATCAGCGTATCCTTAATATAACGAAGCTTCAGCATCACACACCGGGACGCGACCGTCGGAAGCATCATCTCCGCATTCTCTGTCAGAAGCATGATAACCGCATACTGAGGCGGTTCCTCAATCGTCTTCAGCAGCGCATTCTGCGCCTCCACGGTCATCAATTCAGCCCTGTCGATGATATATATCTTATACGGTCCCTGATATGGTTTGATCATGACCGTATTATTCACCTGCACTCTGATGTCATCCACACCGATGGAATTCGGCTTATCATGCGTAACGCGTATGATATCAGGATGATTACAGCTATCCGCCTGTTTACAGGAATGGCATTCATTACAAGGTCCCGTACCCTTTTTCTCGCACAGCAGCGTCATGGCAAACAGATGCGCCAGCATCTTCTTCCCGGTTCCCCTCTCTCCATTCAGTATATACGCATGCGATACCTGATCCATCGCCACTGCATTTCCGATATAATTAATAATGTCTCTGTGCCCTACCACATCTTTAAAGCTTCCCATGTTGTATTTCCCCTATAATTTCTTCTAAGCACTGTATCCCGTCATGATTCAAATATCTCCTGGTGATTCCGACTTCCGCCAGATTCTCTTCCGAATAATCCACTGTATCCGCAAGAAATCTTCTGCAAAGCTCTGCATATCTTGGAACCTCCTGACTCATCTCCCTCTTGAGGGCGCGCTTAAGCCGTTCTCCGTCTTCAACTTCAATATAAAGCGGCGTTACATGATCCTTCCCATAATACGCACGCATCTTACGGTATGATTCCAGCGTCCCGATCACCAGATAATCCGCGCATGCAAGGTCGATCTGCCCATCGTCAAGCGTTGCATATCTCCAGATACCATGCACCGTATCATATGCCCGCTGCTCGATCACCTTACCCTGTTTCTCATATGTATCTAATATCTCCTCCGATATGAAAAAGTATTCTTCTCCGTCCCTCTCTCCGTCGCGGATCGGCCGGGTTGTATAAAGCGTTACACTCTGAATGTCAGGAAGCGTCTCTCTGACCGCTTTCAGCAGCGTATCCTTTCCGGATGAACTCTTTCCCATCATATAGTAGATCTTACCCATGCGTCAAAACCTCTATATACTGCTTCTTTTTTAATCCTTCTATGGAGAATCCCATAGCATAATACCATTGTAACATATCTGCCGCTTCTTTTGTTACTTTTTCTCCGGGCACAACCAAGGGAATTCCTGGCGGATACAGATACGCGTATTCCGCAGCTATGCACCCGATACTGTCACAAAAGGGAACCTGCGACCTATGAGGAGAACCATTCGAACTTCCCGCCTCCTGCGATGAACTCAATATCTCCGTCACATCCGAACTATTATATATCACATCCGGCGTCAAAAGACAAGGGCGCTTCATTTTTTCTTCCTTTTCCTTTGAGAATCCGCATCCGGCGTCAATCTCTTTCAGCGCGTCGCTAAGCCGCTTCATTCCCTCTTCCGTATCCCCCACAGAGGTCATGGCCAGAATATAGGTTCCCGCCGCCATTTCCATCTGGAGATGATAATCTCCCAGCAGCGCCGCATAAAGCTTTCTACTAGAGATATCGGTATTTCTAACGGATATCATAACCTTTGAACGATCATATCTCCCGGTTTCAATCAATTGCAGCTTTTCAAGCCCGGCCAGTTCCTCTCTCAGACGCTTTAAACGCTCTACATAAGGATCGAAAAGCTCCGCCCGTTGATTGTCCAGAAGCCCTACGCAGGAATCTATACTTGCCATCAACAGATAGGACGGACTGCTGCTCTGAAGCATATGCAGATACCTCCTGACTCTCTCCCTGCACACCAGACTCCCGTTCATATGCAGAAGCGCTGTCTGTGTCAGGGACGGCAGCGTCTTATGCAGACTGTTAATCACAAGATCCGCCCCCTCTGCATTTGAATGTTCCGGAAAATATGCATGAAAGCCAAAATGCGCTCCATGGGCTCCGTCTACAATGAGTGGAATGCCTGCTTCATGGACCGCTTTCGCTATCGCTTCTACATCTGATACAACTCCGTCATAGGTCGGTGATACGATCACAACCGCCCGGATCCCGGGCTCTTTCTTTAAAGCCGCCCTTACATCCTCTGCAAAAACTTCTGTATTCAACTGTATAGACAAATCGAAGCCCGGCATCAGATATACCGGGTTCAATCCAAACATCTCTATAGCATAATACACGGACTTGTGGCAATTCCTCGCCACAAGCACCGTATCACCTCTCCTTGTCACACCCGCTATGGCGCTTAAGATCCCTACGCTGCTTCCATTAATGAGGAAGTGTGTCTCACCGGCGCGGTAAACTTCTGCCGCGCGTTCCTGCGCTTCTTTAAGAATCCCTTCGGCATGATGAAGATCATCGAATCCATCAATCTCTGTAATATCAATCGCATACGGCAGCTCTTCTCCCAACATGTTCAGCTTCCGCTTATGCCCGGGCATATGGAATCCATAATAGTCAGAACTGCCATACTCTCTTAATCTGTCATATATCGTGTACATTATAATCTCTTCAGCAGTTCTCCTCTCTATCTTATATCCAGACTCCCGTTTAAAGCATATGTACATTCTACCAAATCAAACAAGTTTAATCAAGCCATAAACTCTTCTAATATCCGACGAATCACGAGGTCTCTGTCAAGTTCCTGCCCCGGTTTCTCTTTCTTGGGAGGTTTATCTTGTGTCTCCCGCTTCTTTGGTTCCATCGTCTCTCTTACAAATTCTGCCGCCGGAAGCTCCGCCACACTTTCTTTTACTGCTTCCCCGCGTTTTGCTTCCGCTTTCAGCACCGCGCCCATAGCTTCACTCTGACTAACCTGCCTTCCTTTAGCGGCAAGCATCGTGTTGATTGCCTCGTCCGCGATCCTCTCCGCGGCATGGAAAGTACTGACGGCGCTCTTACCGCCCTCCGGCCTGCGTGTTCTTGCTTCCGATATTATGTCGGCTTCCTCCAACTCTTCCGGACGGACTCTTTGTTCCGTTTTTTCAACCCATTCCGTCTTCTCTGTCTGCGCAATCCTATCGATCTTTTCTACCGGCGCCGCCTGGTTCTTCCAATCGGCTTTTTCTCTGTCTTCTTCCTGCCCGACGTCGTCCGGACGGTATTCTTCATCCGGCATAACCCCGAACTCCGCCGCCGTTCCTTCCTGCGCCAGCACCTTGATTCCCTTCTGATACGTCTTCTCCTTCTCGTATCTGTGCCTGCATACATTCTCCAGATAATCTACCATATAATTCCGTATTGCATCCATCAGATATTTCTCATCCGTAGTCAGATGGAACAGATACACCAGAACCGCAAGTCCTGCTCCTGCCGCCCCATACGTCCATACCGTCTCGTTCAGCCCGTCCATGCGATATGCAAGCGCCGCTCCCGCCGCTCCTGCAATCAGACATAGTATCGCCGTCACAATCTCCATCCTCCGGTATCCGTGAAGCCGTATCCCCATCACCTTATACTCATACAGATACTTGTCCACGAACACGTTCACATTCTCCACTTTGTCACTGACCATACTGGCATGTTCGAATTTGGCGCGCACCAGACGCATAAACGGATGATTGCTTTTGTTCATATTCCCCGCCGCACGTACCAGTCTCTTTAACGTGACATTCACAATACATTTGCTGATCACCCCTACCGCAGCCAAAGTCCCCATGACTACCAGCAGGACTTGTCCCTCCAACATTGTTTCTAACATAAAAAGCCCTCCTTTTGAATAGAATTATAACTGATATTCAAAAGAAGAGCTAAAAAACCGTTCAACAGATTTTGCATCTCTCAGGCGGAAAATCTGTCGTTTCCGGCCATATTGTGAAACACTTTCTTCTTATATTATGATCAGCAATTCCTTCATAAGCCTCACGCTATGAGTGATTGCCTGCTTTTCAAAGGTGGGATAATCCATTGTCGCGCTGTTGTCGGCTTTGTCCGAAATGGCACGGATAATGACGTACGAAACTTGGTTCAAATACGCCGCATGCGCGATCCCCACCCCTTCCATCTCTACACACATCGGATGAAAATTCTCCACGATCTTATCCTTCGCCTGCTTTGACGCAATAAACTGGTCTCCGCTGGCAACCCTTCCGGTAAACGTATGTATGTCCGGATTCGCTTTCTCATTCGCCTGCACCGCTTTCTGTACCAGCTCTTCGTCCGCCGGGAAAAAGAGCGTGTCCATCCGCGGCACCTGACCGACCGGATCTCCGAATATCGACGCGTCCATATCATGGTGTACGGCGTCTGTAGATATCACCATATCTCCAATGTCTATCTTTGCGTCCAGCGAACCGGCGATCCCTGTATTAATCAGAGTATCCGCCTGAAATCTGTCTACCAGAATCTGCGCGCAAATCCCTGCGTTAACTTTGCCGATCCCGCTTCTTACGACAACAACCTCCTTGCCGCACAATCTACCCTTACAGAACGTCATAGCCGCCTGCTCTACCGTCTCTTCAATCTCCATGGTCTCCTTTAATGCCGCCACTTCTTCTTCCATTGCTCCAATGATTCCAATCATAGCGTTACTCGCCTCCTATGTATTTCTTTCTATAATGTTGCATATCCCGACTACATTAGTATACACTACTTTATTACTCTGGTACAACGAAAATTAAACCAGGCTGTCAAATACTCTTTTCCGCTGCAGACCGATGATAAATAAATGACAGACAAAAATCAACTTGACAGATTTCCAAAATATGTTTATACTGCAATATAAATAGTAATAAGTCTTATTATTGTATTTGGAGGGTAATATGAAAAATCTTCGTAATTCAAAACAGCGTCAGATTGTATTGGACGCCGTACGAGCAAGATGCGACCATCCCTCCGCCGATCAGATTTATTTGGATGTGCGGACAACAGATGCGAAGATCAGCAGGGGAACCGTTTACCGCAATCTCGGCATTCTGTCGGATACGGAAGAAATATTAAACGTAAAGGTTCCTTCCGCGGATCGATATGACTCTCGTGTAGATTTGCATTATCATATTTACTGTACAGGCTGTGGAAAGACTTTTGACGCCCCGCTTCACTATCATTCGGAGTACGATGAGCAAGTAAAGGAAGCAACCGGCTTTCAGGTTAAACGACATCGATTGGTTTTTGAGGGATTGTGTCCTGAATGCGCCAGGAAAGAAAAGGAAAAATAAACCCATATTAATGTAAGTAGGAGGATTTCACAATGGATAGAAGAGCAATGTATAAACTCAGTTACGGATTATTCGTCCTCACCTCTGCTTTTGAGGGAAAAGACAACGGCTGTATCATCAATACTGCCGGTCAGGTAACAAGCGAACCAAACCGCATCAGCATCGCAGTCAACAAGGCAAACTATACACAAGAACTGGTTCAAAAAAGCGGCCGTTTTAACATTTCTGTTCTGGGCGAAGACGCGTCTTTTGACCTCTTTAAGCGTTTTGGTTTTCAGTCGGGAAGAGATACCGATAAGTTTGCCGGATTTTCAGAATGCAAACGCAGCGCGAACGGTCTATACTATGTTTCGTCCGGAACGAACGCCTATCTGAGCGCCGCCGTGGAACAAACGCTCGATCTGGGCAGCCACACACTGTTTATCGCTTCGGTGGAGGATATGGAGGTTCTCTCCGATATTTCTCCGGCAACCTATGCATACTATCAGTCAAATATCAAACCAAAGCCTGACAAAACTGCCGGAAACGGAAAGAACATATGGAGATGTTCTGTTTGCGGGTATACCTACGAGGGAGAAGAACTTCCGCCTGACTTTATCTGTCCGTTGTGCAAACACCCTGCTTCAGACTTTGAAAAAGTAACCATTTAGCAAAGTTCTCTTGCATGGTTACTTTTCAAATATAAATTTTATCAATTAAACAGGAGGATTAAATCATGAGCAATAAGTACGCTGGAACACAAACTGAAAAAAATTTAGAGGCCGCCTTTGCAGGCGAATCTCAGGCAAGAAACAAGTACACATACTTTGCTTCCGCTGCAAAGAAACAAGGCTTTGAACAAATAGCATCGCTTTTTTTAAAAACGGCGGACAACGAGAAGGAACATGCTAAGATGTGGTTCAAGGAACTGAACGGCATCGGCGATACGGCGCAAAATCTTGGCGCTGCAGCTGACGGCGAGAATTACGAATGGACGGATATGTACGAAGGTTTCGCAAAGACAGCCGAGGAAGAAGGCTTCCCGGAGCTTGCCGAAAAATTCCGAATGGTCGGCGCCATCGAAAAACATCATGAAGAGCGTTACCGCGCGCTTCTGAAAAATGTAGAGACTGCCGCTGTATTTGAAAAGAGCGAGGTAAAAGTGTGGGAATGCCGTAATTGCGGTCATATCATAGTCGGCACAAAGGCTCCTGAGATATGCCCCGTATGCGCGCATCCCCAAAGTTACTTTGAGGTACATGCGGAAAACTATTAATTCCCGGCATATTAGCCTGTTTCGTCGCTTGAAATAAAAAGTATGGCATTCACCCCTGCTTTTTGTTATAATTCCTATAGACGTTTAAAAGGATAGTCTGCCATGTGCTTCCGGATAACTTTTGTATCCTCACAGAAGCACAGCGATCGTAAGAATCAAAGGAGGAACTTGAACATGGAATTTACACCAACCGGGGTTTGTTCTCGATTAATCAAAGTAGACGTGGACGGGGAGACAATCAGGAAAGTAGAGTTTGTCGGCGGCTGCGCCGGCAACACTCAGGGTATAGCCAGCCTGGTAGTCGGCATGAATGTACACGACGCCATCTCCCGTATGGAGGGCATCACCTGTGGCTTCAAACCCACATCCTGTCCCGACCAGTTAGCCAAAGCGCTAAAACAGGCAATCGGCCAGGCATAAAAACAGATAAAACAAAAGGATACGAAGCCCTCACTTCGTATCCTTATCCTTCTTTTACGTCCCTTACATTTGGCAAGGCTGTGGGAGACGCCGTCTACGACGTCTTTGGCCCGTATCGTGGGCCTACGGTTTCTCAATGTAAGGCCGAAATTATATCAATAGTTTCTGCGGTGTGCACCGTAAACGGCGTCTCCCACAGCCTTGCCGGATCTTCATCCTTTTTTCCATATTCAGTTGTTAATTTCTAGATCTCTTTAATCCTCAGATTGCCATTTCCAGTTTTTAAAGTTTTCCTAAGTTCTTTAACGTTCTTTTACACTTTGATTGGGCGGCTTTTATGGCTTTTCAATGAATATACCATCCGTGAAGGAACTACTCACGTCTTCATTAGCTGAATGCAGACTCCGCACGCGATAGTAATATCCGCCTTCAACCTCCAAGGATTTACTAATACTCGCTCTATTGGTATTATGATTCCCTTTCTGCCAGCCATCATAGAATTCCCATGCCGTATCTCCTTCTTTGGCTCTTTCTACCGCTACGCCAACCCGCACATTCTCTACCTCATGTGCCGCTATGGTTGTTCCGCCCACATATATCTGCCCCGGCCCGCGACGCACACATTTAGAATATCCCGTAAGAAGGTCCACTCCTCTTGTAACTGGGGTTGCATATCCTATTGATTCTTCATCCCGGGTCAAATAAGATCCGTCCAACATTCTTTCATCCGACGCTGCCTGTGCACTTCCTGTTGATATAAGTAGCATGCATGTAATCAACATTATTGTGCATAATGTGCGCGTAATCCTTTTTAGCACTTCTTCGCCACCTCCCGCTATGTTCTCCTCAACCCTCAATATATAAACACATAACTTCGAAAAAACTGACGCAATTTAATCATAAATATACAAATTTTCTAAAATATATTCGAAATCCTCTTTATCCATAGCTCCTATAAAGAAATATTCCAATCCCTTATACTCAAATTGTGCTGAATATCTTTCCTGTCCCGTTTCTTGTATTTCATATTCCTTTATCTCAGTCAGAATCTCCACCTCGTCATTCCCGATTTTTTTATTATACATATCAACTATTTCATCTTCTATGTCTACTCCTAAAGAGGCATCTCGATATGATGCGTTTACTAAATATATTAATATATCATCATTATATTCATAATAGAACTCTGCAGTTTGAATCTCTTCGTCATATTCCATGTCTATAAATTTCATTTCCTCCGTCTTATTCCAAATCCTTACAGGCTCTACACCAAGCTCATCACTTATTTTCTGATAAGCCTCTTCTTCGCTTTCTTCCGCTGTTCTCATAACTTTATCACTAGATGTTATTTTCTCTATTTCTCGATCTCCAACCGTCTGCGTTACCATTTGTATAATTCTCTCCGGTCCGCCCATACTGGTAACGCCTATCGCCATAGTTAAGGTCAACGCCGCCGCAAGCCCGACGCACGTCCGCAGCCTCTTTCTTATCTTTACGGTTCTTACCTTCCGTTCTCCCGCCGCTTCTTCCTCCATAATCCTCCGTCCAATCTCCAGGGCTTTCATATCCTCTTCCGACAGTTGGGCATACAGGCGTTCTTTCTCTTTCTCACGTTCAGCCGCCCGGATCTTTTCCTGGATTCCGGCATATATAATCTCTTGAGTCTCTTCTGGAATACTGATATTCTCTTCCCGGAGCACATTCTCTTCTTCTCCTGCAATTCTGTCGAATTCTTCTCTCAACAATTCTTCCAATTGATCTCTTTTTTCCATACAATACTTCCTCTCAATATTACCATATTGATTGCATATCAACAAACCGCTGCGCCCACGCCGGCAATCCTTGTATGCCGCCTGACGTGTGAAAGGTATCGCCCGATAAGTAAAACAATATATTTATTTCTCTTGACCAATCCCCTCACAACCGTATAATATATTATATAAAAGAAATACATAGCTATATATTATAACATACGTATCGCACAGTTATTTTACTCTTTTTCAATTTTGGAGGTCACTATGAAACGTATTATCTTAACCGGCGGCGGCACCGCAGGTCACGTAACGCCGAACATCGCCCTATTGCCACGGCTCAAAGAACTGCAATACGATATCCATTATATTGGTTCTTATAACGGAATCGAAAAGGAGCTGATTGAGCAATTCGGGATTCCATACCATGGCATTTCTTCCGGAAAACTGCGCCGCTATTTCAGCCTGCAGAACTTTTCCGACCCTTTCCGTGTTCTTAAAGGACTCGGCGAGGCGAAGAAACTGGTCAAACTTCTCAATCCGGACGTTATATTCTCCAAGGGCGGTTTCGTATCTGTCCCCGTCGTATTGGCCGGTAAGAGCCGCCATGTACCGACGATTATCCATGAGTCCGATATGACGCCCGGCCTCGCAAACAAATTATCTATTCCTTCCGCTAACAGGGTCTGCTGTAATTTCCCGGAAACTTTGAAGCATCTTCCGGAAGGAAAAGCCGTACTGACGGGTTCACCTATCCGGCAAGAGCTATTATCCGGCGATAAATACAAAGCAAAAGAATTCCTGCATTTTTCTTCCGACAAGCCTGTAATCATGGTTGTAGGCGGAAGCCTTGGCTCTGTTGCCGTCAACGAGGCAGTACGCGGTATTCTCACCGACCTGCTTAAGACATTCCAGGTTGTCCATCTCTGTGGAAAAGGTAAAGTTGACGACTCTTTACAAAACCTGGAGGGCTACGCCCAATTCGAATATGTCAAGGAAGAGTTAAAAGATCTCTTCGCTTTGACCGATATCGTAATCTCTCGTGCCGGAGCCAATGCAATCTGTGAACTTCTGGCGCTTCATAAGCCGAATCTTTTGATTCCGCTTTCCGCGAACGCCAGCCGGGGCGACCAGATTCTCAACGCCCGTTCTTTCGAACGCCAGGGATACAGCATCGTTCTTGACGAAGAAGAGCTGAGCAAAGAATCTCTTCTTGATTCTATTACCCGTCTGTATGAGAATAGAGACGCCTACATAGATACTATGAAGAATTCACCGCAGCAGAATTCTATCGATACTATCATTGAATTAATTGAAACCGCAGCAAATGGTTCCTAAAATAACCATAACAAAACAGGTGTCGATACGGGCACCTGTTTTATACTCCGCTCAAGCGTGCATATTCTTCCGCATAATTTTTCCTGATCCACTTCTTCGCCCGATACAATGTACTATGCAGCACATCCAAAGTGATTCCCATATTTTCTGCAACTTCTTTTTGGGGCTTTCCCAAAATATACGTAATCGTAATGACATCATACCAGCGTGAATTCTTTTTATATAATGCTTCAAAAATATTTTCTTTTAATTTCATGTACTCTCGTTCCTTAAACTTTCTTGCAAAGACCTCCTCCGGACTCTCCACGGACTCAGATAAATCCATCTCCTCTTTGATATTCATCCCTTCCACCAGATACTCCTTCTGATAATCCCTCTTTACATTCATTGCCATATACTTTGCCGTAAGAATCAGCCATGCCCTGGCCGCATCAGAATTCGTATTTTCCATATTCATAAAATATTTCATAAAAACATTTTGAACAACTTCTTCCGCGGTATGATGATTCTTTGTATACTTTACTGCCGTCGCATATACGTATCCAACATTTTGTCTATAAATTGTATCGAAGTCCGATTTTCTAACTACTTTGACTTCCACATCGACTTTCCTTCGCTTCCGTATCTTTTTATCTTATGATTCTTTCATCTTATGATATTTCATCTTATGATATTTTATCTTATGATTCTTTCATTTTAGCTAACAGTTCTTCTTTATCCTCTTCCTTCAATTCGCCTGCTTTCCATGTAACCCCTACTCCGTCGCCTTTGTATCTCGGGATCATATGCAGGTGAAAATGGAACACGGTCTGTCCCGCCGCCGCTCCGTTATTCTGGACTATATTATATCCGTCGCATCCCAAGATATCCGTGAGTTTTGTGATCATCCTCTTCGCAAGAACCAGAACCTTAGCCGCCAGCTCGTCGCTCAATTCATAGAGATTCGCATAATGCTCCTTCGGGATAATCAACGCATGTCCCTTCGCCGCCGGTCCTGCGTCCAGAATAACCCGGAAATCATCATCCTCATACAATGTTGCCGTCGGAATATCCCCATTCGCAAGTTTACAAAAAATACAATTCTCATCTCTCATACTCTTCATCCTTCTTTCTTAAAAATAATAATTGATTAATTTGTCCGCCAATGATACACTGATACATCAGAAAGGGCGGTAATTACTATGTTTTCTGAGACAAACAACGACAAATTACAACAGATTATGGAACAAAATCCTGAGATAAAATCTTTCGTCACCAGGCTTCTTGATTCCCATCGATTAGAGATCAGCGCCATCAGCCACGAGATCCGGAATCCGTTGACTCTCGTATACAGCACGCTCCAGTTAATCGAATCACAACATCCGGAGGTTCTCTCCTTCCGCCACTGGGATTCGATGCATCAGGATATCGAGTACATGAACCAACTGTTAGAAGAACTCTCTTCATACAATAACGGAGAACAGCTTCACCTTGCTGCGGTCGACACGGCCAAATTCCTGAAAAAGGCGGCTCTCTCTTTCGCGGCTTCACTTGTGGATACAGATATTGAATTCACTTCCCACATTGCAAATGAACTTCCGCAGACATACGTAGACTCCGTGAAGATCAGGCAAACTTTGCTGAATCTTCTAAGAAATGCCCGGGAAGCCGTGGAAACATGTACAAATTCCGTTCGTCCAACGATCCGGCTGAACGCCGACTGTATAGACGATATGATTCGAATCACTGTCGCCGACAACGGATGCGGCATCAATCCCCAGGACCTTTCCTCCATCTTTGAGCCTTTTGTTACCCATAAGAACGGCGGAAGCGGTCTCGGACTTGCAATTGCCAGACGCATCGTCACGGCGCATGGCGGAACACTCCACGTTAATTCAACGATCAAAACAGGCTCTGCTTTTACGATTATGCTTCCAGTAAAGCAAGACGCCTGACACAAACCCAGTAAGCAGCCCGCCTATATGCGCCATATTGTCCACTCCGCCGCTTGAGAATCCATAATACAGACTGATGACAATCATGAATATAAGTCCACGGCCGGATATCTCTCCAATCCGCCCGTGGTTGCGTATTGCTATATATAATAACGCGCCGATGATTCCGAAGATCGCACCGGAAGCTCCCGCCGATATAGCATAATCTGCCGTAATGACTTCCCACCATGCCGACAGAACATTTCCTCCCAACCCGCTTAAGACATAAATAAGCAGGAAACGAATCTTGCCGATCTCAATCTCCAGATTCCACCCCGCCAGCGCCAGGATTATCATATTATTCATCAGATGCTGGAATCCAAAATGAAGAAACATACTGGTAAAGAGCCGGTAGATCTCTCTGTCTTCGATCACTTTCGGGACATACATTGCCCCGTGCTCCAATAGAAACATGCCGTTCTCCGTCATCCCTCTTAATGAAAGTACGAAAAACACTATTACATTAATAGCTGCCAGTATAATGGTACACGGCGCATTCATTCTGTTCTTCTTCATGTATTATAAATCTCTTTCACTAATTTACCGTTTGTTATATTAGTATACCATATTTTTCACAGGATAGTAACCTGTATCCTAATTAAAATTTCTTCTTGACTTTTCCGGTCATAATTCTTCCTCTTCTATATGCAGTCCATCCCAGTCTCCCCATTTTGACTTCTTATGTTTTTTCAAGAACCGCTTTACCGGCGTCCACAGATTATCAGTCTCCCGCAGAATAGAACTTCCCCTCTCCTGTTCTGCAATCCAGTCGTGCACCGCCCGATCGTACTCTTCAAGTCCTTCCTCCTCTTCCATATCCGGTTCTGACTCGCTTACACCGTCCTGCGCAAGGCGACTTTGTATACACTCTGCCGCGAGTTTCTCCAGACTGTAATTTTCATCCATAGTCTTTTGATGAAGCAGGAATACCATACTAATGCCTTCCTGATCCTGATAGTCTGCCTGTTTAACAAAATATTCTGTTAACACATGAAATTCCTCCCATATATCCTGCTTTGCCGGCGGATAATAGCAAAACCAATAATTCCCGTCTTCATAAAAGATATATTCTGGTTTCAGCAGAATACAATGAATATTCAACAGGAATGTCTCCACCTCTTTAACCGCCAGCTTAAAATCTCTAAGAAACATTTTTATGTCTTCCGATCCTATTTTACTTCTTTCAAACATTGATTTCATAGACATCTTGCCGCTTACGTCATAATCATAATAACTGCTTTTATTCACACCCCTTCCTCCTACCTTTAAGATTCCCTTCAGATGATTTACTTTCAGCATACGCATCTGGTAATCTTCCTTATATACTGTCTCTTCTTCAATCGTAATCTTACGTTCCACCTCTGCTTCTCCTATCTTTTATTTTAGTCTTCTCATATCCCTGATGTACTTCTCAGGGTTCGTAACCGCCGCACGCTTTGAAACGGATATCTCCATACTCCTCCTCGCTGCCGCCGCAGTAACCTCTATCTCATCTTTCCCCACTGAAACCTCTGCATGCACATTGGAAAACAGGATACATTTTCCTTTCACTCTTTCCCTAAAAAGCTGTTCCAACTCTTCCTCTGCCACTCCATCCTTCTCTCTCGCCTTCGCACTGCCCACGACGGCCGTCTCATACGCCGCGCCGGACAATATATTCTTATCGTGATAATAGAACACTGCCAGAATGCACCCCATGATCAAGAACAGTATCGTTGGCATGAGAAACGAAGTCTCTACCGTCATACTTCCCTGCACAGTCTTAAGCATCTATACCCCGCCTCCTTATCTTCGTTAAAACACACTTATTCTATGTATATCCTGCGCAGAGCACGCTCATCAGATATCCCGCCGCCAGGAACGGTACAAAAGGGAGCGTACGTCTCCTGGACATCCTCTTTACCGCCAGACAGATAATCGAAACAGCCGCAAGCAGCAAACAAGTTCCTGCCAGTACCTCCAGCACTTCCCACAATCCTAGATAGATTCCCAATATTAAGATCACCCAACTGTCTCCGTACCCTACTCCTTCCTCTGTAAATCTGCTGACCAGGAAGAACACTGCTCCGACCCCAATTCCGCCAATAAGCGTCCCCATATCTCCCTTTTGACCGAAAAACCGATATAACTGCCATACAACCGCCAGAAGATTCAGAAAAGCCAGCATATAGACCGGAATCCGACGAAAACGAAAATCTATGACCGCCGTCAATAAGAGAAGACTAATACAGCATATCTGATCTATTTCCCACATCTGGAACACGCCCCCTTTCCTACTGCTTCCGACAGCGGAACAGCGTAGACTGTCCGCTTTAACCCACTGCAGGATAAAGAACTGTGATATCGATCTCCGGTATCCGTGATATATACTCCGCTGCCCAAGCCTCTTTTCATACAATGCTCACAGGGATAATACTTCCCTCCTCCGCTGTTACGCAGACCATCAATTTCCTCTGACGCGGCCATATGAATCGATAATTCCAGATAAGAACAGTGATAATCCTTATGGTATACGAATCCCGTCTCCGTAACATATACCGTCTCGTCTCTCTCCGTCCCGAATCCGGATCTCTCATATCCCGTCCAGGCTTTGATGCGCATCTTTTCCTGATACCTAAGCGGCGGCGCCCCAAATATCGGTATCGGAAGACGTACTTGATATACGGCGACCAACTCTCCGATTCCCGTGCGGGACGAAAGGCTGGAGCCGCGGCAGCTGATTCCTCCGCTGCCGCCCAATACGATACTTCTATCCAGACGCTCTGCCCCAACCGCATGCACCACATCCCTCTCTAATTTGACCGGCATAACTCCCGGCAGCACGCTTGCCTCCTCCGCCGCCTTTTTTCCCGCATACTGTAATCCGGATCTTACCGACGTGCGGATCGCCGTGATCTCCATCATATACAGCAAGCTTACAACTGCAAGGAAGAACAGGGGCACTGCTATCGCTGCCTCCGCCGTAATGCTGCCCTTCTTAGAGGCAGATACAGATGTCCTCCCGGATAAATGTGAATAGATAGATTGTAAGGGGAGTTTTTTTCTATTCATAATACGAATCCTTCTCCTTTCTTCATTATATTGTTTCTTTTTGGATAAATGCTTGACATCCGGAAGAACATCTGTATCTGCCTCTACGACGCGCCAAAGTCAGCGATAATCGTAATATGTCTTAAAATGATAACTAACTCCACGCCTGAATCTGCCGGTTGACCCCACTTCTAATCTGCTGACACATAGATCCGCACGAAAATACGTCTGTCCGTAAATTCTCCTCAAATTCTGTTCCATAATTCCAAGCGCCCTTAACGCCGCAGTCTCTTTCCTTTCTAAAAACAGCAGAATACGCAGATATTCCTGATACGCAAGTCCGCCGATATCATCCCGTCCTTCGCTTCGATCTTCCTCCGTCCCCAAAGTAAGCAGCTTCGACAACTGCAGCTGCCAGCTCTCCTTCGACTTCACCAATGGTACTCTATGCCCCTTCAATAACGAACGTATATCCATAATCGATTCCCCATAAACCCATGCCAGGAGAATCCCCTGGGCCGCCGCCTCCGTGATTGCCGGAACTGCCAGCAGCGTACACAGCGTCAACGCCGCCGCTTCCGCTTCTGCCCTCATCTCACCGTCCGTCTGAATATAGGCATAATTAGGCACAAAGCGCATAAAAAGCAATTTCTTCACTACAGATTCCAGATTTTCCTTGTCGCTTTCTCTCCCTGCCAGAATATATTCCAACTCGTAATCCAGAGCCCCCGTTCCCTTCTCCTCTGTAAATCCACTGAAATGCTTCAACAGATATTCCCCAAACATCAGAGAAGACAGATTCTTATCCTCTAACGAACCGACTGTAAATTCCCCATATCCAGCGTTCCTGTCTCTCTCCGACAGCATCTCCCGTCCATTCACTCTCTTCTCTGATACCGCCTGTCCTTTGGGCAGTACCAGAGACAGGATAGGAGACTTCTTCAATTCCCCTGCATAACGGATCGGATTCCCTTCCTGGGGCAGCTCTCCTTCATTTTCTTCCAACAATCCCTCCAGATAATCTTGCTGTTCCTGTTCTCTCTTTGAATATTCTTCTGCCTGTTCTTCCTGCCGCTCCCACACAGACGTCATCTCCAACTTATCGTCTATGAATCCTAATCCATACTTATGCTCCATATACGACGCCGCCTGACTGCAGAATGCATCGCATCCTCGATCCGTCAGAAAACATATCCCTGTTATCTCCTGCTCCATGTCTCCGGCCCCATAATAGTACAGCCTGTCTATGATATTCCTCTCCATATACCGCCCGGTCTCATAACTGCCGTCAAGAGCGAAAATATCGTATTCTTCTAATAACTCTTTCTGATATTCCGCAAATACACTTTCCATCGCCCGATTCATATCCGCCCTTCGGTAGTTCTTCGCATTCTGAAGGGAAGCGCTTTCCATCACCCCGCCCACAAACGCCGCCATAAGAATGAATACCAGGCTCAGGTATGCCGTCACCTCGCCCCGAAAGCTCTGCTTCTTACGCATCAGATTCCTGAACTTTCACTGACAATCTTCGAAAATATATTCTGCACCAGACTGGTAAGCTGTGACTTGAATATAATAACCAGCCCGATCAGCACCACCATAAAATTAGTCCCCTGTCCGGTATCCCGCATTAACACCGGCTCTATCATCAGCGTTACTGTGTGGCTTCTGTCTTTTTTCTAACCATTTTCCGTTAAAACGGTGTACATCGTGCATTAGGTAAAATGTCCAAATCTATAACCCTAATGACATCTATATAAAGCAAAACAGCAGATATATGTTTTCCATACTATCCGCTGTCAGCTGTTTTTCTCATTTAATTGTTTATTTCTTCTGATTATTTAATTCTCTTGTTAATTTCTCAACTTCTTTCTCTAACCTGCTATTCTCATTTTCTAATTCTCTTATCCTTTTTTTCAATTTCATAACTGTACTTTTCAAATTAATGTTTGTTTCTTCCAACGCCCTATCAAATATAACTTTTTTCGGATTGTAGCATTCACCCTGTCGGAGTTGGGCATCATCTAACGCTTTTCTAACTTCCGGATTTCTGTAGAAGAAGCTCTTTGCAAATCCAGTGTTTTTTGCCAATGCAGTTACCGTAATACGCTCTTTTCTTTCGAGCATTTTCTCAATCTGTTTTATGGCTATATCCGCTTTCTGCTTACTCTTAGCCTGATTCATCGCAACTATTTTATCGTATTTCATATCTGTTTTTCCCCATATTATTTACAATCGTTTTAGTAGAGAGATTTCTTTTCTTCCAAGCTGTTTCTGAAGTTTCTCTACCTGCTGGCGAAGCTGTTCATTACTCTTAGCAAGTTCCTCATTCTGCGTTTTGGCTTTTAATAACTCAAGTTTCAAATCAATCATTGTATCTTCAAGCTCTTTGTCCATTATAACCGGATGCTGATTCTTAAAGATTGCTTCTTGTCTGTGAATGGCATCATCCAACTCACGTCTAACCATCTGGTTTTTATAAAAAAATCCTCTGGAAAGCCCCGTCCTCTTTACTAATTCTGCTACGGTAATTCTTTCCATATTGTCAAGCATACCAGAGATAGCTTTTTTGGCAACCTCCATCTTCCTTCGGCTCTCGGCTTGTGTAATCTCTATCATTTTATCATATTTCATAATCATCCCATCCTTCTATGATATCTAATAGGAGCATATCCATTTTTTCTCTTGCAGTTCTTGTCTCATCCGCCATTAGCTTATTGCCTATTTTCCGGTAATAATGCACCGATTGTGTTGAGGTATGCCCCAGCAGTCTTGCTATCATCCAGTCGTCTACATGCATTTCCGTCAATTTCTTACCATAGCAGTGTCGGAATATATGGGTACCAAACCGCAGAAGTTCACCATTGTCATCCCGGATATCTTTCTGACGTATCATCTCCATGATCTGATTTTGGATCATGTTATACTGGTAAGGTTTTGTCGGATCATTTTTCTTTACAAAAATGTATGTTGTTTCCCCATACCGCTCTTTCGTATAATCAATCGCTTTCATGATAAGTTGCGCTACTTCTTCGCTGATTGCTTTTTCATATGTTACGGATTTCACTTGGTCGATCCTTATAAAATACCGCCCTTCCCTCATGCTCAAGCAATCCGGCTTTAATGTCAGCGTATCTGATATCCGTGTTCCCAACAACTGGTGGATAATCAATGCCCTGCAAACCTGTTCATCCATCTTGAAAATGTGTTCATTTAATCTCTTGATCTCCGCATCCGTATAAAACTTAAATATATGCTTTGGAGTGCTTGGGAAGTCATTGCTTAAGAACAGCTCGCTCATGCTCTGCCGTTCATACAGATTTCCAACATCCTCTATCACCCTCCGCAGGGCATAAAGATCCGATCTGTAATTTTTCCGTTCATGCGCTTCCGTTTGCAGGTAAATCAGATACTGCTCGATATGCATCCGCTCCAGTTCCTGTAGGGATTTTATATCCGGGCATCGCTTATCAAGGAACCGTGCAAACCGCTTTATAGCAGTCATCTCACTTTGAATCGTTCCTAATGGGGAATACTTCAGATGCATAAAGACCGCTTTTTTCACTTCCTCCCGGATATCCGGCTGCGTGATCTTCGTAAAGTTGATGGTTTCCATATTCAGGATCGGGTTCGAATGAATCGGAAAATCAAAATTTTTCAGGTTCCAGATATCCTTTTCCTGCTCATCCCGGTCATCATCCTCTTTCGCAAACTTCAGAATCTTCTTCATGTGCTTTACAATGCTGGGAGTCTCAATCCCTATCCTGTCATATACCGCCCGGTACTTTTTACTCGATAAAGCATATCCTTTCTCCATCATCCAGCCTTTCAGCATACGAATTATTTTTTCCTCCGTCTTTGCATCCAAACTGCGAATATTCCGGTTGATGAGAAACTCCCTGATATTATTGTAATAAAGCAGCTCACTTGACAAACTGGAGGGGGCAAGTTTCTTTCCTCTGTCCCATACAAAATCTTCTAACAGCCTGCCGACATCCTCTGAAGGAAGCCCTTCCAGATCAAAGTACCGATCCGGGCGGATATGCATTTTTTCAATCTGCTCCTCAGATGCCTGCTTATAACAGTCCATCTCATACACATAAATTCTTTTTCTCATTTCTTATCACCACGCTTCTTCACTGTGACAGATAATGCCAGGTCATTTCCCGGTTTCTTAAAATAAGCATCATTTTCTTTGGCGATCCTCTTTGGCATGAAGTCTACATACTGTTTTGTCATGTCCTCCGAGAAGTGTCCGAGATAATCCCGGATCGTCTGTATAGAAACACCATCGTCATAAAAACGGGTAGCCAGCGTATGCCTGTAATCATGGGTTTTAAAAATATATTCCCCATCTGCGATCTGGTTCTTGATGCAGTGCTGTTGGAATTCCTGACGGAAGGTTCCCACCCGGTACGCCCCGCCATTTTTCCCTTTGAATATATAATCTTTCGGGCGGATATGGTTCTTCTCTATGAATTTTCGCATGACTCTGTACAGCACTAACGGTATAGGTATCATTTTATCTGCCTTCATCTTGATCTGATAAACTTTCAGCCATGCATCTTCCCCATCCCAATAATAGGCGTCTCCTTTTAATGTGCAAACTTCGCTGATTCTGAGTCCGGTACACCACAGATGTAAAAATATCAGCCTAGAAACCTGCGGAAATAAGTAGAGCTTATGCAGGATCTCCATATAAACTTTTTCTCCCACTGTTCTGTCATGATGCTCCGGATATGCCTTTTTCAGATAATACTCCGGCTGGAATGGAATTCCCTTGATGTATCCATGCACATTCAAAAACTGGTAAAACTTCAGATAACACACAATTCTTTTATTAAATGTGTCATCCTTTGTATCTTTTTCCTCCAGCTCCCTGAAATAACCATCCAGTTGATTTTCATTCACCTGGCAAATACATATTTCTTCATTAAAATATTCCAACAGTTTCTTAACCTCATATAACTGTCCCCGTATGTTGGCTATGGTAAGCCCTCCGATTCCGACATGGTATTTTGCGTATTCCTGTAAAAGTTCCCGGTTCTTCCGATTGGTAACTTCAATAAAGCTCAGTCGCTTCACCGGGCTACTCGGATTAAGCCTGTCCTCCGCCAAGTGGAAACGTTCCATATACCACACATTGGCATGCCAGTGGATCTCTGGTGCTGTCAAAAATAAAATTTTCCGGCTGTTATCAATAATCTGCATAGAATTTTTTACATTGACCACTTTCTGCTCTACAATTTTTTCAAATCGGCAGATCTGGCACAATTCCAAGCATTCCAAATCTTCGATACCCTCATCCACACAGAAATCATACAGCCAGTGCAGGGGTAGCAAGTACCGTACCCGTCTCTCCTTTGGATTCTCCCGGTATAGATTTTCCAATATATAGTTTAATAGCAAGAACACCTGCCTTTTCAATTTGTCAGCCGCTCTCCTTGCGAAATCCCATACCAGTTCCTGCTTATCCTGAACATATTCAAAATCCTTGGCCAGTTCCGGATCCGGCAGATAAGGCAGGAAAACAATCTGCGCTTTATACTGCCCCCGCCCCCGGTTCCTTGCCATTCCCGGCAGACTGCTTATCTCGCTTTGAATACTGTACTGTTTGATATGGTCGAACACCTTCAGGTACTTCATCACTCGTTGTTCATTTCCGGCCTTTTGCAGTTCCATTTCATATCGGCTCCGCACTGTATAATCAATATCCCTGATGTGATGAATCCCCTGCCGGATGAGAAACCTCTTAATGTTTCCCTTTAATGCTTCATCCGGCACCTTGCATTCCCGGATCTCTGAGAGCAGTTCCCCGTATTCCGTTTCTACCCAATACTGCTGGATCTTCCGCAGTGCGGACGATTGCTCCATTACCTGCTTCTTCGTATAGATTCCACTATCCGACAAACATTTTTTATATTCTTGAAGATCTTTTTCCTCTGCCAGAATAACATCATAAATCTCCCTTTCAATAAGGAAACTTTCCGCTTCTTCCCATAGTTCCTTTTGCAATATCCCACCTGACATAAGCTGCCTGTGAAGATGCTGTATATCCCCCTGCCGTCCAGCTTGTAACAATCTGATTGCAGACACTTGCCGCCTCCTTCCTATAACAAATCCTGAATGCCATACATGGCCTGATGCTTACTGTAAAATGCATCACTGACTTCTATCAGTTCCTCATCTGTTATATTCAGATATTTCATGGTGGTCTCGATATTCCGATGTCCGAGTGCCTGGCTGATAAGTTCCAACTTCCAACCATCTTTCCGCCTCGCATTTGCGAAGTAATGTCTCAGCATATGTGGGGATGCCTTGATACCAGTCTTTTCCTCCAGCCTACGTAACATTGCATACACTCCGCTTACTTTGAATGGTTTCCCTGCATAATCACCGGAGACATTGATAAACAGGTATTCCTGTTTCAAAATCAATTCCTTATAATCTTCAATATAAAATGTTAAGATATCAAATGTCGCATCGCTGACCTTTGCCTTGCGGAATTCTGCATTCTTAGCCCTTGCACTATTCTCATTATCCTCCCGGAAATTCACATAGATCATGTGGTTCTCATAATCAATATCCTCTCCATACCGGACACCTAAGAGTTCCCCGATACGAAACCCTGTCTCGGCCAATAATAAAAGCAGAACCTGGTCGCGGCAGTTTGCACATTTCTGAAGCAAACTTACAATCTTGTCCTGCTCAATGGTTTTTCCCTGATGTCCTTTTTCTTTCAGATAACCCCGAAAACTCTTTCGGTTCAATACCCTTCTTACGCCTATCGAATTTTGCACAACCGTCTGTACATCTGACATCACCTTCAGACTTTCTGACTGACCGTTTTCCCGTTCCATAAAAGTATAGAACCGGAACACTTCTTTCAAATACGCATTGCAAGTTTCATTATTCGGAAGCTTTGAATAATCCTCCCGGCTATGCTCACCTGCTTTTAACCATATCAGAAAGTCTGTAAAGTGTTCATGTTGTTCGGCATATTTCATTTGATAAACATCGTCCAGATGCAGTTGATTTTCATCCATGAAGTTCATATAATAGGATAATGCAAATGCGCTTCTCCGGATCGTATTCGGTGATATCTTCGACCGTTTCTTGTGCATCAGATATTTGGAAGGTAAAAGTACAATATCCATGCTTTCTTTCTCCCGGATAAAATAGAATTTTTCCTGTTTCTCCGTCTGCATGTCTACAACATATTGTGCCATTTTACTCACCTCCTTCCTTTTTAACGCTATGCCCGATACAAAAGTCTCCTTTTAACACCGCACTGTTTAGCGTGGTAAAGGAATCATAGTATAGCACTTTCAAACTCTCATACTTTCCCTGCATCTCCATAAAAAGATAGAACCTGAACACATCCTTTAAATATGCATTACAGGTTCCATTATTCGGAATCTTGCTCTCTTTAGTTTCCCTATGGTTTCCATCCTTCAGCCAGTGCAGGAACTTCACAAAATAACTGCTCTGTTCCTCATATTCCATTAAGATTACCTGATTAATCGTTACATCACTGATTTTAAGATATTCAAGATAAGCTGCCAACGAATAAGCATTGCGCCGTACCGTGTTCGACGATTTATTGTACATCGTCTTATGTATCAGATACTGCGAGGGATCCGAGGCCATTTCAAAAGTATCTGTTTCACAGATATAATAGCACTGTACTTTACCATCTATTTCTCCGATTACTTTGTAATATTCCATGCTGGTCTCTCCTTTCCTCTGACGCTATACACAGTATACCCATTCCATACCAAAAAAGCTATCGCCAATACCACCAATTCGCCACAAACCGCTCTTGAAATACCACCAAATTTTTGCTTCTTAGCTTCCCTGCAATTTAAGCAGAACCAACACTACCGGAGCCTATTGCAACGCTTGTCCTTACATATAATATTCCACATTCTTCCGCTTGCGGATAAATGCCTCCACTTCTTCCAGCGTCTCTGCCATCCGGCATTCTGGAAGTGCCTGTAGAACATCCTCATGATACCTTCCTCCTTTGGCTGCCCGCTGGTCCAGAATCGATACCACACAGGTATCCGTTTCTGTCCGGATGGCTCTTCCGAATCCCTGCCGAAGCCTCCTCTGCATATCCGGCACAACGGCAGCCTCTATGTATTCCCTCAAACTCCCATACTGCTCTTTCTCCGCTTCCCTCACCGGATCCGGAACAGGGAACGGGAGCCTTACGATAATAAGTGAAGACACTATGTCACCCGGAAAGTCCACTCCTTCCCAACAAGAACCGGCCGCGAACAGAACTGCATTTTCCAACCGCTTAAACCGCATGATCTCTTCCTGCGCATGCCTCCACACTTCCACCATAGGAAATGACAGGCTGCTGTGCAGAATCTTGTACACACTCCCCATCATAGAATAAGAACTAAACAGCACCAACGTATGACCATGTGTGGAAGAAACCAGCCTTTTAATCTGTTTTGCAATCCGGATGACTTCTTCTTGGCTTCCATGTCGAACTCTCCCTACATCCTGCTGCAGATAAAGCAGGCAATTCTGCTTATATTCAAATGGTGAGTCAGTTACATATTCCTGCACCTTTGCATTCTTTCCTCTGTCTTTTTCGCTCAGCCCGATCATCTGTCTGGTACGCGCAAATCCGTTCCCGACTTTTAATGTACCGCTGGTCAGGATTGCCGGAAATCCTCGTTTCCACAACATCTCCTGCAGGTATGCCGGAATCTCCCGGCTGGCAACGCAAAAAACCGGAACCTTTTCCCGATCTTGTTCTAAATATAAGATGTATCTCCTGTCGGAATCTAAAAAACGACAGAGAGTCTCTACGATTTCTTCCAGCCGGTTCCGGAGCCATTTAGGGATGCACCGCCTGCAGCGCCTGACCATATCAAACACAAATGCAGCGCTCTCCTTTAGAATACCGATACATTCCTCCGTCTTCTGAAATGCTACTCTCTGTCCGTACTCGAAAGTATGATTCCCTGCTACAACATCAAATAACTTCCTCATCTTGGCCTTGAACCGATCTGCACGTATTCCCTGATGTTCCTTTTCTAAAAAATAACAAATCTCCAGAACATCCTCAAAGCATAAGGACTTCCTGCACATTTGCTCTGCTGCCTCCGGAAGTTTATGTGCTTCATCCATAACCAATACCCAATAGTCAGAAAGTAACGGACGATAATCATTTACCCGGTGAAATGCATCCGCAAGCAGGTAATTATGATTACAGATCTGAAAATGGATATCGGCATTCTTTGCCCGTTCCATATACATCCTATACCGACAGCTTTTCTTCTCCCGGCAGTTCTTTGGACAAAATTTCGGAACACATACAAGCCTCCGGTCGAATCCGCTCAGACCATGGATCTGATCCAAGTCATAGCATGTCTGGAGAGATTGCAGCGCTTCTTTCTGCTCTTTGTTCTTCCTCTTATCGCTGATGGCGGAAAGCCGAAGCTCCAGGCGACTGTCGCATACAAAATGCTCTTTTCCTTTCCGAACCATGGACTTCAGCGGTACCCGGATGAGATTTTCTTCCAGCAGGATCCTGGATAAAAAAGGAATGTATTCCTGCCTGACCGCCTCCTGCAGTGCAATACTGGAAGTGGAGATGACCGCTGACCGATTATGGATACTACAGCCTGCGATACTGCCGTCTCTCTGTTTATATTTCTCTAACATAATACATGCCACAAGATAAGCGTAGGTTTTCCCAATACCTACTCCCGCGTCGCACAAAGCAATCTGGTCTCCCCATAAAGCATCTAACATCTCATGGCTTAACTTAAGCTGCTCTTCCCTAACGGCTAATCCGTGTTTTGGCAGTAATTCCCGAAAAATATATTCCACTTCCTCATGAGCTCTTTTCTGGCATCTACCAATATGCCTTGTTTGATTAGCGTTCCTCATACGACCTGTTTCTCTTTGCTGATTTTCCATCTTTCATTTTCCTGGAACTTGTTGATTTGTCTGGCTGCGTCTCAGGCTCTTTCCCTTTTCCATCTGACACCGGAGCTATCACATATTTTCCATTTATATATATAATCCTTTCCGGGTTCTTATATTCCTCCGTATATTTTTCAGCCAATTCTTCACTGATTGAATCAAAATCATCTTCCGTCAATCCGATTATGAGAAAAGTACCCACAAAAACGTCTGCAAGCCTTCCCTCACTGTTATAAAATCCTCGGTTTGGCATAAGTCCATTGAGTTTCCCTTCGCTGTTGAGTATGACCGCAACCGGATCCTGAAACGGAAAGATTGCTTCAATACTCCCGCCGACTTCATTTTGCAAAGATTTCAGATCATCAGAAATAGTTTTGATATATGGTTCTTTTAGCGGCTCTACTACTAAGACTTTCATCTGTCCGCTTTCTTTTTCATCATCGTAATTCATACTAAAGTTACCTTCTTTCACGTATGTCGTTGATATCGGATGAATACGGCCGTGGTTTCCCACAGCCGCATGGTATCCGATATCAACGACACACTTCGATTGATTTCATTTTTCTTAATTTCTGGCATTCGTATTTGACCACGCACCCCCGTCTGCCTGCCATCAGAGAATGGGAAACGCCGGATTCACATGCTTCACATACATGAAATACAACCAACAGTTATTTACCCTTTCGTCAATGGCTGGGAACATTACAGGCAGGTATCTGGCTGGTATAGCGTTGCATAATTATAATTGATAGATAATCACGCAGCACTATACTGGATACCGTTCACAGATGTCCGAAAGGTCTTGCTGATTACAACCTGAATTTCATCCTATGCTCTTTGGCAAATAAGTGTATCATTATCCCCCGCTTGTGATCTTGGCGGAAAGCCGGCCATAGCTTTATTTCAAGTATAAGGACTCGCTCGAAGCAAAACCGGGCACTGCTAATAGAAGACACCCTATTTTCTCTAATCATTGATTTATAAATCCTCAATATCAGAATACGACTCATCTTTCACTATACAATGCTGGTTCCACTTGTCCTGGCGCTTATCTTGTCACGCTTCTACTTACGGGAACGTACCTGTAATGTTGATATGAAATTATCAATGTGCAAACGAAAGGAATCTCCATATTTCCCACTGTTCATCCAAAGGAATACATCAGCTATAAATAGTAATGTAAAACGGTGAGCAAATTTACCCTTCTACTTAATAGCCACCGAACTTCCTCTTTTTTCTTCACTTTCCGAAAACTTTTTCATTTTTTTCTTCAATCTGTCCATCCGAGTGTAAATCGTCTTTGGGGGAATTCCCATTTCCCTGGAAATCTCATTGATAGAAAATCCCAGCATCTTCAAGAGAATAATCTGTAATGTTTTCTTATCTGTCCCCTTAAGAATAGAAAAAATCTTCTCATCACTTATGGCATCCAACAAGGCATCTGCCTTCACAATATCTGGTTCAGCAGGTTTCACATTCTCCCACTGTGGGTATTCTGGATAATCTGCCCGGTGATCCTGATAGATTCTCTCTGCCTTAAAATCTTTCCAATCGCTATCCCTTAATTTTTGAATAGAATCTTCCTCCATGCCGCAGGCTCTTAACTTCTCTTCCTCTTTTTCTTTCCATTGCTTCCATTTTTGTTCTTCTCTTGCTTTGTTATAAGCCATCTTTCTTTCCTCCGATTTAAAATTTTTTGAAATCAAATCGGAGTGAGGCGGAGACCTGGCTTTCCAGCCGAATTTTGTCGCAAAAAAAAGCAGTGCAGTCTTATTCAGAATTGCACCACTATCCATTCTTACATTTAGTTTTAAAACCCCTGTCTTGCTATGATGTTGCTGCAAATACTGTTGCCCTTTGTATCTTTTATAACCTTACTTTTCGAAACAACAGGCATAGTATACAAAACGAAAATGTCAGTTAAATGTCAATCAAATGTCAAATAGATGTCACTGTTTAATTTAATTGTAATACAAACACATTATCTACTTTCTTAGTCAACTGCTGCAAGCAATGAGTCAGCAAAATTGCAGAGTTGATGTATATTTAACCCTTGCGGCAGTCGACAAATGTGCATGCACACTCACTTGACTCGTTATTCACAGGAATAAAAAAAGAACAAATTATGCTTGTATATCACAATTTGTTCCATTTTAAGTATCTGTATTTTCTAATTTAAAAAAATACCCAATATCCCGAACGTTATGAATCATATCTGGTATATCGGAATCTGCAGCTTTCAATTTCTTCTTTATTCGCTTTATCATACATCTAATCATATTTACAATATTTCCTTGCGGATATTCATTCCACACAATTTGATAAATTTGACTATACGTATACACTCTTTCTGATGACGAAGCAAGAAGATACAAAAAGTCAAATTCATGTTTAGTAAAGTTCAATTCATGCTCTTTCCAAAATGCTTTCCGCATTGAAAAATTCATAATAAACAAATCATTTTGTATAATATCTGACTCATTATCATTGCCCATTTCCCATCCCAAGTATCGTTGCAACAAAGTATATATTCGTAGCCTTAAATCTTCTTTCTTACAGTTAATCGTTAAAACCACATCCGCTCCCTTTTTAATACACAATATACTCTCTTCTATATTTTCAGACACTAATATTATAATTGGATCTTTCTGTAATCCTCGTATTGTCTTAACCATTTTACATGTAATTTCTATATCTTGCACACTTACAAGCACAACTAAATGATAGGGAAAACTTGCCAAATGACAAATAGCATCTTGCATATTTTTTGCATGATAAACCTCAAAAATATTTTCAATAGGCAATAAAAGATCCCATAACTTTTCTTTTTCATTAATCATTAAACTTTTATATTTTATAGCATTTTGTTTGTCCATTATTTGACATCTTTTTTATAGTAAATGCATATACCCTTTTGATAACAAAAGAGTATATGCAACCAATATTTCCTTACCTCTTGTTAAGTAACATGTTTTATTATCAAACAACTCTCTTATGCTTCCTCAATTACAGCAACTCCCCATTCCATAAGAAGAACTTCTTCATTTTTTTTGTAAATCTTATTAGAAATCAAATCTCTCCCTTGACAGCCAATACATACTGGTACATTCTGATTAGAATAATTTAGAAGGAACTGCAATCGCTTCCCTTCTTGGCTAATTCCGTTCCGGATAATAATTGGCCAACATTGAGACTGTACTTCAATTCCTGCATCTTTTGCCGCCGCCAGAAGATATTCTTTCAGTTTCTCATCCGACAGCATGGTTCCTAAATACCATGCCGTCCCTTTTTCATAATGGTTTTTCGTGACGGCAGCATATTTCCCCCAATAACCATGTGTATAGTTTTCCACCGGAATTGCTGACGTTGGGTTCAAAAGCTCCATCCAATATTTCGCTTCTACACCACCTACAGTTACATTGACAGGACGCGTATACTGATTATAAGTCATTCCAAATACATCCGTCAAATCATGAGGAAGTCGATCATGATAAATCTTAACATGTTTATCCGCGACAAAACTTCGGAACGTGGCAAACACTGTGCCACCCCGTGCAACAAACTCTCTAATCCGCCCCGCCATACTACCATGCATAGAATAAAGCTCTGGGAAAATAATCATGTCATAATCCGACCAATCCCATTCTTGGGCAAAAATCACATCACATTCTAGGTTCAATTCATACAAAGCATCATATACCCAGTGCACTACATCATTATATTGCAAAGCTTTATGGGTCGGAAACCACTTCAGTGCATTAACTGTATTGGTACTAACAACCAGTGCAATTCTATTCTTTTTTTTCAACCCATTAATTTTGTCAGATAGTCTGCGCATCTCTTTTCCTATCAAGCATATCTCATCATAAACTGGATTAGGTTCAAAATCATGACCAAGAATTCCTTTCCAATAAGATTCAATTCCGTTATGGAGCGAATGCCAATTCCAATACATCACGCCACATGCTCCCGATGCCAAATGACTGAATGCCATCAATCGCAATTGTCCCGGATAAGGCAGCCAGTCTGCAAATGCTTGAGCCTGGCTCTCTAATACCAAGTAATTCTCCTTTCTCAATGATCTCATCAAGTCGCCACCAAAAGCAATTTCTCTTCCGGTTAACTTATCCTGAACAAAACAATAGATATCTGTTCCAATCAAAGTCATGGCTTTTGCTGAATGCCAATGACAGATATCCGGCTGAACTCCCCAAGAATATCCATCCTGCTGTCCGGGTGCCCCGAAACTCTTCCACTCATAATCAAAATTTTGTGTGATAAATTGATCTGGACGCAAATACTCTTTCACAATATTAGATTGCCACATCAGGAAATCTTCTGCCATATATCGCTGGAATTTAGCAAAAGCACAGGCATAGCTTCCATTAATAGTTCCTGCAGGATTTGGCAAATCTTCGAACCTTGTAACAGAATTACTCCAATAATTGAGTCCGAAAGCTTCGTTGACCTCTTCAATTGTCTTAAATTTTGTCTGTAACCAGCGCTGGAATAAAATTGTCACCTTATCGCCCGCTGTTCCATAATGTTTTGTCTCATTATCAATCTGAAAACCTATCACATTCTTTCGATTTACTGTATGTGATACTATCGCACGAATCATCCTCTCAGCATAAAACCGGTAAGTGGGGTTCGTAATATCCATATTCTGACGTGCTCCATACTTCGCTTTTCCATCTTTCGTCGTCACCAATACATCTGGATCCAACTGCACTAACCAGTGGGGTACCGCATAAGTAGGAGTTCCTACAATCACATAGAGCCCATGATGTTCCGCCGAATCAATTACCCTGTCGATATGTGAAAAATCATAACTGCCAGGAAACGGTTCCTCTACACTCCACGTAGATTCTCCAATTCGTATCGTATTGAATCCAGCTTCCACCATCATCTTCATATCTTCTTCTAATCTTTCACAAGGCATATATTCTTCATAATAAGCTGCACCAAAAATAAACTTATCCTGGTATCTCATCGACATACCTCCATCTAAAAATTAATTCTTTCATTTATCACCAGACAATTAAATTTTGCCAACGACTTTGTATACTCTTACTTCATACTCGTTCAAGGTATTTTTTCCTTTTACATTCTTTCCCGAATTAATATCCAACATTTCTTGTTTAAGATAAATTTCTTGTTTCTGTGATGAATAATTCAATATAAAGAAATAAGTTTCCTCATTCTTCTTCCTAACGCATAATTCGCATTCCAATGGAATTTCCATATATTTTTCATAGGGTTCCATAATACCCACATAGCTAAGCAACATCTTTACCGTATCTCTGGTAAATGTTCCACCAAAATGAAGTACCTTCCCATTTCCCACTACATGTTCCACGAGTGCTGGCTTTCCTCCATAATAATTTGAAGCATACCGTGCCAATACTTTCGCATTTTCGTTGTCAATCTTTAAAATATCATTAAATATCCCTGTATCAACCCTTAAACCATTCCATTCCATACATACCGGCATATCTATAGCCCCTACAAAAGTTGATTCTTCTACTGTTGTGCCAGTCAAATCTGCCATCACTCCCGGTATCGGCTTCATCACACATCTTCCATGTTTTTCTTTCAAGCCAGTACGAGCACCGATAATCAGGCATCCGCCTTCCTCCACATATGTTTTTAAAAGTACCGATCTTCTCTCTGTCAAGATCAATCCATGTGGGTAGATCAAAACCGGATATTTTTTCAGTTCTTCATACTCAGTATTATCAGACAACAACACATAATCCATTGGCGTATGATTTAACTGGGCTGCCACAAATATCTCTTGCTTACTTATTTTTTCTATCCGTCTGTGCCATACATCCACATCTGCATCCCACAAATTATCATAATCTTCCAAAATTCCAAAACTTGCCTGATATTCAGCACCTGCGAGATCCCGTATTAACTGTACCTGATTATAAAGTGTACTAATTTCCTTAAGCTTTCGGTTATCTCTATTATCATAATCCAAAATTCCATGCCAATATATTTCTGTTCCAACTGTACATGTACGCCAGCGGAAGAAACTAATATAATCTGCTCCATGCGCAATACTTTGCATAGCCCAAAGTGTCATCTGCCCCGGCTTAGGTGCCGGTGCTTCTATACGAGTATTCCAACCATTTGCTCCAGATTGTTGCTCCATAATTCCAAAATGCGGACAAATTGAACGTACTCTAGACAGCGAATTACTCCATTTTCTATCATTCAAATCCCGGCTATGCAGCGGATCCTCAATAAGACAATATGCAAAATTGGGATAAGAATCATATGTATATACATCTAGGGCTTCATCTAACATCTTATGGTTATCAATATGATTAAACATTCCATTTGTTGTAATAAAATCTCCTGGTTTCTTATATTTTCTGATGATATCACTCTGCATCTTACAAAAAGCAATTGTGCTATCCGATATAAATCTAATATACTCCAACGTCAAATGGGGATTCGAAGAATCCTGAACCGTTGTACGCGGCACATAGATTTCATCCCATGCCGTATATTCCTGATTCCAGAATACCATCCCTAACTCTTGATTCAAATTTTCAAGCGTTTTGTATTTTTTCTTCAAATACTCACGAAACGCAACAACATCGCTTTCCGAATAAAACACATCCACTTCACAATTGAGTTCATTATCAATCTGCCAGCCAATAACATTCGGATGAGCTGCATAATGACTTGCAAATTTTTCCACAATTCGTTTACTGAATTTCTGATATACTAATGAATTATAATTGTAATGCCTACGCATGCCATGACGATATTTCACTCCATCCATACGACAGTTAAGCACTTCCGGATATTTTTCAGTCAACCATGCTGGCGGCGTAGCCGTAGGTGTACCGAAAATCACTTTCATATCCGTCCTCCGAACCGTTTCCATAAATTCATCAAAAAAATCGTAAACAAATTCCCCTTCCCTTGGTTCTACCTTACTCCATGCGAATTCTCCAATCCGAATTGTCTCAATACCGATTGCTTTCATTCGCTCTAAATCCTCTCTCCACAAACTCCGATCCCAATGTTCTGGATAATAACAAGTGCCTAATGATATAGTCTTCCATTGAAAATTTTGTTGCTTTCTCATATATCTTTCTCACTTTCCTTTTACTATATTTGTCTAAGAGGGATAGAAAACCTTATCTTTGTTCCTACATCCTTCTTACTTTCTATAATCAAACGGCTATCTTCACCATAGCATAAAATCAAACGCTTATACACATTAATCAATCCAATTGCATTTCCCGCCCTATCCTGACTACATCTCTGTCTCAATGTATGAACTTCTGTTTCTGTCATTCCTACCCCATCATCTTCTATCATAAAATGCATTCTGTCCTGAATCAGTTTAATCTGTATTCCTAATCTACCCACTCCCACTTTAGGTTCCAGACCATGGATAATTGCATTTTCAATCAACGGTTGTAAGATAAAATTAGGTACCAGATATTCATAGGCTTTCTCTTCAATATCATAATTTACCAATATCTTGTCCTCAAAGCGCTCACTCTGAATCATAAGATAATCCTTAACGACCACCATCTCTTCTCTCAACGTAATAAAGTGATCATTTTTAATAATTGCCCGCAATAATTCCGCCAATGCAATTGTCATTTCGGAAATTTCCTGCTTTCCCTCTGCAATAGCCATCCAGCTAATCGTATCCAGTACATTATACAAAAAATGAGGATTAATCTGCATCTGAAGATATTCAAGTCTTGCCTGTTTCTCTGACAACTCCATTTTGTATACCTTTTCAATCATTTCTTCTATATTTTCAGCCATTTTGTTATATTCTGTACCGATCCATCCTATCTCATCATTAGAAGTAATCTGCACACGTGGGTATTTGCCATCTTTTGCAAGCTGCTTCATGCTCTCAACTAATATCCGTGTTGGTTTTGCAATATGCGAAGTCGCTAGCCACACTAACAGTACACCTGCTCCTAGTGTCATTATAAGAATTATAATGATAATCTGAAGTATCCAGTACATAGTTTTATTAAATTCTTTCACAGACGCTAACTGCACTAGTGTCCACCCATTTTCCATCCGATTTCCTACATAATAATAGCATCTTGTACCACTAAGAACATCATACGAGATATCTTCTTTATCTCTTAATTTATCTGGTGTGTTCTCCAAATATTTCCTAGTATATTTTTCATCTGACGCTGCCATTATATATCCGCCATCATCTACCAGATAGGATACTCCTACATATTCCACAAAATTATCTGTCAAAATATTCGTTAGATACTCCTTTTCATATACAATGTTAATATATCCAATTGGCTGCATTGTTTCTAAATCTAAGATTGCTCTTGCCGCACAAATGCGATTTTTCGTTTTCAATGTAGTCCAAAGAAGCGAACCGTTACCTGCATAAATTTCTTCTTTCACGAACCCAAACTGAGTTCCACCAATCTCATGCTTTTTTACAGAAAACTCACATTCATTATCCGTAATTACACTGACTGAAACCACATATGAAGATGAAAGTGCATCCACCGCAATTTCCTTTTCTATCCTCTTCTGATACTCTAACAATTCATAATAATTCATCTGCTTTTTATTGACTTCATTTACTGCATTTTGAATTACTTGACTAGTAAGAATTTTCAAACTAAAATCCTCTGTTTTCTTTATATTATTTTCCAGACTATTGGTCGTTTGATAATCTACATCTTTTAAATATGAACGTAGAACAGATTTATATTCACGCCAAAAAAACATGAAAAGCGGCGCTGCTATGATTATTCCAGTAAACATAACCAGCACTGCAAATATTTTCATCATCTTTCCACGGATACTAGTTTTTTTCTCCATAATACTTCCTCTTTTGCGTATCATATAGAATCTTTATCCGAGGTCTCTATCAGTTCTAGAATGCTCCGGATACTATATCTTTTCTCAGAATCCTGCTGTTTCCGAAATTCTGCCGGTTTGCACCCAAACACTTTTTTGAATACCTGACTGAAATATTTATAGTCGCTAAAACCAATTTTATCAGCAATATAACTATTCTTATGCTGTTTCCCAGATAAAAGTCTCACTGCTGCAGCCAATCGAATACTGAGCAAAATCTCACTGAAAGAATAACCTGTCTCTTTTTTTATCATTCGTGACAAATACGCTGTTGAAAAATAATATTGATCTGCCAGTATACTCAATGTTATAGCCTCATCAAAATGCTGTGACAGATACATCAATATTTCCATAATCTGTTCGTTAATTCCATGAAAATTCCAACGAATCTGTTCAGTAAAATCTGGAGAGGCAAACGCAACTTCGTAATCCCTAACCACTTTTTCCTTATATCGTTTCCGCTCCAGATTCTCCATCACATGTTTCACAGTTTCCAAGATATCTTTGGGTCGCAAAGGTTTCAACATATAATCATAGACATTATGTTTCATAGCTGTTCGAGCATATTCAAAATCTGAGAATCCTGACAGCAGTATCACAGCAGTATCCAATGTACGTTCCTGTACATAAGCAGCCAGTTCCAGACCAGTTAATCCCGGCATCTTGATATCACAAATTAAAATATCAAATGATTCCTGATCCAAAAGCTTTTTTGTCTCTACTCCATTCACCGCTAAAGATACTTCTGTGATTCCAATAGAATCCCAGTCAAGCGATGCCATACCAACTCTTATCTTCTGTTCATCATCTGCTATCAGTAATTTCATCTTGATCCTCGTTTTATCCTTTCACCGCACCTGATACCATACCTTCCATAATGTTTTTATGTAAGCCCATATATACAAGAATACTCGGTATGATTGTAAGAATAACAGCTGCTATTTCAACCACATAATTTGTAGTATACTGCCCTTGGAATTCCGTCAGCCCTACTGGGAGCGTCATTTTGGTCGAATCCGTCAGGAAGATCTGAGGAAGAAGCAGATCATTCCATATATTAATAAAAGTAACTACCGCTACCGTTACAATCGACGATTTTGAAATCGGCATAATAATCTTAAAGAAAATTTGATAGATTGTACATCCATCCATTACCGCTGCTTCCTCTAACTCTTTTGGTATCGAACCCATAAATCCTGTCAAAATAAATATTGTCATAGGGAACGATATTGCAATATGCGGGATAATAACCGCCAAATGTGTATTTAAAAGCCCCATCTTGTTAAACATAGAAAACAACGGGACCACCATTGCATATACTGGAATCATCATTCCTAGCATAAATACACTCATTGTAATCTTTGACAGTTTCCATTCCATCCTACTAATTGCATAAGAAACCATACATCCCAAAAGTACAGATACTGCCACTGCCGATACAGCTATGATGACAGAATTCATAAAGTATTGCAAAATATGTCCTTCTGTAATTGCTTGCACATAGTTTGCTAAACTAAAACTCTCAGGCAATCCCCATGGATTAGAATAAAGTTCCGAATTCGTCTTAAAAGAACTCAGGAACAGCCATACCAAAGGATACAGACACAAGATTGAAAATGCAATAAGTACAATGTATTTCAATGTTAAAATTCCTTTATCTTTCGCTGATGATCTCATGACTGCACCTCTCTTTCCCGAAATACAAAGTTTGATAAAAATACAGAACAAACACAAAGTAACAACAGAACCACACCGATTGAGGCAGAATATCCGTATTTTAAAGTTCGGAAACCTTGATAGAACATGTAGGTAGACATCAATTCCGTAGCATGATTTGGCCCACCTCCGGTCATAACTGCTATCAAATCATAATATTTCAATGAACCAGTAATAATAAGCACTGCATCAATCTTCAAAATAGGTTTTATCATTGGAAATGTAATTGCTTTAAACTGTACCCATTTGCTAGCTCCATCGATTTCTGCTGCTTCATAAATATCTCCTGAAATATTACGCATAGCAGCCAATTGTATAATCATATGGTATCCAACAAACTGCCACATAACCACAATAATAATACAAAACAATGCTAACTTCTTGTCCGAAAGCCATACATGTTGCAAACTTTCCATTCCTATGATCTCAAAAAACTTGTTCAGCAATCCAAACTCTGAATTATACACAAATGTCCAAGTTAATCCAACAGCAACTCCACAGATAACACTTGGAAGAAAAAATACCGTTTGAAAGAAATGACTTCCTCTAATTTTTTGAAACAAGATATTTCCCAAAAATAGTGCAATTGGCAAATGCGCAATTAGCGAGCCGATTACCATCAATATATTATTTTTCAAGGCTAACTTAAAAGTAGAATCACGAAAAAGATTAATATAATTCTTAATCCCTACAAACTGACTTGGACTCATTAAGTCTGTTTGCAAGAAACTGACATAAATGTTATATCCAATTGGTATCAATGCAAAAACAGCATAGATAATAAATGCCGGAAGTACAAATATAGCAATCGCCTTTTTATCTCCTAATACTCTTTTCATAGATTTTCTCCTTTTGAAAATTAACGATTTGCATTGTCATCCGCAAACTGTTGTAACTCATCAAATGCATCCTGTGCATCCTCGCCTCCGAGAACTGCCACACAAGTATTATTGTACTCCACTCCTTCTCCTGCACCAAATTGTCTGTCCCACCATGGCTGTAATCCAACCTGTGCATTCGAAGCTTCTATAACTGCTGCCTGTAGTTCTGAAAGCTGAGAATCATCAATTTCAAAATTATTTGCTGGAATTCTACCATAATTATAAAGTAATGCTCCCTCATTCTCTGCCTGTGTCCAATATTTCAAAAATGCTACAGCTGCATCTTTATTTTTGCAATTTTCTGACACTGCAAAACTTGTATCAATAGACCCCACAGAAACGTTATTATACTGCGGATCAAATGCAGGCATCGAAAATACACCAATAGAATCTCCTATATCGGATACCATAAGATTCCCTACTTCCCATGCACCCATAAACCACATAGCTGCTTTACCACTAGTAAAAATCTCCCTTGCTTCTTCTGGACTGGTTCCAATATATCCATTATTAAAATATTCTTTATCAGCCATCTTTTTTACTTCTTCTGCAGCTTTGACATTAGTCTCATTATTCCACTTCTCACTTCCATCGCAAATGGACTGGAACAAATCATCTCCTGCCATTCCTGCTGCAATTTGCTGTACAAACTGTGCCGGAATCCATGCATCGCTTCCGCATAGAGCCATCGGCGTGATTCCGTTAGATTTGAGCGTGTCGCAAGCTGCCAGAAATTCATCATATGTAGTCGGAATCTCTAAATTATTATCTTCAAAAATAGTTTTGTTATAGAACATAACACAAAGGGACTTCTGTGTTGGAATCGCATATGTTTTATCATCGTAACTTACCAAATCTAATGTTCCATCTGCAAATGAATTCTTCCATTCAGCATCTTCATCCAGATAAGGTGTCAGATCTGCTGTTTTTCCTCCCGCAACAAATGGTTCCAGATAAGATAACTCCCAAGTAAAAAAGATATCTGGTACTGCATTAGAAGCCATAAGCGTGGTTAATTTGGTCTTATACTGCTCATTTTCATAGAAATCAATCTTCACTGTTACTCCATACTCATTATCAGCAGAAAAATCTTCGGCTATCTTTTCGTACCCTGCTACATACTCATCTGCTTCTGTTCCCACACACATGACCGTAATGGTATCCTCAGACGCTCCTCCAGATGAATTACTGCTAGAACCACCACACCCCGTTACAAGACCACAAACCATCACTCCTGTCAATAACATTGATACAACTTTTTTCTTCATTTTCTTTCCTCCCGTCTATATAATTTGTAGTGTTATAATTCTAACATCTATTATTTCGAACAAAAAGAGGGTCATTCTACCAAAAAAGTTGAATATTTTGACCATATTTTTAAAAACAATACTGGAATCTTTAGACATATTATCTCAAATTATTCTTTTTTTTTCTCCATTAATGTAATAGTATCTAATTTTTATATCTCAAAAACGTATTATAGCTATTATCATCTCTATGCTCTCCTTTGCCTCTAAAAAGAAGGGGCGATCTCTCGACCCTTCGTACCTTAAACGCTACTACATTTTGACTATTTTCTACGTCTCGCTATATCGCACGCGCAATTTCATTTCCTTCCCAAATCGCATTATAGATATTCGCACAGCCCTTTCCGTCTCCAATCTCATATATTTCTATTCCATCACCATACAGTTCACTTGCAATTGTGGGCAACGGACGGAATCCGAGAGCAAGGATTACGGAATCAGCCGATATTGTTTCAGAAGTACCATCGGATTTCAAAACAATCGCTCCTTGATTGTTGATCTCTATAAGCTTTGTATTTAGCATAACAGGAACATTCTCTGCCTCAAAGGTATCTCTCATATATTCGTAATTAGCCCTTGGAGCAGGTGTTCCACCCTGCATAATATCATTTAATGCTTCTACAAGAGTGACCGTTTTACCGTTACGAATGCAATCAAGAGCCATTTCACAACCTACCAAACCACCACCTACAATTACAACATTCTGACCAACCTGCTTCTTTCCCTGAAGAACATCAGTGCACATAACTGCTTTTTCATGCTCATATCCTTTGATAAATGATGGAATAATCGGGTTTGATCCCACACTGAGAATAACAACATCTGCACCAATTTTTTTAATCTGTTCCGTTGTCATTTCAGAATTGAGAACTACCTTGACTCCATTATCTTCAAGTTCTCCTTTATACCATTCATTAAGTTCTTTCACCTCGATTTTGAAATCATGAGCTCCAGCTAGTAATAATGCTCCGCCAAGCTGAGCTGCTTTTTCATATAGCGTTACCTCATGTCCGCGACAGGCCGCTGTACGCGCGGCTTCCATTCCTGCGACACCTCCTCCAATAACAACAACTTTCTTAGAATGTGTGGCAAGTTCAGGTTTGCTTCCGTGGAAAAACTCAGGATTAACCGCACAATATGCATTTCCTCCATTAGCAAGAAGATTATGAATACAACCATAATTACAGCCAATACAAGGTCTTATCTTATCCGATTTTCCCATTATGATTTTCTGAGGTATTTTAGGATCAGCAAGTGAAGCTCTTCCCAAAGCTATTCCGTCATATTTTCCATTCCTGATATCTTCCTCTGCAGACGCAAAGTCATTCATTCTGCCTCCAACCAAAACCGGAACAGATACTGCTTCTTTAACTCTTGCAGCCATACCCGTCGCCCAGTTTCTCTTGACATACATTGGAGCTGTGGCATAATAGAATCCCTCATAACTTCCACAATCTACACTAAGAGCATCAAATCCATAACTCTCCAAGAGTTTTGCAATTTCTACTGCTTCATCAATATCTCTTCCTACTTCTCCACTTCCATCTATGCTGCCTTTATTGAAATCCTTCATATACGATTTCATTGAAAGACGCATTACACATGGAAAATTTTTACCGCATTGCTTCTTGGCCTCTTCTACAAGTTCTTTGGCAAAACGAAGACGGTTTTCTAAACTCCCACCATATTCATCCGTCCTTCTATTAGTGAACGACATTCCAAATTCATCCAGTAAATATCCCCAATGCATCGCATGGATCTCAACACCATCAAATCCAGCAGCCTGAAGCTTCTTTATGACTTGCCCAAAAAGTTCTATTTTTCTATGTATCTGTTCTACTGTTAGTGCCTGAGATGTTTTACTTTCTGTTCCAAATACGGGCAATTCGCTTGGGGTTTTCATAAATTCATAGTTACGGCCTGCACCAACTGTGATCTGCGGCATGATCTTAGCTCCATAAAAATGTATCCTTCGTACAAGATCCTGTGCAGATTTATGCATCTGCCCGGACTCATCAAACAAAGGGTTTGGAGCCAACAAATTAGGGGCATCAATTTCATAATCGCAGGAATAAGCTCCAGTAAAAATAAGCCCAAATCCCCCCTTTGCTCTATCGACAAAGTATTCAATCCCTCTCGCAGTAAATTCACCTTTTTCATTCTTATCGAATCCTACTCCCATAGGAGCCACTGCAAAACGATTTTTAATCGTTAAACTACCAAGTGTATACGGTTTTGATAGATATTCAAACTTCTCAGTCATTGTTTTGTTTTCTCCTCTCCTCTGTTACTGTCTGGATATGCATCGTTCCTAACAGTAACGCTCACTTTTTAGTGACACTGTGTCTCTATACCAAATATATCATTATAGTGACGTAGTGTCAATATACAATTTGAGATGGCATATAAAAAATCCGTCTTTCGACGGATTTCCTAATCACAGCCCTCAAGCTCAACTACCAGCTCTGCTAGTTGAGCTTGTTTCAATCAATTCTATCATCTATGCAACAAAGCTCTGATTCCATTACAACACAATTCATATACCGTATAATAGTGGAATTCTATGCCCGCTTCCTCCATAGCTTGAAACGATCGCTCATTAATTACTGAATATGGATAGATTCCAAATATTAAAGGAAAAAATGCATAGACAAACTGTTCTTTCTGCTCATCAGACATATCAGTAATAAATTTATCTAATATATCACGAATCAATTTCATCGGTTTTCCCATTGAAATCTTAAATTCCACGACACGTTCATATCGGCTCTTAGCTTCAAGTTCAAATACATTCATGGCCATCAATCGAAGCAACTGCAATCGGTCATCCAACGTTTTTGCAATCTGAACCACAAATTCCTCTTCACTCAACACCTTATTATCATTCAATATATGAGTCAAGGCTTCACTCCATCTTTCATGTTCAAGTTTCAATAAATCAAGAAAAATTTCTTCCTTTGTCTGATAATACTTATACAAAGCAGTTCTAGTAAGTATTGTCGCATGCGAAATATCAAGCAATGTTATTTCATTAAACCCCTTATCTTTATACAATTCTTCACAGGCAGATACAATTTCCTGTCTCCTTGATTCTCTAAGCTTTGCAGAACTTCTCGGCATACTCTTTCTCCTATCATTTTTTTTTAGACATTTTTAACTATCCATGCCCATTAATTTTATTGAGTTTTCTTACTTTTATATATAAAACTTCTCTCTACTTGTAACAAAATATAATTGATAACAAACACTCTATTCACAAAGGGAAAAGAAAATTTATTGCTAATAAATTTCCCCGGTGCAAGCGCTCAAACACCACAAGGGCGTTTGCTTCCTGCTACATAGGAGCGGGGTATTTGCCCCAACCTCGCTACGCTCGGTATTAGTTTATACGATGCAAGCATCGGGGAATTAGACCCTCCCGTGATTAAATATCATCAAATTTCTCGACATCCAGGGCTTTATCTCTTCCGCTTTTCATCTTTTATCTATATAAATTCTTACTATATTATAAAACATTTCTATATTAAAATACTACTATATAAATGACCATAATTTAATATCTTAAATCAATTCACCCTTTCTCTTTTTAATGTATGAAACGCTTCTATGCAAACATTATCTCATGAAACTGACTTTCTTGAATAATTTCTCTCATCTCTACTATAGCTTTTATATAATCGTTATACACAAATTGAATTCTACAGTCTGTAATGCAAATTCCCCACATTTCTCCTACTTTCTCTACAGCTTTTACCACATATTTTACTTCTAGCGTCAAAGTTACTTACATTCTTCATACCGAAGACCGAAACAGAATCTCACTGTCATTTCCCCTGCATGTCAATAATTTTTTAAGATACCATAAACATCCTATGTATCACACTGTTCCTTTTAGAGATGTACAATTCCTGTGTTTCACCATAAGATTAATGAATAGTTATAAACGAACAGATCCAAATTTTCTGTTTCTTCTCTTGTCTGTATTATACAAAGATTTTTTTAACTGTCAATCAGTTTCTTAAAAACCCTTTACAAATTTCTTCTGAAAGGACATTCCTAAAATAAACTTCTAAACTAAGAATAAATCTGCTCAAATCTAGCGACGTCCGGTCCATTTCTTCGTAATGTCATCACTGTCGGAAAAACAACCTTGAATTTTGTCACTTTCTGATACTAGCGATTGCTTCTTTCTATGGCATCTGTGGTGTAAACTAGACACTGTCGTATACTACCATGTTTTTCCCAAAAGGCATCATCATCTAACTCCTAGGGATTTTTTTCTTCTGAGGAAACCTTCGTCTACACCATAGCATTTTGATGTCTCACTGCTTCCTTGAGATAGAACAATGGATCTGAAAATACTACCATGATTACACTCTCTTCCAATTATCTTGTTTCTTTTCATAAGCTAAACAACGTATTTCTGCTCTTTCTATACAATGTATGTATCTCAACTTTGCCTTGGACAATCCACCCACTTACATATACTTTGTTTAGGGAAAATGCAACCATTTAAAAACACTCCACAACAATATTATGGTCAAATATGAAACAACTACTTGTTCATTGGTAAATGCATAGTCACTAACGGTTATAACAAATCCATGGGATACTTGATGTAGCAATATCCTTATATTTTATAAGCATTTCAATAATCCATACCCTAAAATCTCTTTTGTTTTCTGTGCATAACTCTTTCGTTTTACCGCATCCCCCGAATTTCCTTCCACCGTATACACTCTCCCATTCTCGCATTTCTCCACAATCCCCACATGATCCGGATTTCCATCTCTATTCCAATCAAAGAAAATAATCGTTCCTGCGACTGGTTGGTAATCTCTCCCTTTCCACTTTCCGCAGCTCTGAAACCAGTTCATGCCATCCGAACATAGCGAAAACCTCGGCACTGTCCCATTTGCAAGCAATCCGCTCTGGTCTGCACACCAGGACACGAAACAGGCACACCATTCCTCTCTGCTGCTAAATCCGTACCATGACCAATATTTTTGACCACCTTCGTTCCCTAGCTGTGACAGCGCCACCGACACCATCTGGCTATTCCCGAATAATCCTGCAAACAGATTTCCTCCTGCATAATACCGGAATACATGCGGAACATATTCCGGATCTCCATATCCAGACCATCCATGTGCCGCCGCCTGTTCGTTGGAAAATTGAAGTGCATTCGCCTCACTGTAACCTCCGAAATTCCGGATTGCCCAGGATATGTACCCATTTCCATAATTGTATCCCTGCAGGCTCAGCTTCAGCTTGTCCAGATCCTGGGGACTGGTACATCCTGCCTGCCGGACACAGTCCGCATAGTTTTGGATCCCTACCTGGATGGAATACTCCGGATCCGTAATTCCTCCCGGACTCCGCGAATACTGCGTATTATACGGGCATTCACTTGCCTGCATCGGATCCGTCCCCTGCCCGCCGGATTCCTGCATCATGATCGCCTGTATAACCTGCACATATTCCGGGATTCCGTACTCCTGCGCATATCTTTGAATAATCGGTGTGTAATTTAGCACCTCCGGGCTAAGCGGAGTCTTGCTGCGGGAGTTTTCATTCATAAGAAATCCTCCGATCACGCCTAAGATCACGATGAAAAAAATAGCTATGCCTGCACCGCCCGCACAAAGCGCCCGCAGGGATTTTGCTGCCAAAGTGGCCGTCTTTACCGCTGCGGATATCCCCTTCCCTGTTACCTGCACCGCCTTTTTTCCTGATTGAACACTGATCTTTTTTGCTGTCCGCATCGCTTTTGCTGTTTTCACAGTCATCTGTTTTGCCACTTTCTTCGTGTATACAGCCTGTTGCTTCTGCAACGCCGCCTGACTTGCCCTGATCTGCCCGGAAGATATGGGCGAAGATTTCACCATCCGTGGTGCTGTTTTCACCCTTCGACCTGCCAGAGAACGCAGGGATTCCCTGCGTTCTGGTTTCAGCTTGATCTTTTGCATATCTATGGCCTGCTCTGCCGGCCCGCTCTTCAGCCTGTCCGGATTCGGTTCTGCCCTGACCGCTGGGGATCGCGCTTCTTTCGCCGCCATGGTTCCATCCGCTTCTGCGATTCCTTCTGCTCCTTTCATCCCCTCAGCTATGGTCTGCTCTGCTTTCTTACGCTTAAGTATCTTTTCATATGAACTCTTCGCCAGCTTCCGGCTGGCTGCGGAGGCGCTGGAAACCGTCCTTTCTGCCATCCATTCTTCCGCAGACTCTATCTGATTACCGGCATACTCTACCGGGGATTCCTGGTTCGTTTTATCCGGTACACCCTCTGAGACCCGATGGGATTTCTCCCTTGCCTCAAGCATTGTAACCTTTGCCAGTTCTTTCGGCATTTTTGCTGATGGATGTTTTATTTTCGGCTGGCGATGTTCTTCCTTCATTTTAATGTCTTTCACCTTTCATCCCCTTTCTGACGTACTTTACACCCAGACACTCACACAAAATATCTCCTAATCTACCCCTCAGCAAATAGAAAGTGATCACGTTTCTTTACCGCTCCATTCCTCTGTTCTTCTTCCCATTTCTCATAATCTTAGGTAGATGCAATCCTATTTCCCGTACTGCCTCTTTGACCAGTGGATGCTCTCTATAGGCAGGTATCAACTGAATCTCATCCAGAGCAATCTGTCCCCATTGATAAAGCGGCCAACGGATATCGGAATAAGCTGGTGTCTCTGGATCCTTCAAAATAAACCCGATACCCGGTCCACAATTCAAACTTCTCTTACAGATTTTTTTATAAGCATCCACTGCCTCCGTCAAACTCAAATTTTCATACAATTCCCCATGGCCAGCAAACTCCATACACTCCGCAGCGTAGAAAGAAATCTCTGCACCCTGCTTTTTCTCCATATTCATAACTCCCCTCTATCTACCGAACCGCTGCTTTCTTTTTACCGGAAGACCTTCGCTGATTCCCTGCCTGTTTCTCCCGCAGCGAACATAAGCTCTCCTGGTTTTGATTCGATTGTTTCTCCTGCAGTGACCGCAGGCTCTCCTTTACCGACGGTCTCTGAATTGCTTTGGCCCTCTCTCCCAGAGAATCCAGTCTCTGGATCGTCCGGTCTGTCTTTTTTTCCATGCTCTCTAACATCCCCATGGTTCCATACAACATCTTCTGTACTTGAAATACCGCCCCTTTTTCCACATCACGGGAGCCTGCCGCAAGCGGTTCTTTTCTTGCAAGTTCCCTCTTTATGTTTCCCAGGTGCGTTTTCACCCCGTGGAGCTCATCTCCGATATTGGCAAGCCGGTTAATTCCCCGGTCAGCGCTCTCCACAGATTGATGGAAATGCTTTTTCATCCCCATCAGTCCCTGCCGGATTCCTAAGAAATCAATGGTTTGTGATACTGCCAGGACACCCTTTTCTTTAAACCTTGTAAGAGTCCGGCTCACCCCATCCATAAATTTTGCCTTAATCACCGCAAGCTGTACTTTCGCGTCATTTACTTTTCCCTCCACTTTTGCCACTACTTTCAATGCGGACTGCCGGATCCCCTTTTCCTGTATCTGGTCAAGCTGCTGTTTTACGGTCTGCAGTTCTTCAAGCACCTTCCCGAATTGCTGGTCCATGCTGTCTATATAATCCGCTAACTCCGTTAACTGGCCCTTTTCTTTCTCTAATCCCTTTTCATCCAGAATACGGAACAGCTCTTTCAAATTCTCCTGCTCTTTTAATGGAACAGATAATGTTGATTTCATATAGAATCACTCCCTCCATAAAAATAAGGAGCGCCGCTGCCAACGCTCCCGTCAATCTAACTCTTTTTGTAAATTTATTGTATTGCAAATCTTTTTTATTTCTGCTTATCCTCATAGATATCTATTGTAAAACTCAAACTTTTCTTGTATGATCATGGAATCTTACTGTTACTTGCCATCATCCTTCCACCCTCTCCCCTGGAAATCCGCCGCAGAGGTGGACATCAGCTCAAAAAGCTTCGTATTCTTCGGGAACGTATTTTCAAACGGAACGATATTCCCGGAACACCGGATCAACCCATGACCTGCACCTACATTGGTAATGTAAGATAACTGGTTATCCGAAATATTCAAGAGCCTTGCCAGTTCCTCCCTATCCGTACTCGCCTGATTGAGTAAGATCAGAAACTCACTGTTGGCGAGCATTAACCTAGCAGTATCAGACTTCAGGAGCTCCTCCACGTTCTGTGTTAACCCTGTCACAAAGCCATAATACTTCCGAATTCTCTTGTAAAGCCGATAGAAGAAATCCGCGCTGTACTGGTATCGGAACAACAGATAAAACTCATCTGCAAAAATCCAGGTAGTCCTTCCCTTCTTCCAGTTCTGGATCACACGGTTGAAAATGCTGTCCAGTGTTACCAGCATGCCAAGGGGCATCAGCTGTTCTCCCAGCTCCCGGATATCGTAATCAATGATCCGGCTCTTCGTATTGACATTGGTCGGCTGTGCAAAGGTGTTCAGGCTTCCATTGATAAATAATTCCGAGGACAATGCAAGCCCTCTTGCCTCTTCCTCCGGCTGTAACATCAATGCCCGGTACAAATCTTTTAGTGTCGGCACCTCTTCCCGGTATCCGCTGCGGATATAATCCCGGTAAACATCTGCTGTACAGCGGTCCAGGATGGATTTTTCTTTTGCTGACAGATTTCCCGCACCTACCAGTTGTTCAAATAATGACAGGATAAACTCCGACTTCTCAATCAATGGATTCTTATCATCCCCATATGCCGCATCCATATCCAACGCATTCAGATGGGTATCCGAGGTTGCGGAAATGCGGATTACCTCTCCCTCCAGCGCCTCTACTAAAGAGACGAATTCTGACTCCGGATCTAAGATCAGGATATCGTCATCTGTAGACAACGCAAGATCTACGATCTCTTCTTTTGCTGAGAAACTCTTACCGGAACCGCTGACTCCAAGGCGGAAAGAATTCCCATTCAGGAGCTTCCTCCGGTCTGCCACGATCATATTTTTACTGACCGCATTCTGCCCGTAATAGATCCCGCCCGGCTGCATAACCTCCTGTGTGTGGAACGGAATCAATACTGCTGTGGATTCCGTAGTCAGTGTCCGGAGTGCCTGAATCTTTCGAAGGCCATAAGGAAGCACCGTATTGAGTCCGTCCACTTGCTGCCACTTTAATACGGACATCTGGCAGAGAGCCTTTCTCGCTATCGACAGCAAGGTTTCCGTATCCGAATTTAACTGCTTCTTACTGTCTGCCAAATGCACCATAGTCACCAATCCGAACATCATCCGCTGATCCCTGGTGGTCAGGTCATCCAGCATCTCTTTAGTTTCCTTCCTCTGCAGTTCCATATCATAAGGCACCACTGCGGAGAAGTTATTATTGGCATTCTGGCGCCTCTGCCAATTCGTCACATTCGTCTCTACCCCAAGGAGACGGTTCTGGATCTCCCGCACTGCCTCATCTGTCGGCACCGGGAGGATGTCAATGGACAGCATCAAGTCACGGCTTAACCCGCATAACTCGGAAATCATGTCATCCTTCACATAACTGGCATAATCCTGCATATACAGCACCCTTCCGTATCTGTCATCGATTTTAAAATAATCTTTATAGAATTCCATGGACTCCGGGCAGATCCAGTCCTTGAAACTTCCCCCTTTCTTTGCAGAAGCTTTCAGGTCAAACGGGAAGCAGGGCGGGTTCCCTGCCTGAAAGAAATCCCGGAAAATCTCTAACCGCTCTCCGGCGTCCAGTTCCTCCGCCGTGGAAGACAGCTTTGCCAAATGGGTAACGATGTCCGTTCCCACACGGGCAAAATACGTCCTTGCCTCATCCACATTCTTCTTATGGATGCTGACAGTCAGATACCGCTCCTGGCAAATGCTGTTATTCGTACCGCTGACCTTGGAGAGCAGCATTTCATTGTATTCCTTCCGGTATCTGTCCAGACCGTCTCCCTTCATCGGGATCAGGAGTGACTGCTCAAACTCTTCTTTATTGATCCTGCGGTTATTCAGTGTGATCTTTACAGATGAACCGGAATCCAGCGCATTCAAAAGTTCCGAGTAATCCAGGAACATCTCCATCTTATCGCTCTTGCTTGCAATATAATAGTTGATGTCCGAGAACCGGAACGATTTGGAAAAGCAATTCCCCACCTGAAAAATCCCGTCCTGCCAGATCCTTTTTATAGGAACTGCCTGCTGGACGGACTTCGGAACCTGAAACTTCTCCCGGTCCATCTTCACCGCCTGGTTCAGTGTCTTAATCATCGGTATCCCTCCCTCTTCTTTTCTTCTTTTTTCTATTTCTTCTGCGCCTCTTCTTCTCTGATTTTTCTGCTTTCTCTTCCTGTTTCTTCCGGATCCTGCTTCCATCCTTTCCCGTCTTTTCTCCAAAAAGAATGGTTTCCTCCATGCAGGAGTAATACAAATCTTCCGACCGGTACAGAAGCCTCCTGGGATACAAAAACTCTGATTTTATAAATGCCCACAGAAACTGCTCGGCGGTCATGCCATGGTATTTGAAGAATCCGCATGCTGCAAAGGGCGCCGCTCCGACCATGCATAGCCATCCGATCGCTTCCTCTCCGGCCAGGTCCCGCATCCCAAAATAAATCCCTACCGCCGCAAGGATGGCAAGCAGGGAGCAGAAGAACTGGCGGAAATTCAGGCCAAAAAACATGGATTCCTGATAATCCCGGATCTCTTTATTCATTTTTATTTCCATACCTACTTACCTCTCCATTCCTTCCTTTTTCTTCGGTTGTTTATCTTTTTTTGGTATCCCGTCTTTCTTTTGTACTTTGCTGCCCTTCTCTGTCTGATATTGGCTCCGGTATTCTTCCATGCCTGCCGGGTCAAGCTCTGCCAACTTATTTAAATCAAACGCTACCTTTGCAAACTTACAGTATCCGGAATACCCTTTCTCCGGCAGCACCTTTCCAAGCTGGTGTCTCTCAATGAATTCCAGCAGATTCTGGCTGCCGTTCCAATTGATGTACCCCTCGTTAAACTCTGCCGGAAGATATGGCAGATTAACTGTCAGATTAGAAAAAGGTTCTAATCCGGCATCTCCCTGATTATAGAGCCCTACATACAGCCGGTTTCCCTGGCAATATGTGGATACTTTTACTGCCAGCTCTGTTGCATTTTCCCCGCTTCCAAAACTCAACATTTTTTCTCCATGCATCTATCATTCCTCCTCGTATAATCCTATAATCCCATCATTTCTTTCACAATCCGGTCTGACGCTTTTACCGCGCCGACCAATACCAACAGATTAAACACCAATTCTCCCACATAATCCCATACGATGGTTACTGCCGACAGGCCCTGGTCTCCTATGGCCGGAGGGCTTGCCGCGAACACAGAAAAGATAATACACGCCAGTGCAATAACCGCGCCCTCCAGACATACCCCTATATAAGACCGAATAAAATTTAAGCCTACGGATTGTGTCGGTTCCCCGGCAAAGGCCGATATGGGAATAGGTGCAATCGCTGTATACATATACAGTTTAAACATCCGGCCATAAACGGTCAGGATCATGATAAATGACAATACCGTAATCAGCAGGCTGCCAAGCAGTGTTACGATCCACAGCGGGATGGATTCCAACATCCCTACGGACTCTATCTTCTCCACGATCTCTGCTGGCAGCTCTGCTATCCCCTGAGCCGCCCCCGAACGTGCCATAATGGAGGATACGATCCCCTGGACAATGGAGAACACCGCTGTCAAAAGTTCCTGTCCGTGCATTACCGCACCCTGTGCCAGTGCAAAACGGATAAACGCCTTGACCGCATGCTCCGGTTTTTTCATATCCGCATAGCTTGCACAGGTCCTTACAATCCCGACTGCAAAAAACAGTACCAGCAGTCCATAGCCGATCGCTTTCAGAGTGTCATTGATCCCTGTCATCACCTGCCAGATCGCACCGCCCTTAAAGTTTTCCGGATTCTGTGTCAGCAGCGTCCATATCTCCGCCAGCTTTTCATTCCATGTTTCCAACGCAGAATTCAGGTTCTGGACGATCCAGTTATCACTTTCCAATCGTTTTCACTCCCTTCTTAAAATGCTGCAGGAAGGTTGTCACCGGCAATCTTCCTGCATACGCTAATATATAAAGTTAAAGCATTTCCGAAATACACTGCCTCATCATCCTACAATCATATCCAGGATCTCTTTGGCAAAGGTAATAATGATTCCTCCGGCCAGTGTCAGAAATCCGTTTGCCCTCTGGCTTGGATCATGGCTCTTCAGGGATAAACCCACCTGCACAATCCCGAAGCCAAGCAGGATCAAACCGATTGCACGGATTAAAGAAAAGATAAAGGTCGACAGGTTATTGACTACCGTCAGCGGATCCCCTCCTGTTGCATAAGCGGTAAGCGAACCTGCACAAAACATCAGCACAAGCACGGCATAGGCCAGAAAGGTCTTCCTCTGCCTTGCACTCATCGGCATGGGTTTTGTCCCTTTTTTCCCCTGCGCTCCATATTTTTTCTTAACTCTATAAAATTTCATCTGGCATTCCTCCAATCAAAAAGACTCCCCGGCCAATTCATCACCAGAGAGCAGTTCATAGTCTTCACATCTTGTTTCATCAAATACCGGCAGATCATGTGCCAGCGGCGCCTCCGCATAGTCATAAGGCTTTGCTCCCCCGTCCTCCGTATCCTTGATATTCGGGTGAGTCATCAGATTATACTTTTGGTCTATCACAGCACGTTCTCCACGGACAAATAACAGGGCATAATCATTATCCAGCATGCGGACTTCATCCGGCATTAAAAGTTCCCTTCCGCTCTGCTGAAAATTCGTTGAATAACTGCCGGATTTTCCCTTGGTCTGCCCATAAGTATTTGTGTCGATGGTCGCCTTTCCGAGCAGTTCCGAGAGGTATTTATGCGTTTCTTTTTCGTTGCCGCCAAGGTATAATAATTCGTCGCAATTGCCGACCAAACTTTCGTGGGAATCTTTAAACAACGCCTTAATCTGGCTCATGTTCTGGACGATAATACTGCAGGAGATCGACCGTGATCGCATGGTTGCCAACACTTTTTCAAAGTCATCCGGCAGCGCCACATTGGCCCATTCATCCATAATGCAGTGTACCGGCACCGGCAGCTTCCCGCCGTGCAATCGGTCTGCCACATAATACAGTGTCTGGAATAACTGGCTGTAGATCATGCCGACCAGATAATTCAAGGACGTATCTGCATCCGGAATACAACAGAATAACGCCACTTTCCTTTCCCCGATGCTGGCAAGATCCAATTCATCCGTGCAGGTCAGGCCCGCGATCTGCTTCAGGTTAAAGGCTGCCAGCCGGACTCCTACGGAAATCAGGATACTTTTCGCTGTTTTGCCCGCAGCCTGTTTGTAAATATGATATTGCTTCACCGCGATACTTTCCGGGTCACGCATCTCCAAACGTTCGAACAGGATATCCAACGGCGACTCATAATCTTCATCCTCTTCCTTCACCTGTGCCGAAGCCAGCATCTCCATAATCATGGGGAAATTCTGTTCTTCCGGAGGCGCTTCATGCAAAAGATACATCATCAAAGCCTGCAAAAGCGCCGTCTCGCTCTTTTCCCAGAATGGATCAGAAGACTGCGACCCCTTCGGAGTCGTGTTCTTGATCAGATTGGAAATCAGGCGCAGCACGTCTTTATCATCCTGCACATAAGCAAAGGGATTATAGCAAAACGAGGTGTCCGGATGAATCAAGTCGAACACCCGGACATCATAGCCTTTCTTTTTCAGCAGATGTCCAGTTTTCCGAAGCAATTCAGCTTTTGGATCTGTGATCACCATGGAACAGTTGCACTGCATAATATTGGGGATAGCATAGGTCCGTGATTTTCCGGCGCCGGTTCCTCCGATCACCAGGACATTTAAGTTTCTCCGGTGCTTATAACAGTCTAATCCCATACGGAAGTTTTGTGTCAACAGGAGATTCTGTTCATACGGCATGCCTTTGTATTTCTTACAGAGTTTCTTAACATCGCCCCATTTGGCAGAACCATGTTCCTCTCCCCTGCGGTAGTTCCTGCTGTTCGCATAGAAAATACCGATTCCCATTCCATATAAAACCGTACAAAGCACTACTGCTTTCAACGTATATTCATTGAAATGTATCCGGAACGGATGGTTCATTTTCTCCGTCAGGATTTCCAGAAGTTCCATCAGATTTCTTCCCGTCTCCATGGAATCTGCGATCAGCACAGCCGCCCACCAGACAATAGGAAGGGCGAAAAGCCAGATGATCCATTCTGACTTCCCGCCCCTCTTTACCGGGATGGTTCCTCCTTCTCTTTCTTTTTCTCCGGATTTCCTGTTTTATGAAACTGATCCACTCCCGGAACCAGAGCAAGGCCGCTCCCATTTTCCCAATGAACATGGATCTGCCCTGCATCATCTACGCAGAACACTTTTCCCTTCAGCCCTGCGGACATCCGGCTTTCTCCCTCCATATGGTCCAGGCAGACCTCTGTTCCTTCTGGATACCTCTCCCTTAATAAATGCAGTTGTTTTTCATTCACAATATGCATACCATCACTTCCCTTCCTAATTTACATCACAATTTACATCACTATCAAAAACTTTCTACTTACACAGTTGATTCCCATATACAGTTTGCAGAATCAACTTCCCCTCTACAGAGTAACCAAACATTCATCTCTCGCGCCAATCGCCAAATGTACATGCAAATATGAACGCTTAGCTCAGTGCCCACAGAAATAAAAGACAGAGAAAGCGGTACCTACTCCGCACATTCCCTGCCATTACCTTTTCTCTTGCTTTTCTTTATTCTGGTGTTGGTCAGCATATTTCTAATAATTATGAACAGCAAAATATTTGCCTTTGTTTGGCACACCAACACACTTATTGACTAACACTTTTTTCTTAATAGCACAAACAGCACCTGAATACTTCTCCAACTATTTTTCAATCATTTTCCGACCAGGTATATATTCTTAAATCAAAGGCTTCATCTCACCGCACATCGCTTATATTTGGAACGCATCACTTTCATCAACACAATGTCTATTCCATCCGTATACCTTCCGTTCTGGATAAATCCATCCCGCAGGCCATTCAGCGCCTGCACCGCCTTCTTATATTCTTCCTCGTCTAAAAAGAGCTTCTTTCCTTCCAGGTATGCCAATCGGAGGATCAGGTTTCTGGTCACCTCCACCGGCATCCCCTTCTCATTTTCCTGCCGGAACACCTCCCGCAGTGCGTGGACTAACATATTTCTTGTGATCTCATCTGCTCTGATACATCTCTGTTTCTCCATAAGGCACCTCCATCCTGCCGCTTTTTCTCAAGCACAACACTACCACAAAGCCGCCGGGATATCCACTGTATTTTGCAGAAAGAACGTCCTTTTTTCCAGCGTTTCAGCACCTTTCCCTTGCCTCTTCATCTGCCGAATCAACGCTCTGGCTCCTGCTTATTTTTCGCCCTGTTTCCCTTCTGTTTCTTTCCGGTGTTTTCGGATTCTGACACGGCAAATTCATCCGCAGTAAATTCCTGTTCCGGCTCTCCCAGGTTCCGGTCCATGTGCCTTGCGATACGGTAGGCGCTGTTTTTGACGTCGCTGATAAAATTGCGGAGATCCTGCGGTTCCTTACTGCCATTGCCTTGTGTCTCACATACTTTATCAAACTGGAAGCCTGCTGTGCTCACTCCGTATTTCTGCGCGATCACATAAGCGGTACAGAATGCCTGGGGCGCTACGGCGGCACGGCTGTAGGTACCGTCGTGGGCATCCAACGCGGCACAGGCCAGTTCCCGATTAATGGCATGGAACGTCATTTCCTCACCCATACCGTTTCGTACAAAGATGGTTCTCTGTCCCGGAATGTACTGCGCCTGCACATTCTCCGGCAGGTTGTCCGCAATACTGATCCTGGTATCCGTATCCTTAAGGAGCGCCGCCATCAATTCCCCCATCGGCTTCGGGGGCTTCTCCTCCGGCTGTTTGGTACGGATCTGGCTGATATCATACGCCTTGCAGATCCGATACCCCTGATGGATCTCCCCATCTTTTTCGTAAGTCTGGTCTGCGATGAATGTATAACCATGCACCCCGGTCTTTAAGGTCTTGTGTTCCTTCTTCCAGCTGTCAAAGGTCTTTACCTGCCGGATCTCCGGGTTCTGGCTGTATAGCAGCAAAAGGTTTGCTGCCTTCTGTGGCTTGCACTGTGCCATAAAATTAAGGAATCCTTTCAACGATTCCCCGTCCTTGAATACTTCCTGTGCCTTTACATCGATCCCTGCCCACAGTTCCTCCCGCTCCTGCTTCTTAAGCGCCGCATATTCCTCTTTTGATAACTGCTGCTGTGCGTCTATGGAATTCCCTGCCTCATTGGATAAATATTGTGATAAATCCATCTTATGTTACCTGCCTTTCCCTTTTATCTTATTTTTCTTCCTGCTCCTGCGGTTTCCACGGTTTTGATTTCTCTGCTTTTGTTTCTTCCCGGCCTCCTGCTTCTCTTTTTTGATCTGCTCCAGTTCTTTCCGCACAGAGGGTTTCTCACTCCCCTTTCCCTGCGCGGTAGAAGTATCTCTGCTGCGCGAGGAAGTTCCGGATGGACTCACTTCTTCCTGCGCCTGGGTAAAATTTCCTACATCTCCAAGCAGATCCCCGATGTTAAAGTCATCCTCCCTGTCACTGAGTTCAAACTGGACTTCTCCCTCCGGCATCTCCACGGTCTCTGTTTTTACCGGAGCGTCCTGTCCTGCCTGCTCCATGGCCTCCTGCTTTTTCGTATCTCCTTTTGGATGCAGTTCTGTTTCCTTACCGGTGACTTCCTGTACTGCCATGCCATTCTCGGATTTCAGGAAATCCAGGTTCATCTTATCCATCACCCGGTTGACCTTCGCCGCATCATCGGCAAATACCATAAGCTCGCACTGCCCCGGGTTCTTCCGGTCACGGATGACTACATAGGGAAGCCCTCTCTTTTTCCCTTCCTTCGCAAACTCATGGATTCGGTTTGACGGGACTGTAAAGAATTTCAGCGGCCGGTTTTCTTTGAGCATACGCGCCATGCAGATCTTACCATAACTCTTCTTATTGCTCTTTAATAATGCCGCAAAAAAGACTGCCAAATTCTTCGCCATCGTTCCTGACAGTCTGAGTCCATGGTCCAGTCCTTCTAAAGAATACCGGACAACCTGATCCGCTGCTTCACCTCCAAGGTTCATCTTGCTTCTTCCTCCTTCTTTCTGCTATGTTTCTTTTCTGTTTTTGGCTGTAGTTCCAGCGGAGCCTTTCCGCAGAGCGGTTTCACAAGCGGAAGCCTTCCGGCTGCTAGGACTGCCTGCCGGTTCAGCTGTCTCTGCCATGCGCACTCCTTCGGAGCCCATACAAATCCCTGATGCCTTAACTCTGCCCTCTGTTCTGCCGATGGTTTTTCTTCGAAAAATAGTTGGAGGCGGTTCGCTTCCTGATTTGCCACAGCCTTCCCTCCTTCAAACTCCCATCCGCAGAATCCAACCTCCGTATTGTACTTCAGTTCCTCAACCCGAGACCGGATACGGCGAATCTCCGCACCGTTATTCGTCAATGCATATGAAGGAAACGGCTTGGACTGCGGATGCCAGGACTGTGCCATGGAAGCCGCTATCTTTTCTATCTGCTCCGTATCTAATACCGGGCACCCCTCTAATGTCTGGTGTTTCCGATAAAATGCATTGACATCCTTCATCATCTGCTGGGACTGCTCTAATTTCTGCAGTTTCTGCTCCAGCTGCTCCAAAGCATGGGGATGGTCTGCACGGATCCCACTGGTTCCGGTACCCCTGATCTTGTCCAGAAGCCCTTGTATCTGGAGCCGCTCTTCCATGTTCCTTGCCCTTGATGCATTCTGCCTTTCCTTTTTCCTCGTCGGGAAATTTGCCGGTCCTGCTACCATCACCGAGGGCACTCTGGCATCGATCAAATAGCTCTGGTTCAGGTTCGCTGCCAGTCTCCGGGCATAGCTATCCAAAAGCCGGTCAATCTTCTCATGGTACAGCGGGTCAACCTTCTCTTTCTGACGCTTCGCTATCTCTGCTGCTTCATCTACACGGCTTCGGTATTCTTCCGTAGCGCTTCCCGGCTGATATCCAAAGAAACTGTTCATCTCCTTTGCCCGGCGCGCCGCATCTTCATCGATGGAATAATAATTTACACTGATTCCTGCTTCATTTTTCTGCTCACCAGAACTCTGATTTTTTTCTTCCTCCGTCATCTCACATCCTCCTTCCCTGTCATTTTTATCTTGATCTCTTCTGTTTTAGGTTACATATTTTATTTTTGTTATCTCGCACTCCTGTCTTCTAAATCTTTTATTTCAGAAGCTGACCATCACGCTCTTTCTCCGTCTTTTTTCGGTCGTTCTGCTGTTTGTCCATTTGTTCCTTTCGTTGTTTCTGTTCCTGAGATACCTGTTCTGCCAGTCGCATCCGCTCTTCTATCTCTTGGGAATGCTGCCGGATCTTCACACACATCCGGATCTCCTTCCGCAAAGGTTTTAATTCCTCCCCAATCCTGGCAATCCGCTCTGCTCCCGGTTCCTTCCGGTATAGTCCCTGTCTCTCCTTTATAAGAAGAAGCACCTGCTCTTCTAATGGTTTTTGATATGCCTGAAGCTGTTCCCGGGTAGTGATACTGTGCTTCTTAAGAAATTCCATCTGTGCAATTCTCTGATCCAGGCGGCGGATATCGGCATGGATCTGATAGGGAACTCTCCCGGGACGTTTCCCAAATACTCCCATCTGATAAAGATAAGCGTAATAGAGAGCCTGAAGTCCGGTATATTTCCTGACCGGAGAAGCCGCTTTTTCTCTTCCAGCGGGTTTGAAGTTTTTGCTCCTGGGTTCTAAGATCCACCGCCGGACAGCCGCCTCCGTATAGTTCTTCCCAAGGCTTTTCATCCGCACATAACGCTCCATTCCCGGCGCTTTCAATGCGATATATTTCCGATCCAGCTTCCAGACATACCCTTTCTGCTCCATTGCGGTAAGGAACTGCTTCCATGTAAAACTGCTCTTTACCGCCTCCCGGATATCCAGACGAATGGCTGTCCTCCAGGTTGGTTTCCCTTCTTTTTCTGCCTGCCACTGGCTGTAGTGCATCCCTTTGCTGTCATTGGTCTGGATCACGGACAGGCCGTATTTCCTGCACAACTCATCTGATATCCGTCTAATCTCACCATAATAATTTTTGCAGTTGCTGTGATACTTCCTGCCATCCGTCATGCTGACGGAATTAAAGACCAGATGGTTATGGTAATGATTGGTATTCAGATGCGTTGTGATCACGGCCTCGAACCTTCCCTTCAAAAGTTCCTCGGCCAGTTCCTGCCCGACCAGATGTGCCAGTTCCGGCGTCACCTCGTCAGCCGCAAAGCTCTGGATCAGGTGATAACCCTGCACGCCGCCTGTTTTATGAAATCTCTTTTTCGTCGCCACCATATCCGCATAGGCGGAAGCGCAGGTACATCCTATCGAATCCTCAAATGCGGTCTGCTCTGTCTTCTCCCTGTTCAGGGCATAATCAACCGCCTCTTCCAGCGAACCGGCAGACTGTACATTTTTCACTGTTTTTTCTTTATCCCGGATATAAGTAATCGACCGGTCCAGGCGGTGGACGGGGATGATACTGGTATATGCCATCTGCCGCTACCATTCTTCTTTCACGATCTGCCAGGTCTCTCTGGCAATCCTCTGCATTTTCTGCAGGCTCTCCGGGCTGGCAGTGCCGGAGGCATTCGCTACATGGGCAAGCTGGTTGGCATTGTTGCAGAGCCCGGCAATCTTACGGAGCAGGTCCGCATGGTGCTCACAGGGTTTGGCATGCACCTCCCCGCCCATGATCAGTGTCCGGAGATATTCCTCACGGGGAAGGCCGCTCTTTTCCACCTGTTCTTCCAGATACCGCAGCTCCTTCGCATTTAAGCGCAGGGGAATCACATGGTTTCGTTTTCTCATCGTTCTTCCCGCCTTTCCTTCCCGTCTTCCTTTGTCTGGAATTTTTCCTGCTCCGGCTTTTCTGCAGGTCTGCCCGGCAGATAGCTTTCCACCGGGACACCTGACAGATCAACCCTCTTCTTATACGGAATCAGGGCTGCATACTCCGCATGGGCATACCCTTCTGCGTCTACCAGGATCCCGCCCGGCGCATATTCGCCGGTCACAAAAAGGCAATGCCAACACTGCCGGTCCGGTTCAAAATACATCGAGCTGTGATTAGCGAACAGGAATTCATAATCCGCCTTCATATTCGTTGCAAACTCCATATAATCAGAATCCGTTAATATTACCTGCTTCTCAATCTGGAAAGAATCCTCATGGCTGTGTGGATTACGGTCAACAGAGGTATACAGCGTATTTGCCCCTCGATAGAAGACAGCCGTCTCTATAAAGGGTTCTCTCCCTTCCACTGCCTTGACTCCGTTATAATAAGTGACCGGGACACCCGATAATTCCAGCTGACGATAATCCGGAATATAGGCACAGATCCGGGCATAATCATACCCCTGCGTGTCTACCAGGATGGCTTCCATGCTATCGTTCGTGGTTATTACCGCACACTTCCGATTTTCTCCGGTCTCATAATAGAACGCTCTTGCATCCGGACGGTTCAGCCATGGATTTCTCCTTGCAAGGTCTGAAGCAAACTCCATAAACTTCCACTCTGGAAGGCAGAACCTGCGGATAATCTGAAATGCCTCCGGTTCCCTGTCTGCCGGGTACTCTTTCAAATGAACCAAGTCAGTCATACGGAAATAGAATCTGGCTTTCTTGATCTTCTGCTCTTCCATTCCTATTTACATCCTCTCTTCCATACAAAATATCCCGCCACTCCTATTAAAATAATTACTGCAATATATTTTTTCTTCATGCCACAACACCTCCTTCCCTTCTCTGCTTTGACAATGGAATAAAAACAATCTTCCGTTTATCCATCCTTCTGGCAAAGGCAAGTATTTCCCACCGTTTCCCGTCAATGGAGACATGGCGCCTGTCCAGGTAATGGCAGAGGCAGGTCTGCCTGTCTCCGTTTTCATAAAACAGTTCAATGCCTTCCCTGTCTTCGATACAGAAAAGATTCTGGTTATAGATATCCACAAACTGGATCCTTCTGCCCTCTTCTTTTCCCCTACTATCCTCTGCTGTTCCCGACCGCTCTATTCCATCCGGTTCTCCCGTCTCGCTTCTTGCCTGCTCCATCCTATGGTCTGCCCTGCTCCCTGCGATGACCATGCACAGCAGGAACAGGCTTGCTATCCCTCCAAGTACCATGCCTGTCAGCAATCCCACTCCAAACATATTTGTGACTTCCCCTCTCTTCCTTTTCTCTATCATCTGCTTCTGTCCCGATACGGCAATGCTTTTTCTGGCTACTTTTCGCCCTCCTTACCGTTCCTGCTGCTTCGGCGTTTTCTGTCTTTTGGCCGGCTTCGCCTCGGAATCCGTGATATTCACATATTCGCCGATGATGCTCAGCGCCTCATAATAACTGCCGGAACTAAACACCCGATCCAACATCTCCTTTGCCTGATCTTTCATATCATTCCTGCGGAGAGTACGGGCTGCGATCCCTGCCAGGTTAAAAATGTTCCCATCCTGGCCAATCAGAGCGCAGCCCGGCTTTTCCGGCTCTGGCTCAGGTTCCCCAATGAATCCGCCCAGACGGTTCGGCACAAAGTCGGAAAGCCAGGTGCCTCCAAAAGCCTCATGGGTCTGTAAACGCCACATGGCAAGTTTCCCCATTTCCAGCTTCACACCCTCGAAGGGATAGAACAGACAGGTAAGCTCCCCATACTGAAAAGCGGAAATATCTTCAAATTTACTTCCATCCTTCAAAATGCCTGCTTCGGTAAACATTTCATTGATCCCATCCACCCATTCCTGCAGATCGTCGCCGCACCCCTGCAGGATGAGTCCTTCTTTGCCTTCCATGCACTGAAGGTCCTCTGTTGTAATTGTACGGATACTCAAATAAACCGCCTCCTATCGTTCCTGTTGATGGTTGGTTTTCTGCCAGACATTTTTACTTCCGGCTGTTTCCATATCCTCCCGAATCCAGTTCAATTGATAAAAATGCATCAGATTACGGGGGTTTGGGGTTCTCCCCAAAGTGCGTTTGGATATCCAAACGCTATGCTTGCAAAACCTGTCGCACCGGTAAATTCAGCCTTCGCCCGGCAAAATCTATATACACACCCATCATTCTGCTTCTTTGATTCTGATCAGCCCATCCAGTGTCGTGCAGATGATATGGTTCCGGTCTGCAATGCTGATCTCTGTATTCATGGTTCCGGTCATCTCTTTCCCGCAGACTACTACCATCCGGCACCTCCTGAGTACCATATGTGACATCCTTTGAAACGCCTGCATGTCTTCCGCATCCCCTTCCTCCAAAAACGGGGAGAATCCAAACTGCGGGCAGACCGGTACATATCCCAGCTCATAAATCTTCCGGCAGTATTTCTGCATCTTCATTTTCCCCGCATCTGCAGGGCAGCACACATAAGCCAATGCTATCTCCATTCGCACCCCTCCTTCCTATCGCTCCATCCCTGACCGTTTTCTTTCTTCCTTTACGAGCAATTTCTCATAAATTGACACTGCACGGATCAGGATTTTTTCTCCGATCAGTCCCCGTGAATCCGCTTCTATATAAATATTCTGCAAGACATTTCCTGCTTTCAGCATTGCATCCGCCGCCTGAGCAGAAAACTCCGTATTTTTAATGAATGCGGCTAATTCCTCCTTCACAGCAATCTCCTGTGCCATGCTGTAGATCTCTTCCGGACATTTGATAAGGACATCTTGACGGAATGCTTCTTGTTCCCGATTCACCATTTCCCGAAGCCTTTCGTTCAGGATCTTCTGATTTTCCAAACTCCATCACCTCTTCTAATTTTTACCAGGACGGATTTCCAGTCATCCTATTGGATGCCTGCCCCCTCTTCTGGCATAATTTAAGGCATCCCATTGGATGCCTTGCTACATTTCTTCTCCTGTTTCTTTCACCTGATTCACAGATTCTTTCATCATAGTATCATCTCTTCTACTTATATTTTTTGTTTCCTCCGCTTCTCCTTCTCTTGCTTCCAACGCAATCCGTACACGGTCTGTTCCTAATTTAAAATAGGCGTCGGTCACTTCAATCCCGACTGCCTCATATCCCTCTTCTACAGCCGCAAGGATGGTAGTCCCGGATCCGGCAAAGGGATCTAAAATTCTCCCTCCCGGCTCACAGATCTGGATCACATCCTTCATCAGCTGCAGCGGCTTTTCCGTCACATGGATCCGGTTCTGGGGATTCCCATACCGGAACACACCCGGCAGGCATGCTACCGGACGGCTGATCGGCATCGGTCCGTTGCTGCCCCACACGATATATTCTGCCTGCTGGCGGAAACGTCCTTTCTGCGGGCGGGAGTTCCCCTTATCCCACACAGCGGTTCCCCTCCAGATCCATCCTGCCCACTGCAGGGCATCGGTGATAGACGGGTACTGCCTCCAATCAATGAACAGACAGATCGGAGCGCCGCTTCTGCAGGCTTTCCTTACATCATACAGCCACTCAGCCATCCAATGGGTCCATGATCTCTGATCTTTATTATCTCCGTCAAAATCCGGCAAGGCATTCCCCGGCTTCATACTACTGTATTTCTGGTTGGTCGTCCGGTTCCGCTCATTCTGCTTCGTCCCTCCGGAAGCATAGGGCGGATCCGTAATGACCGCATCAAAGATTCCCGGACGTAAGGCTTTTACCAGCTTTAGGGTATCCCCATGCAGGATCCTCCACCTCTCTCCGCCCACCGATTCTTCCGGGTGCATTCTGTCCTTCAGGATCTCTTCCAGTTCCAAAGTTTTTTCCATAGGCATCATCCTTTCTTTTTTTCATCGTTCCAACCCTCGTTTTCCTTCTTTTGCTTTTTCCGGCTCTCCTGGGGCCTTAAGCCTCCTTTCCTTTACCAATACGTTCTTCTTCCCATGTTCCAATATAAACAGATCCGGGGTGGGATTCCGGCAGTTCTCTCCCGGAAGCACCACATCCTTTACCACATACCAGCCGCAGACATTTCCATAGACCCTGCTGTTTCCGGCTATCAAGGGGAAAAGGCCGCCTGCATCTACCGTGACCACAGCCGATCCCGCTACTCTTGCATCCTCCTTAATCTCTCCGTTACGGATACAGCAGTTCCCATCGGCACAGGCTCTTTCATACATCCGGGCATCCCCCGCAATCAACGCTGACCCTCTCGCCATGGACCCGTCATACATCCGGGCGTCTTTACGCACCATAGCGTCTTCACAGCAGATCGCCTGGTCATAGATCCAACAGGTGTCTTTCTGGCTGAGATTGTCCTCAGTCTGGACATACCCACCTAAATCTCCAGCTTTCACATCTTCATTGACAGGAACCAGGGCGCGGATCCGATGGAGCCATGGATACTTCGGATGTGCGATATCTGTAATCTCATATTTCTTCTGTTCCATCCGTTCTACCTTTTCCTATCTTTCTTCCTCTCTCTTTTTTCGAACCATATCAGCCCGTTTTTCCTCCAGGCACATCCGGCTCTCCCCTGCAGCAACGATCTCATCCTTAAGCCGGACTTTCCCGACTACCATGCCTTGGATCCGGCTCTTTCCACAGATAATCGGTAACCCTGTGCCTCCGGGTGCCTTTTGTACAATGGCATCTCCCGTAACCAGCACATCATCCCCAATCCGTGCATCGCTTACATAGGCATTTCCCTGCACAGTACAGTTTCCATATATCTGCGCCTGCCCCGACACCATGGCTTCTCCTTCTGCTATGGATTTTCCAAGCAGCTGTGCATCCATCTGGATCCTTGCACGTTCACGGCAGACCGCTCCCGGATGGATCCAGCTGTCTCCCTGCTGGTCCAGGTTCCATTCCCGCTCTACATATCCTCCGAGGTCGCCTTCTCTGACATTTGGCCCGATATCCCTAAGAGCCTGAATCTGGCGAAGCTTTGGATATTTCGGATGCTGTTGCTCTGTGATCTTATATTTCAAATGGACATTTTCCGTGTAATCCGGCACATCCATTAGAAATTGCGAAGTATAGGGATTTTCTGCCTGAATCCTTAAGATCCCCTCTTCTACCGGAATCGGGATTTCCTGGAACTGTTCACCCCATCCTTCTAAAAACCGCTCATCCATGCGCCTGCCAAGTTCCTCCTGTTCCCCTCTGGTCAATGCAATGTCACTGATAAAACTCATTTCCCCGTATATGGAATCCTCTCCGTTTTTGATGCGTACCTCCATCTTCTTTACTTTTCCATTTTCATAATACTTTGGATCATTAATAAACTCTTGGTAATCCTGTGAAAATGTAAATGCCGGATCAGTGGGCAGTCTTTCCAATATGGCATCCTGAAATGCCGCCAGTTCATCTCCGTATAGTGTCTTGACCGGATTCCCCTGCCTATCTTCCAGCTTTCCGATAAGCGGCATATATACTGTTAATCTCATCTGCTGTCACCACTCCTTTTCTTCTGCTCTTTCTGTTCTGATTTTAGGTTCTTCTCATCCTTCTCTTCTCTTGGCTCACTCCTTTCTTTCCGGATCTGCGGACTCAATTCTGTCTCCACATATTCACTGACAATCGCCAGTGCCTGGTGATAGTTCCTCGTGTTTTTCACCCTGTCAAGCATCTCTTTGGCCTCTTTTGGCTGTCCGTTCTGAACCAACAACTGCCTTGCCCTTGCCATGATCACAAAGATACTTCCGTCACGTCCAAGCAGCTGCATCCGTGGTCGCTTATGGTTTTCTCCCGCCGCCAGCTTGCCAATCTCTGCTTCACTCAGAAAGCGAAACCCTTCGGGCTGCCAAAAATGTACATACAATTTTCCACCGTCAACAGGGATCTCCCTCTGCTCAAATCCTTCTCCCCATCCGTCGCTGTACTGGCCCTGGACATAATCCATCAATTCCGATAATTCCTTTTTATCCAGAGGCTCACGAAGCTTCAATGTTGTACATCCATACAAAGTATCTCCCCTGCTTTTGATAGATATCACTGCACTTTCCACCTTACGCTTAACTTCATCTTGCCCGTCATAATATACCATCAGGTTACAGGGATCTCCTGCACCCGAATCCAACCGGTTTTCTTCCTCTACCCGGTCTCGAATGGATTCCTCATACTGCAAAAGCTCCCTGCCATCGAAAAATTCTCCTTCCTCCGTGTCGGAATAATCCATGTCTTCCTCCCATTCGTCTGGGAAAAATTCTCCAGTCAGCGGAGAAAGCAGTTCCATTTCTATCGGTTCTCCGTCAATTTCTCTCTTCTCTGCCTCCATTTCTCTCACCTCTCCCACTCATACTTTTTTATTCTCTTCTTCTCTGCCTCCCGCTGTACCGGATCACTATAATCTGCCTTATGTCTGCAGAAGATTTTTCACGATACAGTTTCATTATCTGCATTCCTCATTCTTTCGGTCTTTTTTATCTCCCAGCTCTCTTGATCTAAAGCCCTGAACCGGCAGATCTTGTTCCATTTCCACATATTTACCAAGGATTCCAAGCGCCTGCCCATAACTGACGGATTCTCCTATCCTGTCAAGCAATTCCTCTGCTTCCTGTTCCTGACCATTCTGGACTAGAAGCTGCCTTACCTTAACCAGAATCGAAAAAATATTTCCCTCATGTCCTTGTAATCTCAACCGGGGAAGCCTGCGGTCTTCTTCCACAGCTTCCCTGACACAGATCTCTTCTTTATGAAAGAAATGAAAATCATAATACTGCCAAAATTGTAGATAAAGGGTTCCGCCATCAATGGGGATTTCCCTTCGCCCGATGTGTTCACCCCAACCGTCGCTGTACTGCCCTTCCATATATTCTTTCAATTCACACCATTCTTTTTCATCCAAAGATTCACGAAGTTTAAGAGTGGTACAGCCATATAACACACCGTCTATTTTCTTTATGGATATAACTGCACTTTCTACCTTGCGCTTTACCGTATCACTTCCCGAAAAATATTCCATCAAATTACATGGTGTTTTCCCTGGATCGCGCATCTGATTATTTTGGTCCACCAGCTTTCGGATTGCATCTTCGTATTTTACAAGAGCAGCGCCGTCCACCAGCTCTTTGCACTCCGGGTCAAAATTCTCTGGCTCGGAATAATCTTCTTCGGAATAATCCTCATCTGGAAAGATCCTCCCTGTTAATGTAGATAACAGTTCGGTTTCTATTACTTCTCTTTCGGTTTCTTCCTGCTCTGTTCCTATCTCTTTCACCTTCCCCACCCATACTTTTTAATCATTCTCTTCTCTGCCTCTCTCTGTGCCAGATCGCCATAATCTGCCCCCTCTGTCTGCGGAAGATTTTCCAGGATATGATACCTCCCCTGATAGTTCTGCTTAATCTGCTCACATGCCCACTTCCCTGCAAAATCATGATCCGTACAGATCTCGATCTCCTGAACCTCCTGATGCCTTGAAAGGAACGATTCTAAGGCCGGCGGGTTCTTCCCCGGCTTCCGCTTCTCTCCTTCTTTCGGCGCGCTGATCCCGCCGAGAACCAGACGATATTTGTCTGCTGTATTGCCCTCCAATGTCATATGGGCAAGGGCGTCAATGCAGGCTTCATATACCGCTACCCGGCGGCTTTTTTTCACCGGCGGAACACAGAATGCATACCTCTTATCGCTTCCTGCCTGCTCAATCCGAAATGATTTCCCATCCCGGTCAAAAATCCCCCGCAGGAAAGCATACCGGGGCTTCTTCTCTTCATCCATACCGACAAAAACAGCGTTATGGTATGGTGCGCTTTCATAAAGGATTCCCAGCTGCCTGCAGTAGCGGATCACCTCCGCGCTGATTCCTCTTTTGCAAAGATAGCCCCGCACCCGGCCGCAGTTTGGGTAACGTTCCGGAAGCACAAACGGTTTCTTCTCCTTTTCCTCCGGCGATGGTGGGATATAAGACGGCTCTTCCCCAAGCAGCTGTTCCACCGCTTCCTTAAACTCCATCCCTTCCACCTTCACCAGAAAATTCAGTGCGCTGATCCCGCCGATATCCCTCGACTTCCAATGCCACTTACTGGTGATGCCATTGATCTTAAAACTGTCATGGTCTGTCAGTTCCCATTCGTTCCTTGCCGAAGATTTCTTCAGGCGGTAAGGCTGGTGCTTCTGCAGATATTCCATTGCTGTCATCTGCCGGGCCGCTTCGAGCTGTTCCTCATTATACCAGGGCATTACATCACCGCATTCTTCAAGGCTTCTATTTTATCTGTCCGTTCCCACGGGAACTCTTTCCTGCCAAAATGTCCGTATACTGCAGTTCTTCGGAAGATCGGGCGGTTCAGGCTAAGCGTGTCGCAGATCTGCCCCGGTGTCAGTCCAAATACCAGAGGAACCGCCGCTGCCAGACAGTCGTCGGCACACACGTTCCCGGTTCCAAAGGTATCGACCTGCACCATGACCGGCCATGCCACGCCGATGGCATAGGCAAGGGATACCTGGCACCTGCTGGCAAGGTTGGCTGCCACGATATTTTTCGCTATATACCGGGCCATATAAGCTCCGGAGCGGTCTACTTTAGAACAATCCTTTCCGGAAAAAGCGCCTCCGCCGTGGGGCGCCATACTGCCATAGCTGTCTGCCATCAGTTTTCTTCCGGTCAATCCAGTATCCGCATCAAACCCGCCGGCCACAAACCGTCCGGATGGATTGATGAAAAACTGCGTGTCCTCATCGGGAGGGAGAGGACGCAGCGCCGGAAGCAGCACCTTATTCCGAATCTCCTGTTCCAGCATGCGCAGGTTTTTGTCCTCCGTATGCTGGCAGGACACAATCACACTGTCCATCCGCACCGGCTTTCCCTCTTCATACTCCACTGTTACCTGTGCTTTCCCGTCCGGCAGGATTCCTGTGATATATCCACTGCGTCTGCAGGCCGATAACTCCCGGACAATCCGGTTGGCCAGCACTACGGGCATCGGCATCATCTGTGATGTCTCGCTGCAGGCATATCCGATCATCACGCCCTGGTCTCCGGCGCCTCTCTCCATACCTGCCTGCTTTCTGGACATCCCCTGACGTTTTTCATAGGAATGTTCCACTGCCTTGGCAATGTCCGGACTCTGTCGGTGGATCTGCACATCAATATTCAGCCCCTCCGTATGATACCCTATGTCCTCTAAGACTTTCTTCACAATCCCAATTACATATGGCTCATGCCTGCTGGTGATCTCTCCCGCCACAAGCAGGTTCCCTCTGGTCGCCAGTACCTCACAGGCTACCCTTGAGCCGCTGTCCTCTTTCAGACATTCATCCAGAATACTGTCTGCGATCAGGTCGCACACTTTATCCGGATGCCCTTCGGTTACTGATTCCGCTGTATAAAATCGTTTCATTATCAAACACCTTCCTTTTCAAATCCTTTGCCATACGACAAGCTGCATGGCGTCAAAAGGCACAAGATACATTCCCATATCGAACATATCTTGTGCCAGTTACCCATAAATATTTTGTTATTTTCCGTTTCTTCTCTAACGCTGAACCACACAGAACGGATTTCCGTCCGGATCCTGCAGCACTACATAATCGGCGCCCGGCTCGTAATTCCACGCCTTCCTTGTCGCCCCCAATGCCAGCAGCCGCTCTACTTCACCCGCCTGGTCGTCTGTGAACAGATCTATATGATGCCTTTTTGCTTTCGGGGAAGACACCTTATTAAGGGATATCTGAACCCCCGTTCCCTCCGTGGGGATCAGGATCGCCCACCCTTCTGTAGCCGGATATTTCAACTGATAGTGCAATGCCTGACTCCAGAACTCCACGGCCCGCAAAACATCCTGCACTCCCCATACAATTGCACCAATCTCCAACATAAATTTTCTCTCCTTTCGATAAATCCCCTTTGCCAGCTATCCAAGGCAAACGGTTCCTTGCTATCTCATTTCTTTCCTGCTTATCGCTCCCTTCCCATCAGGATATCCTCTGCCAGTTTCCGGTATTGCGGGAATTGTTCCACATATGGATGAAACCGCTTTTTTATTTCTTCCCTCTCCAACGGGTCTGCATTCGCCCTGTCATGTTCATTCCCTGTGTATTCCAATACATCATTGGCTATCTCTATCAGAAGTTCCTCATACAGCATCTCCCCATCCTCTATCACCACCGGCGCCAATGGAAGGCTTCGGTCAGGTATACTGAGCTTCAGTAAAATATACCCGATCTTATTCGACCAGAGTAACTCAAGATATTCACTATTTTTTAGATACTCCCCGAACGCTGCAGCCATTTCTTCTAATTCTGCTTTCTGTTCCCTTGTGTATAACATATGCTTTCCTCCTCGTTGCTGGCTATTTTATGGTAGGTACCAGCTGTCACAAAGAAATCTTATCACACCTTTGTCAATTCTGAACGCAATTCCATTGGTTAGGGCCGGATACTTTGACACACAGGGCCACAGATTGTTCCAGAAGCCTCTACTTTTGAACACTTTCACATCCTCTCATTCCAGCATTTAATACAGGGGAGAAAAACGTCGTTTTTGAACACTTTCCCGCCGTCTAGGACTGGATAAGCTGACGCACTGAATCATAAATTGTTCCAGAAATCGTTGCTTTTGAACACTTCCCCGCCGTTTAAAACCGAATATTATGACGAACTATGCCACCATTTGCTCTCAAATCCATTACTTTTAAACACTTTCTACGTTTATACCACGCGGCGTTGCAAAAATGTTCCGAAGCCTGCCTCTTTCGAACACTCTCCTGCCGTCTAAGACGGAATCTTTGATGAAGAGTGTCACAAATTGTTCCAGAAGCCTCTGCTTTTGAACACTTTCTCGCCGTCCAAAGCTGGATACTCTGACGCACTGTGTCACTGCTTATTCTGAACCTCATCTTTTTTGAACACCCTTCTGCCGTCTAAAATCGAAACTTTTGATGAAGGATTCCACAAATTGTTCCGGAAAACGTTAATACCGAACACTTTTTATTCTACCACCCCTTCCCTCACTGCCACAATGATATTCCTGGCGTTTTTCCACTCGTAAGAGCAGGTCACCAGGGTCAACACCTGATCCGGTTCTGCTATCCTGCCATTCTCAAACAAATCTGAATCATTTTCTTCCATCTTGAACATACTCAAGGCTTTTGCCTGAACCAGATAATCCCTCAGCCCTTCCACACTTGAAAACTCCGCCTGCTGGAACGGGAACATCCGAACATCCGCTTTCATGAATGCTGCGATTCTATATTCTGCAACTCCTTCAGTCATCTGGAAGAATATTTGGGCGTGCTCCCTGCAATACTCTGCATTTGCAAAATCATCCAGATTTCCGAACATCGCCCCGCTGTTCATGTTATGCCCGTAGACGATGAGATTTTTACTTTCAGACACTTTACAGTTCCATTGCAGGAACAGGCTTCCATTTGCATTCCATTCTCCCTTATAATTACGCTTCAGATAATACTCCGGGTTCGTTTCCCTGCTCTGGAGCACCGGATAATCTATATTTGTGCCAGGAATGACAAGCCACCCCTGAACATCCGGATATTTCTCCCGAAGGGCAGCAAGATCTACAGTCGGAATTCCTTTTTCTTTTCCAGCCGGTGAGGAGTTTCCATGGGAGGAGGAACCGCCCGAAGGAAGATCCCCCTCCGGGAAATCTTCTTTCAGCTGTTCCACCGCCTCCCGGTTCTTCATCGGAAGATATACGATCTGATAAGCCAGGATCCCGGCACTCATTACGAAGACCAATGCCAGAACTGCCTGCAAATAACGATATCTATTCACAGCCATCCTCATCCAAAGACTCTGCAGCCGCCTTCAGCATTCCTCCGTCTGTTCCATCCGGTTCATCCGGATTCGTTTCCGTCATCTGCTTAGCCTGATGCTTCTTTAAAGTTACCATCACAAAGAAGATAACCGCACCAATGCTTGTCACTGCAAGCACCATCGGGAGCCATGGGATATCGCCGGTCTTTGGCACTGCAGGCGCTTCTTCAGCCGGTTTGTTCTGAATTTCAAGCGTCACCACGATATGGTCGCCTGTCTGATCTTTTAACTCAAATTTAACCGGATGCACCGTATCATCCAATGCATAACCTTCGGGCGCTTTTGTTTCCACACATTCGTATTCAAATAATTCCTGAAGTCCTTCCGTTCCATAAGTGCCGATCAGCAGGTCACTGCTCTCAGCCCTGCCTTGTGCATCTGTGACCAGCGTTTCCATTGTCATTCCCGTGGTCTTATTACGGATCTCAAATTCGGCTCCTGCCAATGCTTTCCCGGTCTCCCCGTCAGTCTTAATGAGCATGAGTTTCCCATATAGGTAATCATCCTTCATCTCTGCTTTCTGTACTTCCATGGTATCATCCAGTGTAAACTTCACTTCTTCTGCTACAATGTAACCATCCGGCGCACTGATCTCACGGAGTGTCAGTTCCTCTTTTACCGGAAGTTTCTCCACACGGTGCGGTTTCCCGTCCGTCACCCATTCCTCCAGGACTTTCCCGTCCTTGTCAATGATCTGCAGGGTCGCGCCCGGAATCTCTTCCCCGGTGGTCAGATCGGTCTTGGAGATATCGATTTTAGAATACTCATCCAGCATTTCTACCTCCGCAACACTGCCATCTTCCAATACCTCAAAAGTAACATCGGAAGCCGACACATATCCATCCTCATACGGGGCCAGCTCTTCATGCAGGGTATAGGTCCCCTCCGGCAGACCGTAAACCACATGCGGTTCTTTCGTACTGGTCCATTCTTCCACTATGCTGCCATCCTGGTCTATAATCTGAAGCACCGCACCCGGAAGCTCTTCTCCGGTAGTGGCATCTTTCTTGGTGAAGTGGGATTCTGTAGGCTGGTTCTCCATCTCATACTCAAAAGTCAGCACATCCACGTTTTGATCACTGTAAACAGCTTCAAACTCCCAGACATCCTCATTCGGAAGATATCCTTTCAGACGCTGTTCCTCTTTCACATAATATTTTCCATGGTACAGATCGCTGTCAAAGGTTACCTTTCCTTCCTCATCCGTAGCTTTGGTCTCGAGTAACGTATCTTTTTCAATCAAGATCTTGCCCTGGCCGGATACGAGATCCTCACCGGCATATAACCCAAATATTACACCCTCCAGTGTTTCTCCTGACACAGCATCTTTCTTATTGACCGTCACTTTCATCTTCTGCCGCTCATTTTTATAAGAAATACCTTTATATACCACCGCCTGCGTATCATCCTCTGCGGTTAAAGTAATTTCTTTTACTTCTGTGTTCAATATAAAATGTTCCCCCGCTTTTGTTTCTTTCAGATAGTAGGAACCCAGGGGCAGGTTATTCACCACTGCTTTTCCATCTGCTCCGGTCGTCAATTTCGCAACTAGGTCATCTTTTGCATACCGTACAACCGGATTGCCTTTTTCATCTTTGGCACCATCCGGCGAATAAATCGTATTCTTCGCATGGAGTTCGAACTCTGCCCCCTCCACGCCAGACTCTTCATATTTTAATCCACGGTGGATCCCCATGGATTCTGTTCCGGTGATGGCGTCTTTGATTCCGGTAAGCATGGATTTCACCTGGTCCAGAATCGAGTCTCCCACGACTCCTGCAGGCTGCTCCCCTGTTTTTGTCAGGGTAAGGCTTCCCACCTGCTCATCGTTGGACTGGTCTACCTCCACTATGGACGCGCCTGTGTCCGGATCAATCTGATGCGCTGTGTTGGATGCGATTGCAACCTCGACCACCTCCGTTGGGTTTTCCTCGTATCTTCCTCTGCCTGTGACCACCTCTGCCGAACGCATCTCTTTGCCGTCAAACAACGCCATCTCACTGCCCTGCTTCACAAATCCTACCGGCGCCTTTGTCTCTTCGATACGGTAGGTAGACGCCTTTAATTCCTCCGGTGTAACCAGATATCCCTCTTCATTAGTGGTAAACACGCTGACCTTCTCTTTCTTCGGATACTGGATGACCTGCTCCACATAAGATTTCTTTTTACAATCATAGATTTTATAAGAGGTCCCTGCCTTCAGCACCGTATTTCCGGTCTGCGCATCTTTCTTCACGATCTTCATCTGGAACTCAAACGGACGGTCATCAAATGCCCTCCACTGCATTGGCTCCCGGCTGTCCTCATCCACTTTTACAAGAAATGGATCTACTTTTTTCAGATTCTCCGGCACAGTACTCTCAACTACGACATAAAGACCGTACGGAAGTTCCGGGCTAACCGCATAGCCCTTGGAATCTGTAACCAACTCTGGAACCGGAACTGCTTTCCCATTCTCATAAGTAACCGCTGTCTGTTCCTTATTGAAATCATAATCCCTGAAATCAGATGCTATAAATTCTGTACCTTTCGATGGTTTCTTTTCTCCACTTTTCACTTTAGACAGGCTGCTGACCAGATAAACTTTAAATCCTGCGTTTGCTACCAAGTCGGTTTCTGTCTGGTCCCCGTCCTCGCTGACCTTAATCAGCTGAAACGCACGTTTCTTTACCTGTTCCTGAACGGTCAGGCTTCGGGTAACCACGGGTTTCTCCTGCCCTTCATAAGTAAGCTCTGTCTCATATTCGGTAGAATCCAGAATGTACCCTTCCGGCGGGGTGATCTCTTTCACAAACATTTTCCCAAGATACAGATCCGTAAAATCTAAAGTACCGTCTCTCTTAATGGTTCCCTGTGCGATCAGGCTGCCTTTCCTGTGCAGGACTCCTGTTTTCCCGTCCGGATGCACGATATCTTCCCTTGCGTATAATCCATAGACCGCTCCTGCCAGTACGCTGTCTCCCTGCGGAAGAAACCGGGTCGTTTCACGGTCAATCTTATTAATGTGGATGCTTCCTTTTACACAGTCGTCCGCCACAGCCGCTGCAGATACTTTTCCGGTCTCCACAGCCACCGGATAAACCTCCGGATCTCTCACGTATCCTGCCGGGGCAATGAGCTCTCTTACATATACCGTTTTTAATGCGGCGTCAAAATAATCGCTGACTGCTTTCCCATTCGTTCCGGTAACTGGCATCTCCATCAACAGGTTCCTGCACTGCTCATCAGTATAAATGCCGTAAACTGCTCCGGGCAGGACATTCTGCGTATCGGAATCTTTCTTTGTCAGTTCCACTCTTGCCAGTTTCAGCCATTCCACCTGGAAACTGACCGGCGCTGCAGATTCGGATTCAAACACACCGATATCCTGTTTCTCATTCCCGGTAGATACTACCAGGGTCCTCCAGGTTTCCCCAACAGAACCATAAAGATTCCCGGAAGAATAGCTGCCCGTCACATCAAGTCCTGCGTCCAGATAAAAGGTATCTCCGCCATACACATTCATGCTTCCATTTGTCTGGGCAGTGCCTTTGGTATGATTGTGGATGGTTACATTCTCCGGTACTGTAATGGTAATATAATTCCGATGGTCTCCATTTAATTTCATATCCGGAGTGCTCTGTCTGTTGCCTTCCCGCGCAGCCTTTACACTGTTCATTGATAAGGACAGCTCCCCCTTCGGCGGTTCCTCCATCCCAAACAGATAATTGATGTAGGCAATCACTCCGGCATTAACCAGGTTCTCATAAGTACATCCTTCAAACGCATGGTCGCCTGCGTAAGCGTAACTTGCGGCGATATGGGTATAAATATATCTTTCATCCGCACTCTTACCTGCCAGATAAGAAGCGGAAATATCACCGGCGCCGCCATAGCCATAATAAAGAGCTTTCTGCAGGTTCTTGTTAGAGTCCAGCACCTGCGCCACGTAAGCGCCGCTCGGCGGGGATGCCTTATGGGACTGGATGCAATAGGCAAGCTTACCGTTTACATAGAACTTACAAGTATTATAATGCCCAAGGTTGGATGGATACCACAGAGTCTCGCCCTTCTCCAGATTCACACCGGCTCCGGCGGACCTGGCGGAAAAGACCTGGGCTGCGGAAAGGATCATGATATTTCCTTCCTCGATATCTTCCTCCAGCTGTTCAAGATCTTCCTCCGTATCCGTTTCATCCAGACTCGTAATCATTACCTCCGGCTCTCCCAAACCTTCTGACTGCCGGCTGCTCTCGGAATCGTCTTCAGCTTCTGTATCTTCTTTCTGGCCCTTACCGCCATTCTCTCCGGCATGGGATTCCCCTTCCGTCTCTGTCAGGGTAATCGTTCGGGAAACCATATAACTGTCCCTCTGGTCCTTGGGCACTACCATATATTCCGCAAGATAAGTTCCCGCTTTTCCCGGCTGGTAAGCGCTGCCGTCTTTTGTTTTGATAGATGTCAGCGTCACATCTTCCTTTTCTGCATCATACTGGATTCCCTCCATGCAGGTCTCCGGCATAAAAGCATCATCTTTTACACTCCTGGTGATATCTTTTGGTTCTACACGGGACGTTTCTGACTTTCCGTCAGCGGCCGTCTTCTCCGTTATCTCTGCTGTTTCTGCCGCCGACACATAGGCTGCGCTTCCAAAAGGACTTACTGCCATCAGCATGGCAAGTCCAAACGCAGCAATCCTCATCTTCATTTCATTTATTCTCATTCACTTCTCCTTTTCTCTCAATTTACTATTTCTCTGAAAATATCTCTTCTCATATATAAGTTTTTTGTCATACAGCTCTGCATATTTATATCTATAAATGCTGATGGCAGACTTACATATCAAATCAACACAAAACCGCAGGTAATTTATTTTCCCTGCGGTCTGCTATCTTTCCCTATACTTTTTTCTGTTCCCGGAAATCGGTTTCCCTGTCCTCTCTTCCGCTTTGGTGCATTTCATCGCTTTTTCTTCTGCTTTGGTGCGTTTCACCGCTTCCCACACATTTCCAATCCGGATGCCATTCTGCCTGCACCCTTCTAAAATCCCATCCAGATATACCTGGGATGGACTGGACGGCTGGCCCTTATAAGGGGCATTCATGGTATATACCATAACTTCTGAAACCGTCCCTTCCCTGTCTTTGACATGGATCCTTTCTTTTCCATATAAATGGGGATATCCTTCATAAAGATCTAAACTTTTCTCACATTCCCGGGTAATCTTCCATAACACTCCATCTACATGGCTGCCCTTTTCCGGTAAGATTGTGGCAACCCCATTCCCGGAGCCTCTGCCACAAAACGCCAGACGGTAATCCTTAAGCCTGACATTTCCTGCCACTTCCGCATCCGGACACCGGAATTCCATCTGATCCAGATTCATGTTGCTGCCATAAGCAAAATATAACTGTTCTCCCATTTTTACCTCTCCCTTCTACCGTTCCCTCTCCGTCTCATTCCCACGTCTCAGACACTCATAATTACTTTTATCATACCTCCATGCCCGGTCCCCCTCCAGATTCGCCAGAAGATGCTCCCGAACATTTTTATACTCCGGCCCGATCAGCCCCAGCCGGAGCAGGAACGTGCGGAATGTGAAACAGGGGTTCTCGGAAATCTCCGTCTTTTTCATATGCGTGCATTTCTGATTGATCGCCTGTGCAGATATGGCAAGGGCAAGCGTAATGTTCGCCCTCACCTTGCCCGCATGAAGCGTGCTCTCAAAACATCTCCATTCCAGCGTCCCTTTGGAAAACACGGCATGGACATTCAATGCATAATATCTCGTTTGGTCATAGTGAATCTGGCTCCCGTCACGCCCCTCATACCATGCCCGTTTCAATTTCTCCATGGAAATGGTGCTGTTCGGCATGTTCCGGATCTCTTCCAGCACAGCAGGGCGCACTTTCTGGCAATACCGCCACTCTCTGTTTGTCTGCACTTTCAGGGCCTTGAACAAAATATCTTCTTTGGAATACATAATCGTCAGGGCATTCTTGATACTTCTTGGCGTATGGTTCGATGCATCCACATGAACATGCATCCCGCAGGAAGAGTTTACCCGGCCTCCGCTCTTTCTCAGACACCGCACCACTTCCTGCAGTTTTCCCATCTCATTGTATTCCAGTTTTGGGCTCACCATCTCCGTACTGTAATCTGAAGATGCAGCGCAGTAACGCCCATTTCGCCTGGCCTGCGTCGTAATACTTCCGTCATAAGTAAATTTCCATACTTTCCCTTCCCGGTCCCTCACCTGCCAGACCTCATAATAACTGCCCATATATTCCGGGCGGGTTCCGAACAGTTCTGCAACTGCCTTCGCTGCATGCTGCCGGGTGATGCCTGTCATCTCGATCTCCGTACCAAAATACTGGTCTTTTAAATCAATAATGCTTCTTTAACCTGCCTTTCTTTCCAAACCTTACATCCTTTCTGCCCTGCTTTCGCTTTCATTTTGCTTTAATTCCTCATCTGCCAGGAACAGGTTCCGACCGATCGCTTCAATTACATTGACTGTCACACCATTTCCGGCCTGTTTATAAATCTGACTGTCGGACATACCTGCCATCATCTGATCAATCTGGCCATCATAGTAACCCTGCAGCCTCAGACATTCCCGCGGCGTCAGCCTGCGGATCCTTCCATGGTATACAATCCCATGCCGGTCTGTTGCTGTGAGGGTGAACATCGGCTCTTCCGGCTCTTTCATCCGGCGCCCATTCTGCCGGGTCGTTTTCTTTGCCGGAGCCAGGACTGCCCTGGGGCCGGTTTCTGCGAGCACACCGGAGGTCTCTCCCCGATGCCGGAACACCCCCGCATCCTGTCTGGTATGCAGGCATCTCGCTGTCTCTGTCACAAGCGGCGGAGGCGACAGGTCCACAAAATGCAGGGTTCCATTCTTCACAGCATCCTTAACCGGAACACCCACCTCATATAAACCGGTCTTTCCTCCCATGCCTCCCGTACCGGAAGTCAGCGTGCAGCTTACTCCGTCCGGGTGGTAGACCCGCTCTCCCTCCCTTCCCGGAAAGACTTGTATAAGAGACGCTTCGTTTGCTCTGGGGAAAGGAAGTATTTTTCCGGCACATCTTCCATCAAGATATCCGATAATATACACCCTCCTTCTTGACTGGGGGACTCCGAAATCCTTGCTGTTAAGCACCTTCCATTCCACATAGTACCCCAATTCAGAAAATGAACGGAGGATGGTGTGAAACGTCCTCCCTTTGTCATGTGAAAGCAGGCCGGGTACGTTTTCAAGGAGAAAATAAGCAGGCCGCCTGTCTTTAACCAGTCTGGCAATTTCAAAGAACAGGGTTCCCCTTGCGTCTGCAAATCCTTCCCTTCGTCCAGCGATTGAGAATGCCTGGCAAGGAAATCCTGCGCAGAGCAGATCAAACTCCGGCATTCTTCCAGTTTCGATTTTTCTTGCGTCGTCACAATACCACTCCCCTTCCGTATCAAACAGCACCCGGTAGTTCCTATCCGCATGGACGTCCACTTCGCAGTGTCCGACACAGGTAAACCCTCCGGCTCTCCTTAAGCCCTCGCGGAATCCGCCGATTCCGCTGAACAGATCAAAAAATCGAATTGTTCCGTCTACCACCCCTTCCTACCAAAAAACAGCAGGATTTAGGCTTTCCTGCTGTTTTTGCTATCTTATCATTATTAAATTCTTACTGTCTCTGTAGTTTCTGCCCTTTCCGGCTATGCGATTTCTTCGGCTTCTTCGATATCCATTTCTTCGGTATCCGCTTCTTCCAGCTCTGCCGCTTCAGCTTCAGCTTCTATTTCCTCTGATGAGGCATCTTCTGATCCGCCTGCGTCCGGTTCTTCAGAATCCTCTGCTTCGTCTTCCTCTGTATTTTCGCCATCCAACGTCTCCGCTTCCAGCTCTTCTGCACCCGATGCTTTATTTTCTTCTTCCTCTTCTTTGGATTCTTCTGAATCTATTTCTTCTGTCTCCGGCGCTTCCACTGCCGCTGTCACAGCCGTTTCTGAATCTTCCTCAGCTCCTCCTTGGTTTTCCGTTCCTGCTGCGTTCTCAATCTCTTCGATTGCTCTTTCGATGATCCCTATCAGGAAATCCTTTTGCTTGCACCCTTTCTTGGCTACCGCCGCCTTAAACCTTCCGAATAATTCCTCTGATACCTGTACTGCCAATGTCCTTACCGCCATGTTTACTTGTCCTCCTTTTTCTGTGAAATGTTCTTCAATGACCTGTTGTATAAATTGCTGTGTGCTGATCTCCCTCGCTTCAATCTCCTGCCTGACTTTGATATGCAGTTCCACCGGGATCTTTCCACATAGGTTTTTCATTTCTGCCATATGCATTCTCCTTTCTTTTGTTATACACAACATACTCCAAAAATGCATCGATATCTATTCACAATACCCAACAAATATGGGATACGGAAACCAAGCATAATACATAACGATAAAATGTTACCCTTTCAGTAGGCATTCCCCCTTTCACAATTCGATTACCTGCTATTCTTCCTGCAGCATGGAGATAAAATCCAACACCTGATCCGGCACCTCTCCGGTGCCTTCCTGCTTCGCTGATTCGAACATTCCGCTTCCTTTCATGCCGAAGCTCTCCAGTTCTTCCCGGACAGTTTTCCGCATAACCTCTTCCAGATATTCCGTATCATGCTCATTCAGGATCGCCCGCACCAGGAACAGGTTCTTCTGCCCTTCCGGGATTTCCTTAAGAATCTCCCATGCCTTCCGGTGGTCTGGATTCTCCATATTCGGACGGAACGAGAATACCGGCCGTCTCACCGCTTCGACATCTGCCCTACAAGGCGTTCGTATCCGGCAGCGTTGGCATGGACGTCTGTCAGGTAAATCTCCCGGCAAATCCCGTCCTGCGGCTTTACGTTGCGTTTTAAAATGGCAGAGCCCCCTCCCATAAAAACGCAGGGGATCGCCTTTAAATCAAACCCGGCTTCCATAATGGCAGACAGGATCCGCTCCGTATAAATCCTGCCATGCTGCAGGATCATCGCTCTTACCTCCGGATCCATACTGCAGGGATTCCCATTCAGCACACGCTCGATCTGGACATCGGTTACAGACAGCCCCGTACTCCTGCGCACCTGTTCCATAATCTCATCAATACAGCGGATGACACCCAGTTCCAGACTGCGGCATGTGGCTGCGTTTGGAACAGCATTGTCTAACCGCATCAGGTCTACTGTCCAGCCTCCGATATCTACCAGAAGGACAGAAGGCTCCCCGTTTACATACTCCGGATGAAGCGCAAGAGCCGAATAGCCCTGTGGGAACAGCTTTACCTCTTCAATGAACAGTTCATAACTCTCCCTCTCATATAAAAACCGCAAAGGCTGTTCTTTCCGCAGAAGATACTCCCGGAACGGACGTTTCTCCCTCCCAAAGCTTGCCAGCGGAAGACCCGCTGCAAGAACAATCCCTGTCTTTTTCGCTGCCTTCCGGTACCGAAGCTCCTGTGCCAGCGCCACCATCGTCAGGAGATAATAAGTATCATTGGCTGTCTTATTTTTCAACAGTGTCTGCCTCCCTGTCCCGCACACATAATATTTCCCCGCATACTGCAGTACGTTCTGCATCGTATATGGTTCATAATCATATACGGCGGTTCCTGTCGGGAAACACACATTTGCACCCTTTATGGCATAATAGCCATGGTCGATCCCTATCACCATTGGCATCACATCCTTTCCTTGTATTCAATTGTAAATATACCTGTCCATTTTTCTGCATGCGTAAAAACACAGAGATTCTCTTCTGTGCCGCGAATAAAAATACAGACAGCTATTTTCTATGCTGAGTAATATCAGATCCTGATTCAGACACCCACCTGCCGTAAATGGCAGGCAGAAAGAACTTCGAACATTTCCGGCAGGAATCTCCTGCCGGAAGAAAAGAAAACCAGCGGCGGAACCATCTTTTTCTTCCAGCTGGCAGGGGTTAAGCCTCCCTAAACCGATTGGAATACCTTGAAATGGAGCCTCCGGCTGGGGATACATAATCAAGTCCTCTGCCATTGATCCTGGCATACCGGACGATCCGTATCTTCCCCTGTGCTTCACTTTCAAGGGCATGCCTGTAATCGGATTCCGACAGAAATCTTCTCTGATATCGGTTCTTCCCCAGGTTATCTCTGTCATCCAAAGACGAGAATTCTATCATATGGTCAATCCCCTTTTCATAGCGTTTTTCACACATGATCCTATCGCCCTCTACATAATCTGTGCCTTGTATCTCCCTGGCTGCCGCCAGAAGTTCCAATACACTTACTTCCATCTCTGTCACCTCCAATTAAGATTTTCGTTACAACTATTTTCGGCTCTATTTCAGCTCCGATAACAAAACATTTCCATAAAATTTCTTAAATTTTATATAAGATTCCTGACGGCTGCTTCAAACACGAATGTCCTGTCGCAAGCTTTTGTGCTTACGATAATCCGCATAAAAGTAAGCATTGCAGCACACTAATTACGATGGCATGCCCTTACACCCATTATGGTGTGTGTGTCTGCCTGTCTTTCTTTTTCCTTCCCTTTTCATGGATAAGGTCTATTGTTTCTATTAAATATTCCCGCATCTCTTTCTCTGGAGCAGCTGTACAGAACTCTGTAAGCCATTTATTGTGAAGCCGGATATCGTCCTCATATTCTCTGAATTCCATATTCCTGCAGTTCTCTTCCAGCAGTCTTCCCACTGCTTCAAACTGCTCCTTAAACTGTGGATAAAAACAGTTCCATATTTCCAGATTCATCTGAGCTAACTCCAGAAAATCCGTAATATATGTAAGCCTGTCAAAATCCTGGAAGGTCATCCTTTCTTTTCCGGCCAATATGTCTTTATCCCTCTGCCCGCACAAATACAGAAATGCAAATTTCTCAATATCTTTCTGACGCATAGTTTCATCCTCTCCCGTCAATAATTCGTTATCACGAAACATTATAAAGTTCATCCTCGATAAAATCAACATGAAGTTTCGTTATTACGAAACATCATGTTGCTATAAGGAGATTATGCCATGCAGAAAATCAGACCCGACCTGGATATCGGTAAAAATATCCAGACTCTCCGCTACCAGAATCATCTGACACAAGACCAGGTTGTTGCAAAACTGAATCTGGCCGGAATTCCCATATCCAAAAGCACCTATGCCAAACTGGAAACAAACCGCATGAACATCAAAGCCAGCGAGCTTGTTGCCTTAGCCCGTATTTTCAGAACGGATATCAATGCCTTTTTTGCAGGCCTTCTGTGACCAACCCATCCACATGTCTGGATTCTGCTACTCCCAACATTTCTAGCGCTCCATTTCTTCCATCTTTCTCATAGATTCCGGTACCTGGCGGATTCTTTTGGCTTCTCTATCGTATTCATAGATGCGGTCGGATAAGATTTCCTCCCGCTGTACTGCAATCAAATTTATATCCCGAACCAGTTTTCCAAGTTCCTTAGGCCCCTTTTCCTCACCTTTAGGTACAATCATGACTTCGTGGATCGATGAAGGCAGAATATAAAATCCCTCGGGTAACAGCATACAGACCTTTTCCATTACCCTGGGACATAAGACAGCAGAAGCGCCACGATTTTCCTCTTTATTCGTCAATACATAAATCGGTTCTCTTTGGCTTAAAACCAGGCTATCCGGAGTATCCAGAAGATTCTCCGGTTCAGGAAAACCTGATAAACATGCATCCACTTTGGAATCTCCCTCCTGCATAACATAATCCCGGGACTCCCACATATTTTTTAAAGCTGCACCAAACAGCGCCTCTTTACTGATCCCCCAGCGTTCAAGATAGCCATCGGTTACTTCCATATCTTCCGTCCATCCTGGTAATGAAGCATGAACCCTGCAGACCATAGACAAATCCTCCATCTCCATATACGGCATATGGAACAGTTTCCGCCGGTTTGCCTTTGTATTAACGAGAAAAACTTTCAAAAATGGCTTTACCTGCTGAAAATCTTTCAAAACCGGTTCTTTTAATTCTCCCCCCATATCATAACCGCTTTTCATCATCTCAGTAATTTCTCCCATAATGGCCTCTTTGGATTTGCCCTCTTTCATCTTTTCATAATAGGAATCCATATAAATAGTATGCCGCATATCCCCACCCGGTTTACGAAACTCGATTCCTGTCCGATTAACTCCATTATTTCCCAGATGTTCCACGATCTTACATTCTATTCCCTGATATTTTACAGGCAGATAATCTTTCACCTGCTCTATTACAAACTCTGAAAACAACCTTACCATTTCTTCCAACCTCCTATTGCTTTTTCGCTTTACACTTTTTTTGGTACCTCTTCAGCCGCATCATCTTTTTTTCCTGATCTTTCACTGCAATCTCAATCCGAATAATCTTTTCGATCTTTGTCATTTCGCACCTTCTCCTTCCGCCTGTTTGTTCTATTTACAACCTGTTGAAACCCTATCATTAATCGCCTTTTTTACATTAAGATAGCATGAAAAGGACTGCCCATTTGTTGAGCAGCCCTGTCTTAATTTATAATATGCTTTTCTTTAAATCTTACCGTTCTTTACTAACATCTCTGTATTATTTACAAAATCCACCGCATCCATTTCATCGCAGTTATTTTTCTTCTTCTCCTATCAGCTGGACCTCCTTAAAAAGATATTCAGTAAGACACCGCATATCTTCAAAAGTTACAGAATCCGGCGCGGCAATCAGAAGAATTCCGGCATCTGTCACTTTCTCTCCATCCTCTTCTCTGTAATATTCCGTAAATATTCCACACACGCCATTTACTCCCGTATGCCATACCTCATGCCTGCCTTCTATCCCAATGACATAACAAGCGGTATCCACAAGGATTTCTCTTTGAAAAACCTTTTGAAGAGAATACATTTTTTCATCCATATAAGTGTCGATATCTTCTTCCGGTGCGAAATAAAACACCAGAAACTTCTGCACTCCTTCGGAGGAATCGGTCTCTTCCTTCTCCTGCAAAACTACGCCTGCAGCAAAGCTCTGCAGAGGTGTATAATTAACAACCAGCCGATCCCTTTCCCCAAGTCGATCCTTATAATTTTTAAAATACCAGGGATCTCCAAACATCACACGCTTGGGACATTTTACTCTGTACTTCTCTGTTTTCATAAGTTCACCTCAACTAAATTTCCCCATCCGTACTATCGAATCATTTATGATATACAAGAGGATCTTTCCTCATCATTACCATGCTTAAGTAAAATCTACCATCAAAATAGTCCGGCAGACTTTTTTGTAATCACTTCCCCTGCATCTTGTTTTCGCTGCATGCCGAACCTTCCGATTCAGTATTTTCTTATGCTTCGAAATTCCCCCTCTCAGTTCTCCCCGCATACTGCATGGCCCGTTTCCTCGAATCCAACTGTTTCTTTTCTCCTTTGCCGTTCCGCTTCTTGCTGTCTGTAATGCCATAATGCTTCTCCTTCTTTCTTTTCTTGAAATATATAAGGTCACCATGCTTCTTCCTGATTTCATCGATTTTCCCAATGACTGCAATGACCAATTGATCTTTGCTATTAGATTCCTATGCTTTACCACAGCAGTGCAAGCATATCTTTCACACCATACCGATACATAAATTCGCTGTATTTAAGCCATTGGGCATTGACCGCACTTACATAGTTGTCTATCATATTCCGTGTCTCTTCCGGTAATCCCAGGGATTTCATCTGTTCTTCTAACTCGAGAAGCTTTTCTTCGCTTTTCCGGTTTCTTTCATCTGCTGATTGAAATTCCCGGTCAGAACCCTCTAAGCGCCCCTCTGTCAGTAGATCTAATATTCTGCTTTTTCGTTCATCTGCTTCGCTTACGGATGATGGTATCCCATCCCGCACCAATCGCGGTATCTGTTCAAAAGGCAATGTCGTAGCCAGGCCTAAATAGTAATGGTATTCTTTTTCCAGCTGTCCAAGCATATCTTTCACATTCAGATATTCCACAAAGATACGGTGTTCCGCTTCTGTCAGCTTCAGCGCCTCCTTTCCAAAAACAAGCGAATCAATCACCGGACATTCCCCACACAGGCTTCCCGACTCTTCCCACAATTTTTGATATTCTTCATGGTTCTGGTGCAGATAGTCTTTCACCTTTTTATCCGCCCATCCTTCAACAGCTTCTGTCCACAGTTCATCCTGCAAAATATGATTCATATGGCTTTTCTCCTTCCCTGAATCTTTGTTATCAAGCATGACACTATACCACTTCCTGAAAGAAAAGCTATTCACAGAATGTACCAATTCTCTGCTTCTGAAAGTGTGCAGATCTGACAAAAGTTTCCCGGGAAAGAACAGCGCCTCCCTATCGCTCAGTCTCCTTCTTTTTTACCCTTGGTTTTTCTCAAATAGTTCCTCGTATCTGTGTCAGATATCCATGCAATCACTGTTAAAGTTCAACTTCTGTAATGCTGGATACCTGGACCCCTGTTTACATAAGGCAGTTCTTTTCTCTTTTCATAGGAATATCCCATCTTCTGAAGCTATGTGTACGTAAAAAGACCGCATTCCGTCTGGTATATCAGAATACGATCTTTCTATATTTTCTGCAAAGTCTTAATGATATTTCTGTTATTGTGTTTAGATTTATATGTGTTAAACGGTGCGACCAGCATCCCGTTTCCGAAAAATCTGTAATGGGATGGTACCGGATATCCTGCTGTAATTCCTTTTCCATCCTTTTCATTTCTGTATCTGTATAATCCCTGTAGACACTTCTCCCCGTCAGCTCTTCATTCGCAATACCCATACTATTTTACATCAGCCAGGGAATCCAAATTTTCCAAAGTGGACATATAAATATTCTTGGTGTTAGCCAATATCTGTGTTGGTGCAATAATCGGAGGTCGATATTTCGGTGTTCAAAATTGTCCATAATGCGCATATCAACACAGATGTTGACTAACTCCATATTCTTTCCCTGTGCGATCAGCCATGCCCTGAAATCAATGAATCCGTCATCAGAGCAGCCTATATACGTAAACTTCCAGAATTCCGTTACTAAAAAAATATTAATATCCTTCACAAGCCTTATAAATACTGGGTTTCTTAATTGCAAAACATTCATTTATTGATAGCGTTTTATTAACACCGTCGTTCCTAATATCTAAAAGAGATAGATATTAAATCGAAAAAATGCTTTTATTACAGATGTTTATGAATCAAGGAAGAATAAACTTCCCGGTGCAAGCACTCAAATGTCCACTGGACATTTGCCTCCTACAATTCTTGCAGCAGGAGCGGGGTATTAGCCCCAGCTTCGCCCTCCGTTACGCAGCAAGCTGCGGGGTATTAGAGCCGAAGGGAATAAATATTATTGTTTAGTGACAGTTTTTAGGAAATTTATGTATATAAATTAGGCACTAAAAACAAATTACTGCTAAATACAATAACTGAATATGACTCTGATTTTATAGCCCATTTATTCGAAGGGAATACTGATATTTTTCTTACTAACATGGAATGGTTAGAGTACTGAGAAATATTTGAGGAACAATCCAAACTCACTAATACGTTAGAAACGGCTGAAAACATTTTAAAGATTAACAAACAAAATGAAATTCATACAGCAATATTTTCAACAATTAACTATCCTCACAATTTGATGAGAATGGTTAATCCTCCTGCTATTATATATTATAAAGAAGCGAATCCAAATGAGGGTTTTGAAAAATCTATTGCCTGTATTGGAACAAGAAAATCTACACGCTTTAGATTTAATACTATTAATTATTTGGTTCCGCAATGGGTAAATGAAAGATTTGCAATTATATCGGGATTAGCTGCTGGAATAGGCAGACTATCACATATCGCTGTCTGGCAGAAGATGGGAAAACAATTGCGGTTCTCGCTCATGGTCTCGATATGACTTATCCTTCCTTTAACAGAAAATTGGCTGAAAAAATATTATTATGTAATGGTATACTACTTTCTGAATACCCTGTTGGTACAAAACCGGATAAGTTTCGGTTTATTAATAGAAATCGCCTTACTGTTGGTCTTTCTAAAGTAATCGCTGCGATGGAATGTGAAGAAAAGGAATGCTCCATGCGCACAGTTGAGCTCGCCCAAAAACAAAACTGTCCTATTTTTGTCCTAATCCAAGCAATATTGTGAAAGAGGCTTAATCTGGATTAAAATATATACTGGATAATAATATTGGAACTATAATTAAAAATGGTCTAGACTATCAAAATGTTATCATATACAGCCCCAATGAAAGTTAAATATATTAAAGAGCAATATTTAAGAGCATTAATCTCTGATATAGAGGATGATTCCATAGTCAAATACGTTTTTTACAAAATAGGTTTGATTTATAATTCTGAATTTTATTCAACATACAGGTTATCCGATTCAAACTGCCACTAATTTATTTATAGAAAATATTATTTCAAAATACAACTCAACTGAAAAAGAAAATTAATATTCGCCTTCTCGGTTGAGTTGTAAAAACTCCATTTTTAATTGTTCATCATTATTACTTTTGAATAAATTCTACTATTTTCCCATATGTATTTTCTGAATCTCCTTGCATATATCTATCAGTTAACCTTTTTATGGCAGGATTAGTTTCTACATCTTCTGTAGAACAACCATAAAAAATAGCTATAAACATTTCTTTTGTTTTAAATGCCCCTTCTAATTTACCCAAATAATATAACATCTCATTTTTATTTTCTTGCTCAAAGTCTAATATAAATATGACCTTGCATTTTTCATTTATTATATTATCAATTTCGTCCTTTTCTAGATTGCATATTTTTTCTCCAAACTCTTTACGCAATTGAGTTTCAATCCCTGCAGATTTATTATTATTATTAGTCAAAACATATACCTGATCAACTATTTTTGTATAGAACTCGTCTATTACTTTTATAAAATCTTGTAATCTTTTATCGGCCCTAAAAGATTCATAAAGACTCCTTATACCATTTAACTTATAAAAAAATAATCTTTCATTTTCTTTCAATATTCGATTACATACTTGTGTTAAACTTTGACAATAAACTTTATATACTCTTTTGATTTTGTCAATTTCTAAATCAGAAAATTTAAATGGTCTTATTAAGTCAAAATAAGGATATAATAAATTAATATCAACATTCTGAGTGATAAATTGCATTATACTAATCATACAATTATCATGATCATCTATAGATATATCAGCTATTTTATATATGACTCCATCTATTAATGTTTTTGTAAATTTAGACATTATTACTTTTTGAGTATATTTAAAATAATCGTCAACTGCTAATACTATACCATATATACATTTAAGACCTATTTTAGCAATACAGTTATCATAATTCAAAATATCTGTTAATGATAACATAGCAATGCACGGATTATTAAATTGATACATAAAATCCAAAGTTATACTCTTTGCACAGAATGCATCATCCGAGTATATTTTTGACCTTATTAATTTTGAATAAGTCTGAGTTTGCTTTTGTATACCTTGCATAGTCTTACCTCAATTATATCATTTCCTCAATTTGTGGATTATTAGCCGAAGCTACATATTTCTTTAATTTACTGTTAAAGACAAAAAGAATATCTGGATCCTCTGCATCAAGTAATGCACTCTTATCTAAAGAGTATACCTCAAAATTTACTAAATTTAAAATCATAATTCTTTTTACTTCATTTACCTTCTTAAACCGTTCTAACGCAGCTTTATTTTCCACAATAAAACCTACTGGAAAAACTAGTAATATCTCTTTTCCATTATATTCATCATTTGCTTTCGCTAATTGAATATCTCCTTCTTCAATGGTTTGCGTATCCTTTTCAGACCATTTTTCATAGCTGCAAATTTCTTTAATATATGACACCATTCCAGAATACTGTGCATAAATAAGTATCAAATCTATTTGACTTAAAATTCTTCTTATTTTTTGATATATATAACTATGTGTGTCTACTTTCTCCCTCAATTCAAAATTATATTCAAAATACTCTATTTGATTCTCACTTCTATCAGCATAAGTAGTCTGGGGATTTGTATTTTTATTTAACAAAACATTTTTCCCAACTTCCCCCCATAATAATTCAAACTTCAGGTTATTATCAATATCAAAACGTTTTGAATACTCAGTTTCTAAAATATTACTTATATTAACCAGTTCCTTTTCAGTAAGGAAAAAGAATTTTTTTACTTTATTTTTGCATATCGTGCTAAAATCTAAGCACTGATTTATTATAAATGCAAATATTACAATGTCTTTACATCCTATCTTCTCTAGCATATCAACTGCACTACAAATAAGATGACCTGTATTTATAATATCAGTCACTACTAATACTCTCTTATTCTTCAATTGATCATAATTATCATTTGGAAATTTAACCGCCACCCCATAGTAATCTAAAATTCGATACACGTTATCTTTCATACCAATATCAGAAAATCTGTCGATTATGCCGTCCATATTTCCATTATCTATAATAACTATACTTGGACTTTCTTCCTCTTCTACCACTCTTCTAATACTAGAAAATAATTTATGAGCAAACCAGTCCTCTTTAATAAACATCCTACCGATTTTATGATATATTTTCTCTGATATATCTTTTACGGTCCCAAGACTCTGATCTATATTTAAATCATAACAAATGGCGTCTCTTTCAATCATTTCTTGCTCAAATTGTGCCGCTGTATTACACACAAAACCCCAGTATGCTTTTTCTCTAATTAATCTAAATATTACATTTTCCTTATCCTCCGAGTAAAAAAGCATAGATTCATCAATGTAAAGTAACAATTCATCTTTTGGACATCTAAACTTTTCTATCATCTCAGACACTCGAAATTTAACAATATTTTTGTTAAATAGGTAGTTCAGAAGATTGATTATTTGATCATTAGCAACTCCCAACCAAGTAACCTGAGGTACAAACGAAATCCTTTCATTTTTGTCAAAATTAAATTGAGGAAATCTGTTTTGTATTTCTTTTTGAGTTGGACTACACAATTTTGTCTTTATGTCTTTAATATCTATACTTTCCTTTTTTCCCTTTATTAATTCTTCTATTACATCATTATTATATCGTTTAGATGTTGCCTTATCCAAAAAAGGCATTCCTGCAAATGCCGGCAATATATAATGATGATCTATACAATAACTATGTAATGTAATTCCTTTTAACGCATCATTAACATAAGAATTAACAAATACCATCGGATACATTCGTAGCACAAAATATAGTTGGTCTAAAAATGTACATCCAGCAGTCTCCAAACTAGATAAATCAATCCCTATCAATGTGTCAGTTTTATAGAAAAAAAACTTTTTATCCATTCTCTCACTAAATTCATTTTTTGATATACGAAAACTACCATTCTTAACATACTTTATATACTTAATAGACTCATTTATCATAGTAGATACAACTTCATCTTCTGATTTAAAAGGAAGGAAGGGCAAATCTATTATTTCTGTTTTTTCCCATATTGAACATTTATTAAAAGCATCCATAAATCCTATTTTCCTTTATACATATTATAGGTCGGTATTTCTATAAGTATTTGAGTTCCTACAAAATCACCAAATTCAAATTTTTTTACCTCCATCTCAAAAAGGGCTAAATATCCTTTAGTTTTTATCAAACCCAAAAAATCAACTGGTGTACACCACATACTTTCTCTCATCCAAGCTTCTAATTTAGTAAATAATTTTATCTCAATATTTTTAGAACATATCTTAATTCTTCCCAGATTCTTAAATACAAACATTAAACAATATATCAACCCAAAGCCTTTGTGTTCTAATGGGATTTTATCAACATTATTATTTACTTGCCAAAACTCTTCATATTCCAACACTTTAGAACTAAAATTTGTTGTAAATGCCATCATTATTGCATCTTCAATTGACATATCCGGATAATTTTCTAAAACTCTGCTGTGTATGCCAACACCAAAATCATTAACCGTAATGCTAATAAATGATCCCCAATTATTTTTATTAAGAACAAAACTATATTCCTCTCTTTGAGAAAGTGTCAAAAAAGTAGCCTCTGTATATTTTTTTTCTTTATCTGCGTTATTAAAAGTAACTAGTGGTAACAGATTTAATTGAGCACATGTAAATCCGTTTATCATCAAACCATTCTTTATTCCCGAATGCTGATAAATATTTTTTACAAGTTCAAACATAATTTGACCACTTGCTTCTTCAATCTCCTTAAAGTTAATTCTGTTTTTAAGTTGCCAGTATAATATACTTATCAATGTTTTCATCCGGTATGTAAGATTATACTGCTCTTGACTGTTATTAATCAACGGATTAAGGCATAATATTTTGGATGAATATATACCAATTCGTTCTACTTTTTTGGCATTCAATTTTTGAATTATATTTTGCAATCCCTCGTCTGACGGCCTTACTATTACACCTAACTTTAGCAACATATCTATCAAATTTAATGACTGATAGAAAATCAGTAATTGCCTCAATCCTTTTCTCAATCTTTCTGATAAATTATCTGCATTTATCTCTTCTATGATATCGTTAGTAATTAGTTGAACATATATCTTAATATTAGGATTTATCTGGTACAGTGCACACACAACAGTTAACAGATTATTAAACCCATTTGCACTGAACTTTTCAATTTTAAGATTATCCTTTATTCTGAATTCTATCAATACAAAATCTTCTGGTTGTTTTTGATATTCACAAAACCACCTTTTTAAACCGTCCCGTAAATCTTCGTCATTATTGACGATAAATATATTATTATCCATATATAACTCCCTATATATAGCTCTTTACATAAAAATAATCTTAAAATTTGATTGTAAACCCATGTTTTTGTAAATATTGAGCCAATTTCATCTCCCAAGAACTTTCTAATCCTATATACGTTACACCGCTAAAATCAGAGGGAATACTTACCCCTTTTTCATATAATGTACATACATTTCCTCTCCCATATTTAGCTGTAAAATATCCTAATTCAGCAATGATATTCTGACGAGCTCTAATCTCTAATTTTGCTTTATTTTCCTCATTTTTCTCAGGTTCTCGAATTCTTCCCTCATCATCACCACTAAATATTACTACTGCAAATTCTGCTTTTTGGGATAACAGCTCTAGATTTTCTATGGTTGTCAAACCTATTTCTCCATAATCCTCAATTGTTATACTTTCTATTCCCCACCTTTGTAAAGTCAAATGTATCTGATTCTTCAGATTTCTATTTTGACCAAATACTAAAAATACAGATTTTTTCATATGTTCCCATCCCTTCATTAATAGAATTTCCATGATATTCCATTTAATATTATACTTCATTTCGTTTAATTTTTCTATATTTATCTATAAATTTATTTTATAATGTGTCGATAACTATATTCCAGTCAGAAATTGAACTTTTGGGCTGTCTGGTTCGTGCCAGTGCCAGGCAAAAGTTCGACGGCGATGTGGGCGCATCGGCTAGAACTTTTAACGCAGCAATGGTGTAAAACAGACAGTTCAGGAATTCAGTTTCTGATCAGATGGAGCACTATCTCTAAATATTAAATAAAACAAGACATTATAGTACTTCTAAAATATTTCCCTACTCCTTTCTTTTTCCATGCACGTTATACACATTTTACGCCCTTCTCTGTATTTATTGTTCGATTTGTCCACACATTTTACGCCATACACCTCATACCCACCCCATAATAGGGGGTGAATATTCCCACCAATATTAAGATTACCTCTACTACGCCGACTCCATCCTCTTCTTTTAACTTCGCAAATATATACCGCATTCTCCACATATGCAATCTTCTCCTCCTTCTTTTAATCTTTTTTAATCCTCTATATCTGTACGGACAGGAACGCAGGAACGATCACAATCACCATAACGATCGCCAACATCAGAAACATAGGGAGCAGCAATTTTGTCCCGGCTTCTTCCCCTAGCCTTTTCGCCCTTGCTTTTCGTTCTTCGAAAGCCTGCAAAGATTCCTGCTTTAAGATCTGCGTCAGTCCCTTCGTTCCTTTCCTCAGATTTTGAGATAACAGCGCCCCGAATCTTATATACACCTGGATATCGCAGCGTCTGCCGAACTTCTCATAACTCTCTGCCTCCGTAACGCCGCTCTTTGTCTCATGGCAGACCTTTTTCATCTCTTCATAAGCATACCTCTTTCCCAACAATTCTTTTTGCCGGTCATAATCTTCTACAACCTTCTCCCATGCTCGTTTTACGGTCATACCGGCCCCGATAAACAACGTCATCTTATTCACGATCTCCGGATAATCCAGCAACATCTGCCTTTTTTTCTCTTCCTTCTCCTTCCCCTGATTTTGTATCTCCAATGCGTATAGAAGAATCCCGATCAGTACCGCCATCGCAATCAGTATAAGCCCCCGGCTGTTCATTTTTTTATAATAATAAACTTCTTTTCCAAGAAGCTTGTCCGGCAGTTTCCACTTACGTTCGGTCCTGTTGTTTTCTTCTTGTTCCTGAATCTCCGCTTTTAAACGGTTTCGCTTTTCTTCCTCTGCGGTAAATGTTCTCGGATAGACGCGCGCCGTACAGCCATACATTGCCTGTTCCCCTTTATCTCCACTATAGGTAAAGACCGCGCTCAATTCCACTAAGGTTCCCTCTTCATTCAGGTTTTCACGCTGCAATTCGCCCCTGATATTCATGACGTCATAGCGACTCAGCTCCCATGAGATCTCTACCGGCTCATCCGGCGCTTTCGTTGGCAGCTCCATGTCATATTCAATCCGGTCAAGACTCTTATTCTTTCCCAATATTAATCGATCCATCTGTTCGCTGACTCTGCCGAATAATTCCCGGATCTCTTCCTCTGAGTACTGCTGCTCTGCTACGTCTATCTCGACCGGCGTCTTCTCCTCCTCTCCCTGAAACTTTATCTGAAATTCCTCTTTCTTACTTCCTTTTCCCTGCAAATTCCTTAAGATCTCTTTATCTGCCGCCCTGCGGGATTGCAGAAAATCCGACGCCAGCAAGATAATCCCCAGAATCAAAACCAGCCCGACTGCCGACAGTCTCACACTTCTATCTTTATCAACTTTACTCCAAGATAAAAAGCGCCGAGATAGATCCCCAAGCATACCGTCATCACCCCGATTCCTAATACATTTCCATACAGACTGTCCATAAATTCCGGGAAACTAAGGGACATATAACCGATAATCCCATAGGGAATCATCGACATGACGCGGAATTCATATCTCTTTGCCGCTAATATAGTGTCTATCTCCCGCTTTACATCAATCTTGTCTCCAATCTGTCTCACCGTATCCTGAATGATCGCTATCATATTTCCTCCGCTCTTTTTTGCAGCCACGAATACAGTCACAAAGTTCCTGACATCCTCCGCCTGTACGCGCAGGCTGAATTCTTCCAGGATCTGCTCCATCGGTATTTGTATCCGAAGCTGTCTTACGATCATCTGCAATTCCTTGGAGATCCTTGCGTCTCTTGGATAAAGATGCAGTAATTCCTTCTGTGCTTCCCGGAAGGAATTCTCCACGGAATATCCTGTATTCAGCGCCGCCGAGACCGCCTGAATCGCCTCTTTAAACTGTCCCTGGAACTCGGCTTCCTTCTTCTTCGCTTTTTCTTCTTCCATTATGCGCATATACCATAACAGAACCGGCAGCAGCAAAAACGTCATTACAAAAGACCGATAATAGAGCCACGCCGTCACGGCTGTGATTCCACCCGCTTTCAATGCAATCCCCAATCGTTCCTGTTTAGATATATCCTGCTGCCAGCAATTTTTCTTTGTGCGCAAGTTCTTCTTCTTTCTTCCATTCCCCCTGAATCTTCCCACTTTTTTCTCCTGTCTCTACATATTTATATAGTGTCTGCAACAAGATCTCCTCTTTTTGATATCCCAAAATCTCCGAAACTTCTAATACTTTCCTGCTTCGGTCGCGTAAACGTCCCAGATGGACGATAAGATCTACCCCGGATGCGATCTGCCTCCTAATGGCCGGAAGGGGCAGATCCATCCCCATGAGCACCATGGTTTCCAGCCTGCTCAGCATATCCTCCGGGCTATTGGCGTGTCCGGTACTTAAGGAGCCGTCATGACCGGTATTGAGCGCCTGAAGCATATCGATCGCCTCTGCCGAACGAACTTCACCGACAATAATACGATCCGGGCGCATCCTGAGCGCCGATTTGATCAGATCGCGAATTGTTACCGCCCCTGTCCCTTCCACATTCGCGTTCCTCGCTTCAAGCCTTACCAGATTAGGAACGTCCTGAATCTTAAGCTCGGCATTGTCTTCTATGGTTATAATTCTTTCTGTCTTTGGTATATACTGCGATAATGAATTTAAGAAAGTGGTCTTCCCCGAACCGGTCCCTCCACTTATGAATATGTTGTATCCGGCCGCCACCAGACGGGCAAGAAACCCGGACACTTCATCATTAACAGAATTCCACGAGATCAGCCGTCTCATAGTAATCCCTTCTTTTGAAAACTTACGGATGGTCACAATCGGACCGTCTAATGCAATCGGATTCAACACTACATTCACGCGGGAACCGTCGGGGAGCCTTGCGTCCACTATGGGCGAAGCCTCGTTTACCAGACGGTTGGAGCCTGCCACGATCTGTTGAACCACGTCTTCCAGTTTATCCCTGGATATAAAACGCTTATCAGACTGAAGGATTCTTCCGTCTCTTTCATAGAATATATTCTGCGTCCCGTTGATCATGATCTCGGTAATCGTATCATCCTCCAGGAATTCCTGCAGGAGATCCAACTTACGGAATGTATTGAATAGCTCCTTACCCAAAGCCGTCTTCCTGGCAAGAGACAGATATTCCCGCTCCGAAGCTTCCTGAAGTACCCTGTAAATCAGACGGTTCAGTTCCTCGTCTTCAATCTCTCTTGTCAGATCAAGTTCTTCTAGTATTCTGGCGTGAAGCTGCTCGGAATCTATCATGTCACTGACTCCCTTTTCACCATCTTTTTCTTCACATCGTCATACCCCAACAGGCGCAGCTCCTCATCCATCTGAAGAAGCTTTGCCGCCGCAATCATATCCCTCGCTGCCGGAACATGGATCTCTGTACATACCCGAAGCAGATCATACACCCCCTTCAACCCTTCGTCTATATCCAGGATCATCACGTCATAGATACTCTGCTCCCCAATCTGACGAATAAGCCCGACCCATTCCTCGGCCGTCACAGACCTTACATCCTCCGATACCCGCGCCGGAAGCAGGCAGTCCAACCCGTCCATACGCTCTACCAGCGTCGTGAGAACCAGACCGAAATTCCGGCTCTCCTGTCTGGCATAATACAAGACGTCTGCCAGCGTGTGTCCTTCCTTGGGAAAATATCCTCCGATACCGCCATAGAGTTCCATATTCAGATACAATACATTCTCGGAAACCGCCAATTCCCTCCCGAGCTTAAGCCCATAACCGGTCTTTCCGCTTCTGTGCACCGGTGAGAATATACCTATAATTCTAATCTTTCCCGCCTTTACCGTCCGGATGAACAGGCTGTCTCCATCCTCTTCTTCACTGCATTTGCGAATAACCTCCGCCAGGATCGCTTCCCCCGACTGGTATTTGTACACTACAGTCTCGCCGTCATCCGCCTCCGTCTTTCCGGAACCCGTAAGGAGAAACACCTTCCCCGCCTTAAGTCTTCTGCGTTCTGCCGCCGGGAAAGCGCCTCCTATCAACAGGATATCGATCGGCCGCTCCTGCAATACCGTCTGTGCCTGTGCGATATCTCCGCATACCTGCACCTGAAACGCAAGCTCCTTTCTCCTCATCAGAAATACCGCAAGCGCCTCTGCATATCCTTCTTCCCGGTCGCAGATCACCAGATTTCTATTACTCACATACTATCCCTCCTCTGCTGCCTATGCATTTGATTCTCAATTACTTCGTGAATTTCTGCCGATACGGCGTCGAACACTTTGAAAATAAGAACAACTAGAATCTAACAGATACTAAAACGATCAGACACAAGCTACAAGATGTAACTTGTAGGATGATTATAACCCCCTCCGGCGACTTTGTCCATCCCGTTTTTATAAATTGTAAAATTTTGTGCAACCTTTACATAATTCCATAAAAAGAGATACCGTAAAGAAGAGCAACCCCAGGAGTTCCAAGGATTCCGGATGTCAAAACGGTCCACAGGTTCATCCCGACCCGCACGTCAATCCCCTGGTTTCCCAAGAATTCATTGATGAAAAATATCAGCGCCATTCCCACGATTGCCCTGACGATAAAGTTTGTAAACAGATGTGAACTCTTCTCCGGCATAACAAATCTCTCCTTTTTCTTAAGCCTTTTCAAAATACGTCTCCTAATTCCATATATATCCTGAACCGGGGTATTTTATTCGCAAAAACTGCTTATACTAACACATCATAGAGAAAAACCTACACGGAGGTGGCTTATGAAACTATTCAAACAAGGCAAAGCTGCAGAAGAAGATATCTACAGACGGCTGTCTTTTGACCCGCAAAGCAATACCCTGCTGGATGAGATCGACGTCGCGCGCCGGGAAATCGACGACGCTTTCAACAATTTCCAGAACGCCTCAGACCCCGACTTGATCGACTCCTATATCTACAAAGGCAACGCCGCGTGGCTCCGCTATCGTTTCCTTCTCCGGCAGGCCAAGATCATCTGAATCCGCCAAGACGTTTAGGAACTGCCGCGAAAAAATGTCCTGCAACCGAACAAGTTATCTCGTGACAGTTCCTTACATCGCGCTATCGTGAAGTATAAATCACTCGGTGTCCGGCCGCTTTCAGCAGGCGGTTCATAACAGCGCTTCCGATTCCATCCGACGCAAACGCCTCGCTATAAATGAATTCTACTCCGTCGCTGTCGAACTCCCGCAGAATTCCATACAGACGACAAGCTATCGTTGTCTCGTCCGTCCTGGTTCCGATACACTTTATATCGCCGGTCCGATATCTGTCCACCGTCTCCTGTGTTCCTATAACCCCCACTTTACATCCTGCATCCGTCTTCTCTTTCACCAGACGGTTAATCTCATCCACCACCGCGTCCATCATACCGTCTACCACAACAAGCTCCGCCCTCGGCGCATAATGCCGGTACTTCATCCCAGGAGCCTTCGGCGGCTTCTTACTGTCCGGATCCGTCAGCGTATTATCCACGGCAACCTCTCCTATCAATGCTTCCAACATCCCTTTTGTCACCGCTCCGGGTCTTAAGATCATCGGCGGAGTTACCGTCATATCGAGGATCGTTGACTCCACGCCGATCTCTACCGCGCCTCCGTCCAGAATCATATCAATCTTACCATTCAGATCCGCAGCTACATGCCGGGCCTCCGTCGGGCTTGGTCTGCCGGAAGTATTGGCGCTGGGCGCCGCAATGTATCCTCCCCCTGCCCTGATAACCTCCTGCGCGATCACATGATCCGGCATCCGCACCGCAACCGTCTCAAGCCCTCCCGTCGTTCCTGCCGGCACCTCGCGGCTCTTCTTAAGGATCATCGTAAGAGGTCCCGGCCAGAATGCCTCCGCAACCTTCTCCGCCTCCTTCGGCATCTCCTCCGTGATCCTGTCCAGAGCGCTCATATCCGCAATATGTACAATCAGCGGATTATCGGAGGGCCTTCCCTTAGCGGCATAGATCTTCTTAGCCGCCTGCTCATTCAGCGCATCCGCGCCCAGTCCATAGACCGTCTCCGTCGGAAATGCCACCAATCCGCCCTCTTTCAATATATCTCCGGCTTTTTCAATTATTTCCATATTCATCTGTGTATTATCTATCTGCTCTATTATCGTCTTCATACCCGTATTATACCACATTGTGATATACTGTCCACCGATATCTATCCAAACTAACGTATATTATTTTTTGACATATTCCTCTATCCCCTGTACGACGGCTTCCGCAACCTTCTTCTGATATTCCTTATCTACCAATTTCCCCGCCTCTTCTCTGTTACTCAAGAATCCGCACTCAACGATGATTGTAGGCGCTTCCGTCCTCCTTAACAGATAATAACCGTCGTCTGCTTTCTCCTGCCGACTATTCTCCGGATCAACGGTCAACAAAGCTTTCTGCATGATTCCGGCCGCCCTCTCGCCTTCCGCCGAATGTGTAAAATAGAATACCTGCGCACCATGGACGCTTTCTTCGGGATAACTGTTCTGATGAATACTGACGGCCAGATTCGGCTTTGTCTCATTGATCAGTTCAACTCTTGCTTTCATATCCTGTACCTTCTGACTCCCGCCGCCCTCTCTTGCCAGGGTCGTATCGTCCTCCCTGGTCATAATCACCTTAATTTTCTTTTTCTCCAGCAGTTTCTTTATCTTTTTCGCGATCTGCAGATTAACATCCTTCTCCAATGCGTCGTTTACTCCGATTTTTCCAGGATCCTGGTCGCCGTGTCCGGCGTCTATGACCACCGTCGTTTCCACATCCCTGACCTTCCCGCTGGATACATACTTTTCCAGGTTTCTGCTGACAGCTATCAATCCTGCCAACAGCAGAATCAGAAATACCAACTCTACTTTTTTACGCAAAAAAATACCTCCTGACAGTCTCTATACCCTACTATATGACTGCAAGAGGTATTTTATATATGATTTAATTAATGTATTTCTGGATCAGCGTCCATATTTCCGACTTCTCCTGTCCCAGAGCCCATGCCGCCGTACCGGCCAGCTTATACTCCTTCATAAGCTTTAGCTTCGGCTCTATCGACTGCTCGTCTTCTAACCAGATCTTATAATTCGCGGTATTCACCGTCCAGCTCGCATAATTCTGCTGCGCTTCTTCATCCCATGTAAGTTCTGCTCCTGATTCCGTAACCTTCGCTTTGGCCGTCTCCATATCGTAAGCTTCACTGCGGACGCTCATAGAACCGCCCGCGCCGCCGTTCTCTTCATTCCCGGCTTCCTGGTCTCCGGCGTCTTCGCTCTCTCCATCTTCTGTTCCTTCCGCCAGTTCTTCCGCCGTCTTGGGGCGTTCCTCCCATAGTCTTGTGAAAAATGGGATTCCGCTGATCACCTTGCCGGCCGGAACTTCCTTCAGCGTCTCTTCGATTCCTTCTTTAACAAAATTATAAGAAGATACCGGTCCCGCTACAGGAGATCCTGCATAATGTTCGTCATATCCCATGATAATTACATAATCCGCTACAATTCCCTGTTCTTTTCGGTCATACTGCATATTATAACCCTTCGGAACATAATTGTCGATGGACAAGACGATCCCATTCTGCCTGCATCTTACGGACAATTCCCGGATAAACTGTATATAATGCTCTCCGCATTCGTCTGAAATCTTCTCAAAGTCCACGTTAATACCGTCTATGCCCACGCGCAGAGCCTCCGAGATCAACTGATTGATCAGCGTCTCCCGTTTGGAAGTATACTGCAGCATCTCATAAGATTCATCATAAGAGTTGATACCTCCGTCAAAATCACGTATTGCCGCCCATACCTCTATTCCGGCCTGATGCGCATAATTCACATAATCTGCTGAAGCGATAGAATCCATATTCCCGTCTGTATCCTTTACATGGAACCACGTCGGCGCGATCGTAGTCAGACCTTTGCTCTCGGCGATTCTCTGTAATACCGTATTATTCGCATCCGTATTCGTTACGTTATGCCACGCCATGTTAATCGTATAATCCTTGGAAATATTCGTGAACTTCTGTTCCTCGAACGGTCTGGATATATCCTTCGTCTCTTCTTTTCTCAGCGCACTGTTCTTTATATACCCGATAAGTCCGTCTTTTGTGCGGACTTTTTTCCAATTCTCTTCACTCTCTATAACCGTAACTTCGTCTTTCTTCTTTACCTCTGTCAATACAGGACTCTTCACCCCGCCCTGATAACGTATCTGTGCGTCTCGTTTGACAGCCGCGACCGTAGTCTCTCCCCAGTCGCTTACAATCATCACGCGGTTAGGTTCATTGTATAATTCATAATCAATATTCGTATACTCCTGAATAAAATCCAGAGCAATATATGCCGTACTGCCTTCAGTTTTCAGAATGACATAATCTTCACTTTTCTTCTCTTTCGACACAGTGTAATCTTTACTTCCAACTTCTACGGTCACCGTATCGTTCGGAAGCGTATATAAGAGGACGTTCTCATTCGAATCCCAATAGAAGCGGCTGTTAATGTATTTTCTCACAACATCATACTGGAGATAAACTTTGCCGTTTTCTATACTGCCGTGAGGCTCTATCACCTGATTATCTATCGTGATTGCAAGCTGTCCTTCGTTCTCAATCCCATAATATTTCTTCAAATCATACTTTGCTTTTGAAGGACTATATTTTTTCCACAAAAATGCTGATACAACTGCTCCAATCACCAAGATAAACAAAAAGGCGCTTTTGACAATAAGATTCCTCGTTCTTCTGCGCTTAGACTGCTGACCTCTTCCCGGTCTTTTCTTATTCCCGGACCGCTGCGCCGGCTGTCTTCTTACCCCGGATTCCTGTCCGTCCGGCCTTCGCCTTACGGCCGCCTGTCCCTGCGTCCTTTTTCCCTTGGAATCCATATCATCTATCCGGCGCTTTCCCGGCTGCTGTCCAGACCTCGCCGTCCTGCCGGCTGCCCGGTTCCCATCTAAAGCTCGCCCTGTTTTATCCGTTGGCTGCTCCCCTGACGGGACGCGTCCTGATCTTCCCTGCAACCGTTCTCCTAAAGCGCCCGGCCTCGTCTGCCTGCCCGGCGTCTGCTTATCTGCTGAGGCACGGTCTGAAAATGTGCGGCCTATTCTGTCTTTTTGTTCCATGCTGCACCTCCTACTCGTCCCTATTATAGCAAAACACCAGGCTCACGTCATTAGTTATTTCGACATTTTCTACATTTTTACGGGGTATTTGCTGATTTCAACTTTAATTCTTATTAATGCTGTCGAACCACAGCTCCTTTATATCTCCTTTTTCGTTCAGTACATAGTCCCTCATATAGGCTGTCTTCTCACGTACTACATGCGCCCTGACGATCTGCATCGGGCTTGCCGGCGTCCCGTTAATTCCAAGGCCTACCTGCTTTTTCTCATATCCTGTTAATTCCTGAAACATCTTCTGTAAGTCAACTTCACCCTCCAAGTTTAACCTCCTTGCCGTGCCAGATGATAACTACGGCTGTAATTGCATATACTGATAAAGGAGATGCCGTGATACAATAACCTCGATACGCCACAGCTGCCAAAAACCAGAAGATAGTCCTGACACTCTAATACCTCGTTAATAGTTCGTGTGATAATTTGCCTGAAACGGCTGCTTTCTGATTCGTCACTGATCTGTTACTGATAGATTCATAGATTCAAAGATTTACTCTCTAAGAAATGTGAAACATTTAAAAAAATATAATGAAAAAATTCTCCCTCCTTTGTTGTAAGAACGTAGTCATCTGGGAAAACTATCTTCTGATATTGTAATTATAGTTGATTCAAAGATTTAATGCAAGTACTTTTTTATTTTATACTTATTTTATCAAACAATTTATTGAACATTCCGTGGACCCTATGCTATACTACATTAGAAGGAAGTGATGAATATGAAGATTGAAAAAATAAATGACAATCAGATCCGCTGCACACTGACGCGCGCCGATCTCGCTGCCCGTCATCTTCAGTTAAGCGAACTGGCCTATGGAACCGAAAAAGCTAAATCACTTTTCCGCGATATGATGCAGCAAGCAGCATTTGAATTTGGCTTTGAAGCTGAAGACCTCCCTCTGATGATCGAGGCAATTCCGGCTTCTTCCGATTCGATTGTGCTGATTATAACGAAAGTCGAGGATCCAGAGGAACTCGATACGCGCTTCTCCAAATTCGCGCCGTCTCCTGGCAGCGAATGGGACACTACGAAGAAAACTCTTCCGAATAAACTGGACGGCGCGGATACATTACTCGATTTACTGGATAAGGTAAAAGAAAAAATCAGTAATTCCGTTGTATCGGATGGAAAAGAAGATACCCCCGAAGAGGAACCGCAGAATAATATCCTGCGCTTGTTCTCCTTCCCAACAATGGGCAACGTGCTGAAAGCAGCCCGTCTTCTAAGCCCTATATATTCTGGTTCTAACACTTTGTACAAAGACTGCGAGGAAGACGTCTATATTCTGGCGCTGACACAATCAGATCATACGACGATGGATTTTAACCGTATCTGTAATATGCTGTCAGAATATGGTTCCCTGGAACCATCCTCCGGCGCTACGCTCGCGTTTTTAGAGGAACATTGCGATATGATCTTATCAGCAGACGCAATACAACAGCTTGCAAGAATCTGATTCCTTGACTTGCTGTTCGCGGATATAAAGAGGGACGCCGTAAAAATTATTTACGGCGTCCCTCTTTATATCCGCGAATTGGACGTCTCGACCTCCACAAACCGGATTATTATGCATTCAATACGGCTTGAACCGTTGCATTAAGCTTTTCTACCAACAAGTCTGGATCAATCCCGTGCCCGATTGCACCCTCTTCGATAGACTCCATCTGAGAATGGGGACACCCTATACATCCCATTCCTGCCTCCATCAAGACTTCTACAACCTGCGGACACTTCTCATAGTACTGTTCCAACAGCTGTCCAAACGTCATGTCTTTTGAAATCTGTGCCATCATAACGCCTCCTTTTCTCTTCAGTGTTTCCATTATAATCGTTTTTTATCATTGTGTAAACATTTCTATTCAATTTCTTCTAAGTATTTGACGAATCAAATGTCAACCCGTTTTTCTCTTTTTTTCGACAAAATATCATTTTTATTATAACTTCACAAAACATTCGTTCTTTTTCTTTCCCTGAGTAATCCCCCAAATTCGCTACTTTTAATGTGGAAAATGTGGATAAAACCTTGAAAACACTTATTTTTCCACCTTTTTCGGCCTTTTCTATGTGGAAAACTAGGAAAATCTTATTCTTCATTTTTTTACATAAAATTACATTTTTGAACATTTTGTATAATCCTTCTTTTCGGACTTATTGCAAAAGATCCGGAGAAAATCCCCGGATCTTTTAACGTAATAACACATCAATATAATAACGTGTTAAATCAACCTTCGTACTGTAACAATGCTTGAATAAGTGGCCGGCAGTATCCCGATTCCTCTTGCACTATTGATTGCATTCACAATCTGTCCGTCTCCCATGTAAATCCCCACATGCCCGCTATAGAGAATAATGTCACCCGGTATCGCCTGGTCATAGCTGACCGGAGTACCCACATGCTCCATATCCCATGTCGTACGCGGCAGACTAACGCCGAAATGTGCGAATACCGACTGAACAAATCCGGAACAATCCGCGCCGTTTGTAAGGCTTGTCCCTCCCCATACATACGGATTCCCTATAAACTGACACGCAAAATCTACAATTTGCTGTCCGGTACCTGCTCTTGCGGCAGCTTCTTCCTGCGCCCTTATAGCGGCCTCTTCGGCTTCTTTCGCAAGTCTCGCTTCCTCTTCTTCTTTGGACTCTGCATAGGTAAACACTTCTTCCTGGTTCTCTGTCTCGGAATTTTGCACCATCTCCTGCGCTTTCTGCTCTGCACTATTTCCTATTATAATATATTCCGAATACACATAACCGGTCACTTCGCCGGACTGAACCTTGGTCCATTCTCCTACCGGACCAAGAATCTTCGCGGCATAATCAGGATACAGCTTACCCACCCATTCACTTTCCGTCGTCGGTTCACTTCTGATATAAAGAAACGATTGGACGTTGGCGAATGCCATATCTAAATACTCACCCTTCTCTGTCGGCACCAGATATTCTTCCACCGCAATCTCCTGCTCTGCCTGATAGCAATTATTCAAAACTTCCTCGATTCCCATCTGAGGCAGCACATCCTCAGCGGCCGCATCATCTGCATATGCCGTAGCCGGAAACGCTGTTATAGCTCCTGCTGTAGTAACTAGGAACAATCCTTTTTTAAGAATAGAATCCATAAACTCCCTCCTTTATGTTTTCTTATCTTTTGTAAATATTACAGAATTGTTACATATGTTACGGTATTATTATATCATTTAAAATCTTTATGTCAAGCCTGTTTATACATAAAATATTCGTCATTTTCCATGCATTTTCTTCCATAAAACACATTATTTGGAAGTATAATTATTACAAATTGTTACATAATTAAATTAATTGTTGACAGATGCAATTTACTGTTTTATACTAATTATAATAATTATTACTATTATTATTCTTTTATTTGCAGACTTTCGTTTCGATGTAATAAAAACGTGTCTGTGCACTATACCAGAAAGGAGTATTCGGATGGCGAATTTAAAATACAGCCGGCAGAGAGCCGCAATAAAAGAGTATTTATCCCACACTTACGAACATCCTACGGCCGATACCGTATATCTGCATGTCCGGGAAGAATTTCCGAATATCAGCCTCGGTACCGTGTACCGCAATCTGAACCTGCTGGCCGATATGGGAGAGGCTATTAAGATTTCTACTCCTGAAGGCGGAGATCGCTTTGACGGGCGAACCACTCCCCACTACCATGTCGTATGCCGCAGATGCAGCCGGGTCTTTGACCTGGAGTTAGACGAACAGCATATACATTCCGTCAATAAACTGGCCGACTGTCATTTCGACGGAACTATTATCTCCCATAGCGCCTTATTCTACGGGATTTGCCGGGAATGCGAGTCAGATATCCCACACAAAACGATCGCTTATAAAAATCAAAATAATGATTGACAATTTTCATTAACTATGTTAAATTAATATTAGTAACTATTACTGATATTAATAAATATATCTTATAATAAGAAAAGGAGAGATTCACTATGAAAAAATTTGTATGTACAGTTTGTGGTTATGTTCACGAGGGAGATTCAGCGCCTGAAAAATGTCCGGTATGTAACGTAGGCGCGGACAAGTTCAAAGAGCAGACCGGCGAAAGAGAATGGGCTGCAGAGCACGTTGTAGGCGTGGCTAAGGGCGTAAGCGAAGACATCATCAAAGATCTGAGAGCAAACTTCGAAGGAGAATGTTCAGAAGTTGGTATGTACCTTGCAATGGCAAGAGTTGCTCACAGAGAAGGATATCCGGAGATCGGTTTATATTGGGAAAAAGCTGCTTATGAAGAAGCTGAGCACGCTGCTAAATTCGCAGAGTTACTTGGCGAAGTTGTAACAGACAGCACCAAGAAGAACCTTGAGATGAGAGTTGACGCTGAGAACGGCGCTACCGCAGGTAAGTTTGATCTTGCTAAGAGAGCTAAGGCTGCTAATCTGGACGCTATCCACGACACTGTACACGAGATGGCAAGAGATGAGGCTAGACATGGTAAGGCTTTCGAGGGTCTGTTAAAGAGATATTTTGGCTAATCAAAAAACCGTGTAAAATAAGGCTTTTTAAAAGGGATGAGTGTGTAAATGCTCATTCCTCTTTTTTGATTATTTACATCCTTTTTACGCCCTCATGTGGCATGATTGTGGCATGGCAAATAACAAAAGTGGAAACCTATCATTAAAAGTGTCATCAACATTTGTGTCACGGTTAAATAGTTTCAATCCCAGTATTTTCAGGGTTTTTGAGATATATTGATTGCTCGTATCACTTCCTTTCGTTTTTAATATGAATATATAGAAAAAGAGATACCGAAGTACCTCTTAATCATCAAGCTATGCAACTTTTGTATAATTGATTACTGAAATCTCCTGCATAAGCGATTTGGCTGTATTTACTAATTTCTCTAACTGTCGTGCTGTTTCATCTGAATAATACATTGCGCCGCATTGCTCACACTCTTCACAGGGGACATTTTTAATAATGATTAGACAGCCATTGCAATCTACAACATGGATTGTGATGGATTCTGTTAAATCATAACTCTTACAATACATACACATTCGTCTTTCCTCATGCTTACGAAATACTCATGTTTCTCTGCGTGTTACGATTTTTCGCCGCTAATCGGAATGCTTTTTCCATTGCAGGCGTGAGCTCAGGTGAATCTTCATCAAATACAATTTCTCTCTTTGCCGCTTCTTCTATCTGTTTGATTTGTTCCTTTGTTGGTGTTTCTGCCTACCCATTTTATAGAAATATTCACAAAGAGGGAGTAACATTATATGATACAGCCTGATTCTTTAGACACTGGAACTCATATGGATATAGCAAGATATCGTTTGCAGACAGCCAAAGAAGGTTTAGACACCGCAAAGCTGCCCCTATGAATCTGAACAATTCCGCGCCGCAAATAACAGGCCTTATTACAGTATCTTTCATACTATTTGTGCCGTTCTTGCAAAAGAAGGACTTTCTTTTAAACGACACAAAGATATAATCTGTTATTTTAATAAAAACTATATTTATACAGAAATTTTTCCAAAAGAGCTTGGCAGAAAGATTATAACCGCAGAACAACTTCTAACTTTAGCCACAAAATATCTGGAAAAAGCAACGCAAGACAAAAGAAAGGAACATTTACTATGATACGGACTTAGTGAATACGGCAAAACAGCTTATGCAGGAGATTTTCGTAATCAATTATACAAAAGTGGCATAGCTTGATGATTAAGAGGTACTTCGGTATCTCTTTTTCTATATATTCATATTAATGAAAGGAAGTGACAGCACATAATACAAAACTTAATGCTCATCCCTCTTTTTTAATTAATTATATCCTTTTCACACAATCATGCGGCATGATTGCGGCATGGTAAATGCTCCTTTCTGTTTTAGTGGCAGGTCTTGCCGATACTTCTGCATTACATCTCCTCTATCTCTTCCACCGTTATCTCTCTCTGTTTTAGTTTTAAATACACGACCTCCCGGAACAACGCATAGATCACCGATACCACCGGAATGAATATCAGCATCCCTACCACACCCATAAGGCTGCCGCCTACACTGACTGCCGCCAACACCCAGATAGAAGGCAATCCCACCGAATTTCCTACAACATGCGGATAGATCAGATTTCCTTCTATCTGCTGTAATACGAGGAACAATACGACGAATAGCAGAGCCTTAAACGGATCCTCGATAAAGATCATGAACACACCCACCGCACATCCGATAAACGCCCCGAAGATCGGTATCAGCGCGGTAAAGGCAATCACAATCCCTACCAACAGCGCATATGGAAGCCGAAACAACGCCATCGACACGACGAACATGCTTCCCAGGATAACTGCCTCTACACACTGACCGGTTAAAAAGCTGGAAAAGGTATTGTAAGTCAATGTTAATACCTCAAGCGCCGCCTCCGCGCGCCCTCTTCTCACGAACGCGAACAATACTTTCTTCGCCTGAAGGCTTAACTTCTCTTTCTGCAATAAGACATAGATTGCAAATACAAACGCAATAAAAAACGTCGTAATAGCGCTCACGATGCTCTTTGCCGCCATAATCGTCGAATCCAGTACGCTTCCGGCGCCATTCTTGAAGAAATTAATCCCCGTCTCCATGATCTTATTCCAGTCAAACTCAAGGCTGTCCACCCATTTCATAATATCCCGGTTATCATGGAACATCTTTTCAGCCCATCCCTGTACCTTGGGAATAAATTCCTGTATACTCGTCCCAAGATTGGAGAATGTCGTCCCAAGCTGCGGGATTAAGACAAACATCACGATACTTACGACGCCGATCACTCCAAATATCACGATCAGCATACTGACCGGACGCGCCAGTTTTTGCATATATTTCTTATTTTGTACCCGTCTCTCACTGAAAAGATTACGCTCCACGAAATTCATCGGTACGTTAAGCACAAAGGCAATCGCACCGCCGAGAATAAAGGGGAATATAATATGAAACACAAACCCCAGCGCCCCTACTACCACATCATATTTCCACAGACATGCGGTGATCAACGCCGTGAATACAATCAATCCTCTGATCTTTTTTATTGTTTCCTTACTCAGCTCCATAAAACTCACTCTTTCCTTCCATACTCAAGCGCAGAAATATATCTTTATCATTATTTTTCCCACAATTCCTCCCTTACAGACACCAGCCGGACAAATACCCGGCTACCGCTAAATATCCGCACAGGAATGAATACCCGACGCGTCGCCTCGCAGAAATAGCAGGCGCGTCAGGAATCTTTCCCGGTGTCTCTCTCAAGACGCTTCACCGTAAGCATATAATGATCCGAAATCGCCTTACAGATCTTCTCTACATCCCGGGTCTTGCAGACGTCGACCAGTTCTCTGTGGATGGGATACTGACGGCGGATAACCGACTGCTTATCCGTATAGCCCGCGTTACAACTGAATATCTCGCCGTATTCCAGATCCGACCAGGCTTTTGACAGACGGGCAAGCCCCGCCTTCTCGATTATCACGGCATGCAGCATGCAGCCGTAGGTGATTACTTTATTATAATTCTGTATCGTAAGATTCTTCATCAATTCCACTGCTTCTTCCATCCTGGCGATCTCTTCGTCCGTAAACTTCGCTTCATACAAGCGAACCGCAAGAATCTCATAATTAGAACGAAGCAGGTACGTCTCATAGACATCCTGCATCGTTACTTCCCGCACGGAACATCCTACATTCCGTGTATACTCAACCATACCTTCCTGCTCCAACTGCCTGAGCGCCTCCCGTATCGGACCGCGGCTTACCCCGAGTTCATCTGAAAGCTCCTGTTCGATAATCCTCATACCCGGAGTCAGTTCCTGATTCAATATCTTAAGCCGGATCTCTTCCGCAACCTCTTCCCGTAATGTCTTGAATCTTAATTTTCCCATAAGCAAGTCCTTTTTTCTGATATTCTGGTGCATCATCACATTTGTATTCCTTATTCTATCATAGTACTTTACTTGTGAAAATACGAATCATAAACTTTAACTAAAAATTAATATTTAATCACGAAAACCCGCGGATTTACGTTGTTTTTGTCACTAACCGTTCGTTTTAATGTATCAGTCGGGATTGATAAAATGCATTGGATCAGGAGTGCCTTAAGCATCGGGTAAAGCTGGTGCTTGCGGGGTCTGCCGGTTCTTGCATGAAAATGAGTAACAAAAGAAACAGGAACAATTTCATCAAGATTAATGGCTTCATCAAGAAGTGAAAGAAACTGATATTTATCATTGTCAAAATTATTTTGACAATCTTCAAAAACTTCTGCCAAAGTGAGTTGCTTATGTGTTATCATAAGAATATATCTCCTTTCAGGTGGATGGTGGATTAGTTTCTGGACAATTCTATTTTACCATAAACCTTGAGGAGATATTTTATTTTAGAAACGAAAAAATACCGTATTTATACGGTTTGTGGTGTTTCGCAAACACCTAAAGGGAAATAAGTATGTAAGGAGAAATAGGAAACCAAAATAGTCCTTTAAATCCGGCACCTTCCTTTTCAATCAAGTGGTTCAGCAAAGATTTCTCTTTGCTGTGGTGATAAAAGTTGTAATTCTCTAAAAGTCAGAGAATACAAATAATCT
>CAJUFA010000005.1 GCA_910585725.1 uncultured Dorea sp. | reverse complement strand
AGCCCTTGGGGGCGTTTTTCAAACCCCCACTTGAAGTGGGGGTTGGTGATTAGAAGCCGAAGATTTAAAAAGAAATTACAAAATTGCATCTCTATGAAGACAAAATATATATTTTGTGATATAACAGATATACAGGTAGCTAATATATTGAATCATTAGTATATTGAATAAATAATAATTGCCATCTTCACTTGTCTATGCTTCCGATAGCACAGGACAAAAAGTCACAGCACAGCCCGCTATACTTACGTTTTTTGTCCTGCACTTTCAAAAGCATATCATGCATGAATATAGCAATTATTTATTTTCGATGTAGTGGTGTACTGTACCGTTCATATTTCGCCAAATAACTGGCCTGAATTTCCATCTGCTGCGTTGACTTTAATCGACGATGCCGCCGTATCGCCTCGTTTAGCCGCCTTGCAGATGGAAAATACATTCTGTGTTGGTTGGTGAAAATGAACGGTACGGTATGCCAGAGTACTCTCGGAATATTTTCCGGGAGAGTTTGTAACCAGGAGGGGAAAATATGAATGCATTAAAGAAATTATTTGCTCCGGTAGATATGACGGTAGGAAAGCCATGGGAGGATATTCTTCTATTCACTGTGCCGATGCTGATTGGAAATATCGCGCAGCAGCTGTATAATACGGTGGACAGTGTGGTGGTAGGGAATTATGTGGGGGATAATGCGCTTGCGGCTGTCGGAAGCGCCGGGCCTATCCTAAATCTGCTGATCGTCCTCTTTATCGGGATTAGTGTGGGGGCCAGTATTATGGTATCCCAGTATTTTGGCGCAAGGAAGAGGGAAGATCTGTCAATCTCGATTGCCAACAGTATCGTGCTGACGGCTATCTCTTCTGTTATTATTATGGTGATGGCGACGGTGGTTGCGAGACCGCTTCTGATACTTTTAAAGACGCCGGAGAGTATTCTCGACTGGTGTACCTCTTATCTTCGGATTCTGTTTCTGGGAATATCAGGATTGGCATTTTACAACATTCTCAGCGGTATCTTAAGAGGGCTTGGAGATTCAATATCGGCTCTTCTGTATCTAATTGTGTCAAGCGTGCTGAATATTATCCTGGATCTGGTGTTCGTGATACGTTTTGACATGGGAGTCGGCGGAGTGGCGTTGGCTACTGTGATTGCCCAGGCCATTTCAGCGGTATTATGTCTTCTAAAGCTGATGCGGATGAAGGATTTATTTGATTTTAAGAAGTCGTATTTCCGCTTGACCGACCGCCACGGAATGAATATTATTCGGCTGGGAGTTCCTTCCGGAGTAACGCAGGCAATTATGTCTATGGCGATGCTGGTTGTACAGTCGCTGACTAACAGCTTCGGCGAGCAGTTCATTGCATCTAATGTTATTGTGATGCGCGTAGACGGATTTGCTATGCTGCCGAATTTTTCGTTCGGAACGGCTATGACGACTTATGCGGGACAGAACGTGGGAGCAAGAGCTTATGATCGTGTGTCGCAGGGGGCAAAGCAGGGGACTCTGATGGCAATTGGTTTCTCGGCGACGATAACGGCGCTGATTCTGGTGTTTGGAAGGCATCTGATGGCAATATTTACGAATACGGCAGATCTGGTGACTCTTAGTATGAATATGATGCGGATTCTGGCGGTCGGCTATATTGCGATGGCGATCATACAGAGCCTGTCAGGCGTTATGCGCGGCGCCGGTGATACTATAACGCCTATGTGGATCTCGATTGTTATGACTATCTTCCTTCGAGTACCCATCGCTTATGGTCTGGTTTATCTGACAAGAAGCGAGCAGTTTCCGGGAGGACGTAGGGAGAGTATCTACATATCGCTCCTGGTTTCATGGGTATTGGGCGCGATTATTACGAGTTTCTTCTATAAAAAAGGGAAATGGCGTGAGAAAGCGATCTGATCCGCCGGCGTCGATGTCTTAATGGGTAAGAATATGTCCGGCGGCGTGAAAAGCAGATGGCGAAAGTGAGGATCTGTCGATGGATGGGTTAATACTGGCAGGCGGAAAAAGCAGGAGAATGGAAAGAAAATATAAGGGAGGGTTAGTATACCAGGGCAAGTCTTTTTTAGAACATATGATTGAGGTGTTCAAAGAGGAAGCGGATACTGTTTTGATTTCTTACGGAGAAGAAATATACAGAGAATTTGAAGGATGCAGAATTATCAAAGACATATATCCAGGCTGTGGCCCGATCGGCGGTCTGCATGCCGGATGCGTGGAGAAAGGGAGTACATACATCATGGCTGCAGCCTGCGACATGCCGCTGCTGGGGATTGAATTATATCATTTTTTGATGCAGGAGATGGAAAGAAGAGAGACTGAGAGGGGACGGACTGCAGATGGTATCGTACCGATTGGAAATGGGAAGTTTCATCCACTGGCTGCAATTTATCGTAAGCAGATAGGCGTGATTCTGAAAGAGCAAATTGAGGCAGGAGAGTATCGCCTTAGAAAGGCGTTGGACAGGCTTGATATCTTGTATGTGGATATTTCGGGGAATGAAAGACTGTGCAGGATGCTTCGGAATATAAATACTATGGAAGAATATAGATGTTTATAATATTTCGGCGGCAATGGTAATGAGATACATGTTGTTAAAGCAGAAGAAAGGAAATAAGAGGATTGAGTATATACGATACATTAAACGAACAGCAAAAAGAGGCGGTGCTTTATACGGAAGGGCCGCTCTTGATATTGGCGGGAGCAGGCTCCGGCAAAACAAGGGTACTAACTCACCGCATGGCTTATTTGATCGAGGAGATAGGAGTAAATCCGTGGAATATTCTGGCGATTACGTTTACTAATAAAGCGGCGAAAGAGATGCGTGAGCGGGTGGATCGTCTGGTGAGTTTTGGTTCCGAGAGTATCTGGGTAAGTACTTTCCATTCCAGCTGCGCAAGGATTCTGCGAAGACATATCCAGTTGTTGGGTTATGATACGAATTTTACAATCTATGACGGCGACGATCAGAAATCTCTTATGAAAGATATCTGTAAATTGCTGCAAATAGATACTAAGCTATATAAAGAACGGACTTTGCTTGGAGCCGTTGCTCATGCGAAAGAAGAGCTGATTAGTCCAGAGGAATTTCGGCTGCGTGCGCAGGGAGATTTTGCACAGCAAAAGATTGCGGAAGTATATGAGGAATATGAAAAGCAGTTAAGGGCGAATAATGCGTTGGATTTTGATGATCTTCTCGTGAAAACCGTACAGTTGTTTCAGACACAGGCGGATGTGTTGGAAAATTATCAGGAACGTTTTCGGTATATTATGGTAGATGAGTATCAGGATACGAATACAGTGCAGTTTGAACTGGTACGTTTGTTATCATCAAAATATCGGAATCTTTGTGTGGTGGGCGACGACGATCAGTCTATCTACAAGTTTCGGGGAGCGAATATCAGGAATATCTTGAATTTTGAGGAGTTTTTTGAAGATGCTAAGGTGATTAAGCTGGAACAGAATTACCGTTCTACCAGTAATATATTGAATGCGGCGAATGCGGTGATCCGGAATAATTACGGAAGAAAGGACAAGACGCTCTGGACGGCGAATGGCGACGGAGAGAAGCTGGAACTCAGACAGCTGGATTCAGCTTATGATGAAGCGGAATATATTATAGATGATATCAGAGATCGGGTAAATCAGGGAAATGCTGCATATAACCATCATGCAATCTTGTATCGGACGAACGCGCAGTCACGTTTGTTTGAGGAGAAATTTGTAACGGCAAATATTCCTTACAGGATCATCGGCGGTATTAATTTCTATGCAAGGCGCGAGATCAAAGATGTGCTTAGTTATCTGAAGACAGTGGATAATGGAAAGGATGATCTGGCGGTTCGAAGGATCGTCAATGTGCCGAAGAGAGGAATAGGGCTTACGAGTATCAACCGTGTTCAGGAATATGCCGCATATAAAGAGATCGGATTCTATGAGGCGCTTCAGGCAGTCGATCTGATTCCGGGTATTGGAAGAGGCGCTTCAAAGCTTGAGTCTTTTGTGGCGTTGATAGAGCATTTTAAAGCCGATGCCCGTGAGATGAGCGTATCAGATCTGATGCAGGAAATCCTGGATGAGACGGGATATGTGGAGAGTCTAAAATCAGAAGGGGATGAGGAGGCAGAGGCAAGGATTGAGAATATAGACGAGCTAATGAGTAAAATTGTAGCATACGAAGAGACTTGTGAGGAAATGAATGAACCGGCAACACTTGGCGGTTTTTTGGAAGAAGTTGCGTTGGTAGCAGATATAGACAGTTTGGATGAGAGTAATGATTATGTGGTGCTTATGACGCTTCACAGTGCGAAGGGACTTGAGTTTCCACATGTATATCTGGCAGGCATGGAGGATGGGATTTTTCCTAGTTATATGACGATTACTTCTGAGGATATAGAGGATCTGGAAGAAGAGAGGCGTCTTTGTTATGTGGGAATTACCAGAGCTATGAAAGAGCTGACCCTGACTTGCGCAAGGCGCCGGATGGTCCGCGGTGAGACACAGTTTAACCGAATGTCAAGGTTTTTGAAGGAAATTCCGGTGGAATTGGTTTCGACGGGAAATATATTTAAGAAAGAAAAAGAAACAGAGATACCGGAGAAAAACGTGTATATGCAGGCAAGGCAGGCATTCCGGACAAAGGCATATGTGTCGCAAAAACCTGCGAAGCAGTTTGGAACCCCGGCAGGCGGGAAACTGGAATACAAAACGGGCGATAGGGTAAGTCATATAAAATTCGGAGAAGGGACGGTTACGGCAATTATAGAAGGCGGCAGGGACTATGAGGTTACGGTGGATTTTGATGAAGCGGGAACAAAGAAGATGTTCGCGGCATTTGCGAAGCTTAAGAAAGTTTAGGATAGATTTTGTTAATTTTCGTAAAAAGTTATAGTAATCTCAAAATGTTAGTGTTATAATAAAATTAATATTTGAAATTATCAGGACGTGGAACACGACTTGAAAAAGCAGAGGAAAGGATGTAGGAAGCATGAATAAAGTAGAAGAGATCATTGCTGCAACAAGACTGAGTGAGTTGATGAATAAGAAAGAGGAGGACAAGAACTGCAAGACAGTTCTCTGGGTTCTGGCTATTATCGGTGCGGTTGCGGCAGTTGCAGCGATTGCTTATGCTGTATATTGTTTCTTTACCCCGGATTATCTGGAAGATTTCGAAGAAGATTTCGAGGATGATTTTGATGATGATTTCTTCAATGAAGATGATCAGGTATAGAAGAATTATAGCTGAATATGTGATTAGAAGAAACAGGTTAGAAGCCTAGTGCCATATTTGTGTGGGTTACGGTAAATTTTGCAATGGGTACTAGCACTCCATCCGATGCGGCAGATGTTAATTATCTTGTTTTATGAATGGTATGCAGGGTAGTGACATCTGTCGCATTGGCGTAACATTTTCGGAAAAGATTTTGTCTAGGAGAGGCAAAGCGTTCTGTATGAGAATTCCGGAATGTTATGCGGGGATCTTACCTGTTTTTTGTGATGGGATAATTTGGTCGGGAAAGAGCCTGCACATATATGGATAATAGAAGGAGGAAGAAGATGGATGAGCAGTGTTATGCATTATTGATTGACGCAGATAATGTGTCTGCGAAGTATATTAAACCTATACTTACCGAATTGTCAAAGTATGGGGTTATAACGTATAAAAGGATATATGGTGATTGGACAAGTACGCATAATTCCAGCTGGAAGGATGAGCTTTTGATAAATTCCATTATGCCGATTCAACAGTTCAGTTATACACAGGGAAAGAATGCAACGGATTCGGCGATGATTATTGACGCGATGGATATCTTATATACGAATGATGTGGATGGTTTCTGTATTGTTTCCAGCGACAGTGATTTTACGCGGCTTGTAACTCGGATCAGAGAGAGTGCGAAGATGGTGATCGGCATGGGTGAGAATAAGACGCCGGAACCATTCCGTAAGGCGTGTGATAAGTTTACTATTCTTGAGAATCTTCTGAATGAGCAGGAACCTGGGAATTCAAAGGGGGAAGAAACTCATGATAATCTGAGTAAAGAGCAGATTGAGGACGCTATCATTAAGATGGTCATTGAGAATCAGGACAACAATCGTCCGACAGGGCTTGGTGAAGTAGGAAGCCGCCTGGTAAGTCTGTATCCGGATTTTGACGTACGCAGTTACGGCTATAATATGTTGTCGAAGTTTTTGGAAGAATTCTCAAGGGTTCAATTGGTGAAACATGGTAATCTGGTTTCCGTTGCTCTGAGAGAGGATTGGGGAATGAAAGAGGATATTGACAGATATGTGCTCTTTCTGGTTAAGAGAGGCGGTAAAAACGGAGTAGAACTTAGTACTCTCGGAAATAAAGTATATGAGAAATATGAGGATTTTAAGATTAGCGATTACGGATATTCGCAGTTCAACCAATATGTAAAGAGTATTGAAAGGATAGAGGTAGAACAAGACGGAACAATATTGAAGGCGAAGTATCAGAAGTAAAAAGTCAATGCTACGGGATATTAGAACGGAGAATTACAAATTACAGAAAGAAAGGAAAACAGGCGCTATGAAAAAGGGAGAAGTATACGAGGGAGTAATCGAGAGAGTAGAATTCCCGAATAAGGGGAAAATATTGCTGCCTGATGAAGATAAATATGTGGTTGTAAAAAATGGGATTCCGGGACAAAGAGTGCGTTTTTCTGTCAATAAGATTCGTAAAGGAAAAGTGGAAGGACGTATTCTGGAGGTTCTTGACGTTTCACCGCTTGAAATAACTTCTCCGTGTCCTCACTTTGGGCAGTGCGGTGGCTGTACTTATCAGAATCTTCCTTACGAAGAACAGATTAAGATGAAGAGCATTCAGATAAAAGCTATGATGGATGAAGCGGTGGAAGGAGAATATATCTGGGAAGGAATCAAGCCAAGTCCAGTCAAGGAAGGATACCGCAATAAGATGGAGTTTTCTTTTGGGGATGAATATAAGGATGGACCGCTGGCTCTGGGAATGCATAAACGAGGTAGTTTTCATGATATCGTGAACGTTGGAGATTGTCGGATTGTGGATGAGGACTATAGGAAGATTCTGTTGTGTACACTGGAATATGCAAGAGAAACAGGTCTTCCCTACTATCACCGTATGAGACACACAGGGTTTTTCCGCCATCTTCTGGTGCGCAAGGCTGTAAAAACAGGGGAGATCCTGATCGATATAGTGACGACAGGAGAATGCGGTTTTGATGAGAACAGATTTATTGAAGGGGAATGGGTAAAGAGACTGCTGTCATTGGAGCTTGACGGTACGATCGCGGGAATCCTGCATACGCAGAATAACAGTGTGGCGGATGTTGTGAAGAATGAAGGAACTGAAATTCTGTACGGACAGGATTATTTCTATGAAGAGCTGCTGGGACTAAAATTTAAAATCACGCCGTTTTCTTTCTTCCAGACGAACTCATTGGGGGCGGAAGTACTGTATGAGACAGTAAGAGAATATATCGGAGAGACAAGAGATAAGGTGATTTTCGACTTGTACAGCGGAACAGGGACAATTGCGCAGATCCTGGCGCCGGTGGCGAAGAAGGTGGTGGGCGTTGAGATTATAGAAGAAGCCGTGGAGGCGGCGAAAGAGAATGCAGGATTGAACGGTCTGACAAACTGTGCATTTTGGGCAGGAGACGTGCTTAAGGTGATCGATGGGCTTCATGAGAAGCCGGATCTGATCGTGCTGGATCCACCGAGAGACGGGGTAAATCCGAAGGCGCTTCAGAAGATTACGGATTTCGGAGTGGAGAGAATGGTGTATATTGCCTGTAAGCCTACGAGCCTGGTGCGGGATCTGGAAATGCTGCAGGGTAGAGGGTATCGGGTGGAGAGGATTGGGGGAATTGATCTCTTCCCGGGGACTTATCATGTTGAGACGGTATGTTTATTGTCCAAACTAAAATCGACTCAGCATATTGAAGTTGAGCTGGATATGGACGAGCTGGATTTGATCGATGCGGAGAAGAAAGCTACCTACCAAGAGATTAAGGATTATGTGATGGAGCATAGCGGCTTGAAGGTTAGCAGCCTGTATATCGCACAGGTGAAGCAGAAGTGTGGTATCATTGAGCGTGAGAATTATAATAAGCCAAAGTCTGAAGATTCCAAGCAGCCCCAATGTCCGCCGGAGAAGGAAAAGGCGATTATGGAGGCTCTGAAGCATTTTGGGATGGTTTAGCATATAGTAGGATGTAAAACGCCTGTGTCGGTTTTTGATTGGCACAAGTGTTTTTATAAAATTCAAGAACTCAAATTTTGTGTGCAATTTTTCAAAGAAATCCGTTGCGCCTTCTGAGTTTTTCGGTTAGAATATAAGCGGTTTTGTCGAATCACACAGTGCAAGGAGTTATATAATATGCGAATTAGTTATAAAAAGCTGTGGTTGCTGCTATTAGAGCGAGACATCAGTAAAGCTACGTTACGTACAGATTTGAAATTGGCTACTGGAACTATGGCTAAGCTGAATAAGGGCGAAGAGGTTGCTTTGAGTGTTCTGATGCGTATTTGTCAGTATTTGCGTTGCAATATTGGAGATATATGTTCTGTTATTTTGGAGGAAAAAGAGAACATATTAAATTATTAACGTAGAGGGATAGAATACGGATAGAAAAGAGTGGTGAGATGGCGCAAAGAGTACCTTGGGATATGAGTGAAGCAGTTATTATGTTGAATGCGCTGATCTCCGCTCGTGAGGGCAGGACGTCCCGGAAAGATGCGATTGAAGCGGTGTCTTCAGAGCTTCGTGCACGGGCGAAGAAAAAAGGTATCGAAGTAGACGACATTTTTCGTAACGTAAATGGCATTACGCTACAGATGTCTACGATGGAATACATCCTGACTGATGGCGAAAAAGGCATGAAGAAATCTTCCATGTCTAAGTTATTTCAGGATGTGGTCGCCATGTATCGGAATGATAGAGCAACCTATGAAAAAACGCTGAGGGAGGCAAGGAACGTGCCGGATACCAAATCAATACAAGACCAGTATTTTGCATGGTTGAAAACACAAGTATCTCCGGCACAGCTGTCGGAATTATATATGGTGTACACTGACATCGAGGATTTTTGCCTGAAATGCAGCATAATTAAGAAGAAGTTATTTGCATTGACCGACCTCGCTGATATTCGCAAGGTGATGAACACAGTTGATTCCAATAAGGTTTTCCGTTTTACATATAAGAAAAATCTGAGCAAAATGAGCTCTGCAATGCGATTTTACTACCGCTTTGTGAAGGAGCACCCTGAGCTGCCTGCTCAGGCAGCACCGATGAAATCTATCAAGAATGCAATTCCTATGGAGACAAAACCTGTAGAACCTTCTCCGAAGATGGCTGAGTATAGAGAAACAGCAGCGCCTTCCACTGTTGACCCTGCCTTATATAAGATTGATTTCGCTAATATTCAATCTCTGGCTTTTACACAGCCAACGGAGTATTCATATTTCGGAGAGGATCAGGACAAGTTCAACTCTTGGACGCAATTGTATGTTCAGGTTGTCAAATGCCTGCTGGATGATTATCCAGATGTGTTGCGTTCTTATATCAATTGCAACATTAGTGGACATGGTCGGTGCGATTTCGCTGATGAAGCCGGAATAAGTAGCATGACGGCTCCCAAAAAGGTACAGGATAATTTCTATCTGGAAACGAACATCAGCGCTACAGATATTGCGGGAAAGATAAAAAAACTACTTGACCTTTGTAATGTGGATTATGAAAATCTGGAAGTGTATTACCAGAGGCGAGGCACCACAGCGTCTCGAACAATTTTGATGCCAAGAGCAGACGACTGCACCGATAGCTCGGATGCCGAAAGCAGTAAGGAACAATTTATAAGCTGGATGCGGCAGACCGGTTCTGCAACAGGCACCATCCGTAGCTATATTTCTGCTATCGGACAGTCCGGCAAGACTGCCAATGAATATGGCATTTGCGATACAGATCTGTTCCTGATCGAGGATGCCAATAAACTGCAACAGATTTTGGAAAACCTTTTGAAGATCTCGGCTTTCAGGGATTTAAACGCCCAGCAGCATAACCGCTTCCGGGCAGCTGTATCCAAGCTCGTTGCTTACCGTTCCAGTACAGGGACAATAATAGCCCATACCCGGCTAGAAGAGAAACTTCCGGAATTAAAAGCCGCTGAGCCGGTTATAAAGCAGCAAGGCCTTCCTGAGGAGACTCGAATCCGCTATACGGAGATTCTTTCAGAGCATTTTGGCGAGGATGGCTACCAGACGGGACGGCCAATTTTTCGTGGGCGGTTTAAGCGATTTTATGCGGAAAAATATGGCTGTCCCCCAGCAGAAACAGATGATCGCATTGATGAAATCATGAGTATGGTTGGAACCAAGCGCGAAGATAGAGTATTCCCCAAGCAGGATGATTGTCAGAATGACTTAGTTATGGAAATCGTGAGTGATATTCTGTCTGCTTTTGATTCAGGTGCAACGGCCGTTTACATCGAAGCGGTTTATGATAAATACCAGCAGCCGCTTGCAGACAATTTGCACATATACAATCAGGATGCCCTGGCATCGCTATTGCTGGCCCATGCCAACGGAAAATACACCCAGCGTTATTCTTTTCTGACGAATAACTGGTCTGGTGCAAATGCTCAGGAGGATTTGCTTCACATTATGAAGAAGTTCCACCAGCCGCAGGATTATACTGCCATTCATGAGAAGGCATGGTTTCTTCCTTATGAAAGGATGAAAACCATTCTGGTTACGACAGCTTCCATCGTGAATGTTGCAGCTGAGACCTATTTCTATGCGCCAAATCTGCCGGTCAGTGCAGATGAGTTAGCACATCTTTCTTCATTGATAAATGAAGAACTGAGCTATCACAGCTATATTACGGATGTTCGACTGATGCAGCTGATTGCAGAAAAATGCCCCGGCATTGCACTCAACACGGATGGATACACCACCTATGGCTTAAGGAACTGCCTCGGTTACATCCTCCGAGATCAGTTCGCTTTTAATGGGCCTATTATCACCCTCAAGGGTAAGGAATTGAGCATGGCAGATGTTTTTACAGAGTTTGCAAAAGACCAAGAGGTGCTGTCCGTTGACGAGCTGTCGGCTCTGAGCAATGAAATGAACATTGTGATTTACTGGGATTCGGTACTGAGCGAGATGATTCGTGTCTCCGCCACGAAATTGGTGCGCAAAGACCAAATCAAGTTTGATATAGAAGCGATAGACGATATTTTGGAAGGAATGTGTCCGGGAGATTATGTTCCTCTTCCGGAAGTAAATCTTTTCCTATACTTCCCGAATATCGGCTATCCGTGGAATAGCTACCTGCTGGAAAGCTATCTGTTTGGCTTCAGCAGGAAATTCCGTTTGCAGCACTCCTCTTTCATCAAAACCGGTGTATACGGTGCAATGGTGCGCAAGGATGCAGATTTTCCGGATTACCGGTCCTTATTGGTGGATGTGCTGTCAAAATCCAATGCGCTGGACTCCACCAAGGAGGCTCTGCAATATATTGTCGATAAGGGATACCAGCAGCGAAGACGTTATGAAGGCATCGAGACGGTGATTCAGGAGGCAAAGCTGGTAAAAGAACAGAGAGAAAAACAGGAGAAATGAGGAAACCCTGATGTACCAGTATTTATGGGATGAGGAGACGGGAGGATTGCTTCTAACCACAGAGCAATCGAAGTTCAGCAAGGAACCGCGCCCCGTTTATGCCTCAGAATTAACAATACTGGGATTTGACCAATACTGGTTGTATCCCAAAGACGACTGCGCTCCACTCATGTGGGCAGAAACAAACAATTACATATATCGCGGAAGAACGGTTGCCAGAACTAAAGGTGGTTCATACTATTCCAAACCAGAGATAGTTCTTTTGGATACACCTGAGCTGGATGGAATACCATTACAATTCGTTGATGTTGAAACAATGACGAAGAAAAACGAAGCCATTTTGGAAACTCTTGTTCAAGAAACAATTCAGACAGTTTATAATACTTATAGGAAATATAAAGACAAAATTGATGTTTTTTATGTAGCATTCAGTGGTGGAAAGGACAGTGTTGTAGCGTTAGACATTGTACAGCGTACGCTTCCCCATGATGATTTTATGGTTTTGTTTGGAAACACCCGTATGGAATTTCCTGATACGTATGAGTTAGTGAAGCAAATTAAAGCAGACTGCATAAGTGAGGGCATTCGGTTCTATCAAGCAGAATCTAAGCTGCTTCCACAGAATACATGGTCTTGCTTTGGGCCACCATCAACGAGCAATCGCTGGTGTTGTAGCGTACATAAAACGTCACCACAGATTAATTTGCTCAGGGAGATAACAGGCAAGCGAGATTTTACGGGAATGGCCTTTACCGGAGTGCGTGCTGAAGAAAGCTTGGCACGAAGCACTTATGATCCAGTAAGCGATGGCCAGAAGCACAGTGGTCAAATGAGTTGCCATACAATACTTGATTGGACTTCCGCAGAATTATATTGCTATATATATGCACGGCATTTGCACTTAAATGAAGCTTATAAAAAGGGAAATATGAGGGTGGGATGTCTGGTTTGCCCCAACTCAACTGGAAAGCACGAGTATATAAAGCGCTGTTCATATAAACCTGAAGTGGATTTTTTTCTTGGGAAAATAGCTTCTACGAGCGGAAAAACCAATTACTCAGAGGCCGATATGCAAGAGTTTATTGATGGCGGATTTTGGAGAACCCGTAAATCTGGACGTGAGCTTAATTTAGGCCAGGATAAATTTGAAGTTATCGGTGGAAGCAATCCGCCTATGATAGATACTTTTGTGACTCATCTCAAATGGCAACATTGGGGAAAGACGATTGGTGATATAACACAGGTAGCAGAAAATGAATATACGATTCAGTTTGAAGGTAAATCCTATACTGTTAGAACGATACAAGGCGAAAGCAAAACAACCTTTATATTGGAAAACTGTGAGAGTACGAAGCCGGATATTAAATTCCAATCGCTAATGAGAAGTGTAATCATTAAAAGCCTGTACTGCGTAGGATGTGGAGAATGCGAAGCAGAATGCAAATATAATTGCATTGACATGAAGAACGGGATAGTGATTAGACATAACTGTGCACACTGCTACAGGTGCCACGATGTTAAGGAGCATTGTTTGAGATATGCATCAATACGAAACAAGATAACGGAGGGAAGAAAAATGGCAGGGATTGACAGGTATTTTACCTTTGGAACGCGGGATGAGTGGCTGGATTCATTCATTCGATATGAGGGCGGAAAAGAATTCTGGCTTTCTGATGGTGATGGTCAGGTCGCTAATAAGAAAAAGGATGCATTCAAGAATTTTGCGGATGATGCAGGTCTTACAGTCTACGATAAAACTGCGGATGGAGACAAGTACACTAAATGCGTGCCGACACCGTTTGCGGATGTAATTATCAGAGAGGGCGCATACAGTCAAACCTCATGGGCCTTGATTCTTTGCAATCTGGTCTACACACCTGCGTTTAATTGGTTCGTCACTTCACTTGAGTTTGGGACATCATATACACCTGACCTGTTGAATTTGATGTTGACAGACGTGATGGAGAATGATACCAAAGGAAAGGGTAAGCGGAATGTTATTGATGCCCTTAAAATCATAATGGCCAAGACACCTCTGGGTAAAGATAGAATCTTTGCCGACTGCGATGTAGTTGAAAAAACATCCGCTTCTGGTAGGGAGACGGTAACACTTAACTCTTTGATGAGATGTAGTTGGGCTGGACCAGATGCCCGTGTCATTCTCTACTCACTCTACAAGTTTGCAGAGAAATGTGGTGGATACTACCAGTTCTCGCTGTCCACGCTACTGGATGATTCCATTGAGCGTGACGGCATCAGCCCGACCAGAATCTTTGGCCTGAATTACGATTCCATGGTTCCAATTCTGAATGGTCTGTCCGTAAACTATCCAGAATTCATTTCGGCCAGTTTCTCGTTGGGACTGGATACCATCAGTTTACATGAAGACAAATCCTCTCAGGATGTGTTGGCAATATTCTGAGATAGGAGGAGAAAAAACAATGAGCAAGAAAACTTACAAGGATTATTTTAACATTGATCCAAAGTATTATGCAGCGGTTACGGCTGACCTGATAAAATCCGGTGAAGTCAAATGGACTTCATTCTATCCTCATGAGACCTTTGTAAAGCTGTTGGAGAAAACCCACATCATGCTCTCAGGCAAGGACTCCCGTTCCCTGTGGGTGGAAGGTGCCTACGGTACCGGTAAATCCCATGCAGCCCTGACAGTAAAATCTATGCTGGAGGCCAGTGATGACGAAATCCGTGCTTACTTCAAGGATTATGGCCTCCGGGATGACCTTTGCCAGCAGCTCATTACGGACAAGAGCAACGGCAGATTGATTACCATTCACCGGATTGGCTCTGCGTCTATCCGTTCTGACCAAGACCTGATCCTAGCCTTACAGGATAGCATCACAGCTGCGCTGCAGGAGCATGGCATTACCAATCGTGGTGAAGCATCCCTGAAGGAAGCCGCCCTGCACTGGCTGGAAGACAAAGAGGCAAACCGAGTCTACTTTGACAGCCTGATTCAGGAAGATAAGTACATGTGGGATTTTGGCGGCAAGCATGTGAATGAGGTCATCTCTGTGCTGAAGAATGCCGAGGACGAGGACGCTGTTTCTAAAATGATGCGCAATATCCTGAAGGTTGCCGAGGACAATGGCATCACGGCCCTGCGTTTGGATATTCAGGCCATGTGTGATTGGATTAAAAGCATCATTGACGAGAACGATATCTCCGCTATCCTCTTCGTGTGGGACGAGTTCACGGAGTATTTTCAGAACAATCAGAATGCTTTGACTGGGTTTCAGACCCTTGCAGAAATCAGCGAATCTCACCCGTTCTATTTCCTTATCGTGACCCACGAGAGTAGTTCGCTCATTCAGGATAAGGATATGCGCAAGAAGATTTTGAATCGTTTTGTGGGTGATGTAACTGTCCGTATTGAGATGCCAGAGAATATGGCATTCCGGTTGATGGCGCAGGCCATGAAAACCACTGATGACCCTGTGCTCCTCCCAGAGTGGACTGAATACAAGGGTGACTTAAATGAAGGACTAACCAGTGTCTGCAATACTATTATTGCCAGTGCAAAAAAGCACTCCAGGATGGGTCAGAAGACAATCATCTCTGATACAGAGCTACAGTCTATCGTTCCAATTCATCCATATGCAGCGCTGCTGCTGAAACACATGTCGGTGGCATTCAATTCCAATGCCCGTAGCATGTTTGATTTCATTATCAGCAATGACATGACGGATGCAAAAGGCTTCAAGTGGTTTATTAACGAGTATGGTCCTGAGGAGAGTACAAACCTGCTCACCATCGATATGCTCTGGGATTTCTTCACCGGAAAAGACCAGAACGGATTGAATGACGATGTTCGCGTGATTCTGGATTCCTTCGGTCTGCTGAAAAAGGGAAGCCTAACTCCAGACCAGGAGCGAGTGTTTAAAACTGTGCTGCTGCTGGAAGCCATTTCCTTGCGCGTGGGCGACGTGGAACTTCTACGCCCTAACGAGCAAAATATTGACTTGGCCTTTGCAGGTACTGACTGGTCGAAGGGCAAAGCTCGCAATATTGCTGCTGGTCTGTATCAGCAGGGACTGCTCTTTGAAAAGCCCGTGGGCAATGGTCTAAAGGAATACACTGTTGCGAATCGTGATGGCGATATTGGAAAGATTAACAAGCTAAAGGTGGATATCCGTAACAGCACAAAAACACAGGATTTGATTGTTTCTGCCGACCTGATGTCTGCAGTGCAGCTTCCTGTTGCAATCCGTCCCCGTTTTGTGATGGAGGGCGCAGCTTCCTCTAATTTAACACCGGTCAGCAGTAAGCTAAGCGGACAGAGCAAACCGAATCGTTTTAAGGCTGTGGTGACTTTTGCCCTGAATGATACAGAGGTTGCTACTATCAAAAATGCCATTTTGAAAGCAATCGTTCAGCCTTCTAACGAGCTTTTCTATATAGAATGCCTGACACCTATGGGCGATGATCTTTTGAGCCAGTATGTAGAGAATATGGCATACAGCAAGAATTATGCTCAGAACGACCGTCAGCGTGCGATGGGATTTGAAACACAGGCGAAAAAGCGCCTGACTGAATGGAAACAGAGAATTTCTGCCGGTGCTTTTATCCTGTATACGCCTGAGCGTAAGAGCGGCACTCGCGTGGCCAATCTCGCCGCATTGCAGGAGGAGCTGCAGAAGCTCAACCACCAGATTTATTTCTGCGGCCTTGAGCAGTTCAATCTGATTGATAACATGTTCCTGAAAGGCCCTCTGGCCCAGGGCGCTGAATGCGGTATCGCAGAGGAGTTAAAGTCCACCTTTAAATCTTCCAATGTGAAGACCAGCCTTGCGACTGCACTAGAAGGTGCATGGAAGGTTGAGCGCTATTGGGAAGACCCCACGAAAAAGAGCCTGCCAATTGTCCGCATCAAGCAGGAAGTAGAGAAGGTTGTAAAAGTTGGATTCGAGAAGGCTTCCGGTCGTATCAGCATTCTTTCCATTTATGAGGCGCTAGAAGAGGCACCTTACGGATTTATGCCCAGCAATGTGACCGCTTTTGTTATGGGCTTTGTGCTGAAGGAATATGCCACCGCTGATTATTTCTGGAGCAATGGCTCTTCCAGTGAAAGTATGACACCGGGGAAAATGAAGCACATGATTGCCAACGCAATCAATCAGAAATTTTCTCCGTCCTCGAAATATAAAGAGGAATACATCGTTGCTATGAGCGCAAGCCAACGCTGCTTCCTTCAGTGCACATCGACTGTGTTCCACATTCCGATGTCGCAGTGTGGCTCTATTGAAAGCGCCCGTGATCAAATTCGTATCAAGATGAAAGGTCTTACCTTCCCTATTTGGTGTCTGAAATATATTCTGAACACGGTGCGGTTGGAGACAACTGCTGATCAGATTACCACCGTAATTGATGCCTACTGTGGCATTGCCAACACTGCAAACAGCAACAAGGCCACGGAGAGTGCTCTTGCAGACCAGATTGGTTCCCTTGTCCATGACAATGTCGCCATCACGCGGGACATGGAAAGCCTCCTGACCAATGAGATGTGTCGCAAGGGTATGCTGGCTTATATTGATATTTATCAGGGTGGTGTGCTCCGACAGCTGGCAAATGAAATTGGCGATGGTGGAGCCTATCTTGACCAGGTAAAACTGAAATTTAATGCGGATGCCGCGAACTGGGTATGGAGCTCTGTTACTGCGGACGAGAAGATTTCGGACGTCATTTTGGAGTATCGCATCATAGCCGAAAGCAATAAGAGCCTGCCGAAATGCACCAACCTCCGGGACATGGTATTGGAGTGGAACAAGCGCTCCAACAACATCCGTATGCCGTATGATATCCTGCGCAAATATGCCGGAGACCTGAGCCAGCTTTTAGTCCAGCTTTATTACATGAAGCAGAGCGGCCAACTGCAGGAACAGTATAAGCAACAATTTTATGATGCGCTGATAACGCAACGTGAGGCATTTGAGCACTTCTATAAAGACCAGTTGCCGTATTTTAAACAGGTTGCAGGCACGTTTGTAGAAGAACTGGATGAGCAGGATGTTGCCGGATTCTGCAGCACCATTCCAGCTGGTCAGTTTACCAAGTCTAGCACGGAGTATTATCAATACATTGAGAATGCTGTAAGCAACTACAAAAAGAGCATTCGGAAGACTCAGCTGAAGAATCTCTGGCTGGAGAAGACCGGAACAAAAGACCCGTCCGATTGGTCTGACCGGTATGATACACCGATTCTTTGTATGTTTGATGACACAGAGCGCGGAGAGGCAAGAACTATCTTTGCCACCATTCTTGCATATTCTGCTTCGGATGCAGATATTACCAAGGCCATCAATTATCTTGAGACGGCTACGTTTTATGATCGTTTGAATGACCCGCAGGAGCGAGACCGCTGCTTTATGGAGCGTATTGTCGGCGATTACGCCATTATGCTAAAGAATGCGGATTCTATTCGGAAGAGCCTAATTGGAAGTATCCCAGACAAGACGTATAACTGGATGGATAATTCCGCAGTGAAGAACCGTCTGAAAGTACTAGCAGAAAAACAATACAAACTCAGCGGTTGTGAGCGTGCACAGGCTGTGATCGATAAGATGGATGCTACTGAGCTGCGTCGCTATTTGAATGAGCTCATTGCTGACAATCTTACGGTGGGTATGGAAATTCTGAAGAATGAATAAGGAGGGCATTTATGCGTTGCAATAACACAAGTGAATGTTTCGAGCAAATAAGTGCCTATTTTAACGGAAAAAAGACCGGCTATTTCTTGTTGGTGAATACGGAGAATTATGACGTTTATCAGGAAATCCTCCAACGCCTTGAGGCCGATAGCTGCAAGAGATGTGTTTACGTTTCCCAAAATTGCCTACCCAACGGTCTGCCTAATGTCGATGCAGCCGTCTCTATTGCAAGCAGCAGTGGAAACTATGCCTTAGTTGGGCTGTCTCAGGCACAGATGCTTCGCAGCGATAGTGCGTTGGCCGCAAAGCTGGATGAGGTGCTTAGTTACCCTATCAGCGGATATTGCGTTGTCCTTCTTGACCATTGTGAACAGATACTTCAGAAATTTATGAATCGTGATATCCGGATAAAAAATAGAGTCGCTCTGGTTGGCGGAGAGGTTTCGCCGTTGCCACAGATAAAGTTTGCGAAAACTGAAGAAGAGTGTATTGGATTTAAGCCACTTCCTGATATTCCGAGACTTCTCACCTATCTTGAAAGATTGACGGATATGCAGCGTCAGGATCACCCTGCTGTGACGACACTTAGCTCGTTCCCTGTTGATATGTTCCGAAATGCTGTTTATTCCGTTACATCTTCCGAAGGCATTTATGAGGCGTTGACCACAAAATATTCAGATATTGCAGGAGCTACGGAAAAAGCATACGGAACGGATGTTCAGTGGAGCTGGCTTGCTTCTAAAATGTCTGGCAAGAGCAGTTTTTCTGCATTGGTTTGTGATGAATTTGGCGCTACAGCAAATCTGTCGGCGCATCTATCAGATGTTTGGGAATCCGGCGATAAGAAGATGCAGTGGCTCTTGTGGCTGTCATTGAAGTCCTTCGGTGAGGCTAATAACCACTATCTGACGTTGATACTTGGAAATTGTGATAATGTTGATTCTTTTGAGATGCACGCATATCTGGATTTTGCAGATGTAGATATTTCGCATCCGGAGTTTGAACGGTATTATACAGAACGAAAGAGGCTGTTGGAGCAGTTGTCGGAGAATCTGCCGCTTGTTAAAAAATATTGTGATAAACTGGGCCGTCATCAAAAGGACGAGGTGTTCTATCTGACTGACAACAGCACACAGGAAAAGTACGAATTTGTACGGTGCCTCAGCCTTTATGATTTCACACCGGAAGAAATTTCCTGCGCAACACGTAGTATGTCTAAGCCTTTGCATTTATATATGCAGGATTTCGCCTTTGATGCCGTGAACACTAAGCTGCCGGAATCCGACAGTAGCTTCCGGGGGGATTTGACTACATATTTTCGGGATTACAAACTACAAAAGCTCACAAATCGTATCTTTCCGGAGTTTCTGAAAAGGGTCAATGCTTACGCCCAATCACCTCGGCCCTATAATAAATTGCAGCCGAGGAGCAGCATCATTTCCCACATGGATAAGAAGAAGGTACAATGCTTCTTTTTCGATGCACTTGGCGTGGAGTACCTTGCTTTTATCATGGCAAAGTGCGAGGAATATGGCCTGGTATCAGAAGTAGCCATAGGCCACTGCGAGCTGCCCTCCATCACAGTTAAAAACAAAGAGTTTTTGCAGCATTTTGCGGACGGAGACTGGAGAAAAATTGATGACCTGGACGAGATAAAGCATCACAGCCAGGTTTACGATTATCGGAAATGTGAGTACCCGCTTCATTTATTTGAGGAATTGGATGTAATCGATGAACAACTACGGATGATTCAGTCCATGCTTGTGCAAGGAACGCTGGAGAAAGCGTTGATTGTAGCCGACCACGGTGCCAGCAGATTGGCAGTGCGTTATGGTCATGAGTTGAATTCTAGCATTGAGCTAGAGGAGTCTGGTGAACACAGCGGACGATGCTGTCCGGCTGCAGAAGACCCGAATCTGTCGTTTGTTGCTTATGAAGATGGATTCGCTGTTCTTGCAAACTATGAGCGTTTTAAGGGTGGCCGTCGGGCAAATGTAGAAGTACACGGCGGGGCTTCCCTTGAGGAAGTGGTGGTGCCCATCATCACCCTGACAAAGCGTCCGGACAATATTGAACTTTGCTTTGTAAATCCTGTCATTACACTAAAGCCTCGTGTTACTCCGGAATTGGTGCTTTATTCCAATATTCCGCTCAGCAAGCCTCGACTGCTCATTGATGACGATTTCTATGATGGTGAGTTTGTAGCGGATAAGAAACATGCAAGATTTGAAATTCCGAAGATCAAGAGGAAAGGCAATTACTTTGCGGAGGTTTATGATGGCGAGAGAAATATGTCGGTGAAGCTGGAATTTAAAGCACAAAAGCAGACCCGCGAAGTAGATTTATTCTAATCGGAGGAGGCAAATATGAGCGAGTTACAGTCCGCCGATATGGTGGAAAAGTTAAAGGACAACTTTGATGAGATGGTTGTCTATAAAGACCTGAAGAAGAGCAATTTTATCACTTCCTTCAAGATGCCGTCGTTCATGCGAGATTGGGTGTTAAAGCGCTTTCAGGATGACGATGGCGAAATCGATGTTGATGGGTCTACAGCTTTTATTCGTGAGTTTATTCCGAAAAAAGAGGACTGGAAATCCATCAAGAACCGTATTGTCAACTACCAGGAGCAGGTAAAATTCCTGGCCAAGATATCGGTTGATATTGATATCAAGACACAGGGTCTGTCTTTCTCGCTTCCTGATTTCGGCCTGACCACTAAGGATACTGTGATTCCGAGAGATGTTTGGGAAAATTGCAGCGCGGCATTATTGAAAGCTGAGGAGAATTGGGGAATCGTAGAGCTTGGGTATCAGTTCCCGGAGAGCGACAGGGATGCTGGCAAAATTAAGCTGGTGAGTTTCCAAGACTTCTGTCCGTATATTATTGACTTGGATGAGTATAGGTATGCCCGTGAATCTTTCACCCTTGATGAGTGGATTGACATTATCCTTGGTGCCATCGATTATAATGCAGCTGGCTACGAATCCCGTCAGCAGAAGCTGGCAATGATTACGAGATTGCTTCCTTTTGTAGAGAAGCGACTGAATTTGATTGAACTTGCCCCCAAAGGTACCGGCAAGTCCTATCTGTTCGGCTCGGTCAGCCGCTATGGTTGGCTTTCTTCTGGCGGCACTATGTCCAGAGCAAAGATGTTTTATGACGTTGCTCGGAGAACAGAAGGCCTGGTATTTGGTCATGATTATGTGGCGTTAGATGAAGTGCAGACTATTAACTTTACCGATGTAGATGAGATGCGTGGTGCTCTCAAGGGCTATATGGAAAACGGCAAGTACACGGTCGGCAATCACGAGGGGGCTGCTGATTCTGGCATTATTCTTCTTGGCAATATTCCTGCGGCTTCCATGAATGAATACTTGAATATGTTCAGTGACTTGCCGAAGGTATTTCACGAGAGTGCTTTGATAGACCGCTTTCACGGATTCTTAAAGGGCTGGGAACTGCCTCGAATGAACGATGACCTGAAGATTTGTGGTTGGGCTCTGAATTCAGAGTATTTCTCCTCTATTATGCACGAACTGCGAGACGACCCGTCATATCGCGCTGTTGTTGATGCACGAGTAGCAGTCCCGGAGAAATCTGATACGAGAGATACGGAGGCAATCAAGCGCATTTGTACAGCCTATTTGAAGCTGTTGTTTCCGAATGTACAGCACCCGGAGAATATTTCTTCCCACGATTTTAACTTGTTCTGTCTGAAGCCAGCTATCGAAATGCGCTCCATTATCAAGATTCAGCTTGGAATTCTTGACCCGGAGGAGTTTGGCGGGAAGACAGTACCGGAATTAAGCGTAAAGGACATTGGTGAATGAATACGGTAACATGTGTTTCCTGCGGAAAAACTGGTCTTGTACGCAACGAGATAGGAATTAATAAAAAGCTGTTAGGCGAGGATATAGACAAATTCTATTGCCTTGACTGTCTTGCAGAATACCTTGAGGTGACATCGCAGGATATTTTAGATAAGATTGAAGAATTTAAAGAAGATGGTTGCAAGCTCTTTGAATAATGAAGGGAGGCGGAGCCAGTGATATATGCGGATAATGCTGCTACGACAGCTTTAGATATTGATGCATTCGAGGCAATGAAACCTTACTTGCTCAAAGAATATGGGAATGCGTCTCAGCCCTATTCGTTTGCAAGACCAGCAAAAAAAGCGCTGGCCGCTGCCAGAAAAACCATTGCTGACTGCATCGGTGCACAGCCGGAGGAAATTTTTTTCACCTCCGGTGGTACCGAGAGCGACAATTGGGCCATTAAAGGTACATTGCAATACGGCGATGATCGCTCTATTCTAACCAGTCAAATTGAACATCATGCAATACTGAATGCCTGTGCCACTGTGGAGCGTCTGGGGTATCCAGTTACCTATCTCCGGGTGGATAAAGAAGGAGTTGTCACACCTTCCACGCTTAATAAGGTCATCATTGACAATACCAAGTTGGTGTCCATTATGCTGGTGAATAATGAGATAGGTACAATTGAGCCAATAAAGGAGCTTGTAGAGATAGCTCATGAACATGGAGCGTTATTTCATACGGATGCTGTACAGGCCATAGGACATATCCCGGTAAATGTGGATGCTTTGGGTATTGATATGCTTTCGGCATCTGCGCATAAATTTAATGGTCCCAAGGGAATTGGATTTCTTTATGTCAAGAAGGGTACGGATATTTATTCTTTCTTTGACGGCGGTTCACAGGAATTTGGGATGAGGGCAGGAACAGAAAATGTCGCAGCCATCGTGGCGATGGCAGAGGCGCTTCGCAAAAACTGCGCTCATATAGATGCAACAGAAAGCAGGCTTCGGAAAATGGAAAACAGCCTTATTCAAGCATTGGACGAGGCTGGAATTGATTTTATCCGAAACGGAGCCGATAACCATGTTCCGGGAAATGTAAGTATATCTATCAAAAATGCTAGTGGTGAAATGCTACTGCACAGGCTGGATTTAAAGGGAATTTGTATATCGACGGGCTCGGCATGTGACTCCGTTAGCACACAGATTTCCCATGTAATTCAAGCGATTGCCGTGCCAGAAGATTATGCAGCAGGAACAATTCGTATTTCTTTTGGCAGGGATAATCATGAAAGCGATGCGCAGAAAATAGCGAATGCAATCGTGAGCATTCTAAAAGAATAGATTATTATACATTAATGAAATTTTCATTTCATTAATTCCACAATAATATGATTTTGCTGGTACAGCCAGTCTGTAAATTCTTTCGGGCTGGCTGTTTTTTCTTTTACAGCTCGTTTCCTTTGCAACGCTTCCTTCTTGAACGCCTCAAAAGCAGTAAGCATTTCTTCTAGCCGATCAGCCGGGAAATCGGCTGTTTTTTTCGCCTTGTTGATCTTATTGCGCCAGCTTTGACACTCGTTTTTATAGAGCAGATCATAGTTGTTTTTTCTTGCCCTCTTGTCAAAATCCCTCTTGTTCTGGAGGGCCTGCTGTTTCCGGCACTTTTCACTGCACAATTCATAGCGCAAGCTCTGGGCGAGTAAAACCTTGCCGCAGACTTTGCACTTGCAGAAGTTCAGTCCCCACTCGGAAAGCCGGTTCATGTAGTAGATCAGCAGCGGATAGAACGAGTGATAAACGGAGACACATTCGGTCATGTTTCTTCGGTCAGGATACCAGAGGTCAAGCCGCAGCACCTGATCCGGTATCCTGCCCCACATCCTCCGGGTCAGATCAGCAGCGGATAGCTTTGCCGGTGTCTTTGTCAAAATCCAGCGGGCTGTCCGTGTGAAAAGTGATGGTTAAGGCAGAAGCTTTTCGCAGGAACCGCTCACCGGCGGTGTTCCGATCCCTGGGCAGCCTTGCTTTCAAATATTCGTTCCAGATGCGGAAAGCAGCATACATCCGTTGAAGTGCTATACTAAAGTTGTAACGGGAGTGGCTAATAAGGTATAATCAAAATCACAAGAAAAGAGGTACTCATTATGTCACAAAACTACACTCCCGAATTTAAAAAGAAGATTGTTCGACTCCACGAGGAAGAAGGACGAACCTACAAAAGTATCACCGCAGAGTATGGCGTATCCAAAGCCAGTATCTCCAAGTGGTGCATTGAATTCAGCAAAGAATGCCAGACAGACCCTAAAGCCCAAGAAGATTATGACTCCATGAAGGAGAACCTCCGGTTAAAACGGGGGAATGAAGAATTACGGAAGGAGATCGCATTCCTAAAAAAAGCGGCGACATTCTTTACAAAGGAAATCGATTAGAGGCTTATCGATTTATTGATGATCATCAGGAGGAATTCGGCGTCCGCTGGCTCCTGCGGCGGCTGGGGATCTGCCCGAATGCCTACTATAACCACCGGAAGCAACGGAAGGCAGATTATTATGCCCAAAAAGCGGTGGTCCAGGAGCAAATCCGCAGCATCTGCTACAGCCATCATGGAGTGGACGGTTACCGCAGCATGACCGCCTATCTAAAGCGGGCAGGGAACAGCTACAGCGCTGTGACTATCCATAAATACATGAACGCGCAGATGGGTCTGCGCTCCATCGTTCGCTCCAAAAAGCCGGGGACAAAGCCAGGCAAGCCCCATAAGGTATTCGAGAATAAATGAAAGCAGGACTTCCATGCGGACAAGCCGAACCAGAAATGGTGCACGGATTTCACATATCTGTTCCTGAAAAATGGGGATGTGCGTTATAACTGTACTATTATAGACCTCCGTGACAGAAGCGTGGTGGCGAGCATAACGGACCGCCATATCACCAGCGAACTTGCGATTCGCACATTGGAAAAAGCATTAGAATCCCAACGTCCGGCAAAAGAAAGTCTGATCCTGCACAGTGATCAGGGGAGCCAGTATACGTCAAAAGCTTTCATAGAGTTTTGCGAATCTGTCCATGTGATCCAGAGCATGAGCAAGGCCGGATATCCATACGACAACGCGCCGATGGAGAGATACTTCAGCACTCTGAAGAACGAATGCACCAATCTGTACGAATTTCGGACAGAGGAGAAACTGTATCAGACTGTGGAGGAATTCGCCTATGCCACCTGCAACCATGTGCGCCCGCACAGCCATAACAGCTACCACACACTATACCAGGCGAGAATGGTAGCATAACGAGCGGCGGGAGCAGTCTTTTTGATAGTATCCAGACAACAATCCAACAAATTTTTTAGCCACAAGTGTTACAAAAAAGCTTGACCACTACAGATGATACAATCCGGCAAAACCATGGCCAAACATTTTTCTTCTCCAAAAGACTGTTCCTGCTATAGACGGTTTATTTTAAATGTAGTAAACTGGACTCACCAGAAAATAAGATTTCGGAGGAATAGCTGTGGGGAAAAAGACGGAACAGTCCCAAAAAGTATATAATAAGATGGCGTGGGAATATGATTCTGCTCCAGAGGGCAATTATACAAGACCCCATAAAGATGAGATTATTAAAAAGGCTGTGCTCAGGGATGGAGATTATATTCTGGACGTTGCCTGCGGGAATGGGTATCTGCTTGGAGAGCTTTCCAAAAGGGCGAGCGTCAATGCTTTTGGTATAGATATCTCTGAAAATATGATTGCCGCCGCCAGAGAAAGGTACCCGGCCTGTACATTTGTGGCTAGTCCTTGTACTCCTCTCGGTTTTGAAAATGAGAGCATGGATGTCATAACGGTGTCTTGTGCATTTCATCATTTTGAAACACCCCAGAACTTTGCCAATGAATGTATGCGGGTACTGAAGAAGAACGGGAAAGTCCTTATTGCTGAACCATTTTTTTCTCCGGTGGTGCGATGGCTTGCCAATACAGTAGTATTTCCATTTTCCAAAACAGGTGATGTGAAGGTGTATAGCCAAAAGGAACTTCAATTGTTTTTTGAATCAGCTGGATTTACTGACACTGAATCGTACACAATAGGTACTGTGTTATTTTTTTCAGCAAGAAAGTGAATGCCATTTTGTCGGACGGCAAAGTGCTATAGGAGCTGTTTGAGAATGAAGATGCCAGAAAAGATAGAGCCTGCTATGTTTGCGCCTTGTGGGATGAACTGCCTGGTTTGTTATAAACATTGCTATCATAAGAAACCTTGTGCAGACTGTTTGAAAAGTGACCAGGGAAAACCAGAGCATTGCAGAAAGTGCAGGATTAAAAATTGTGTGGCGGAGCGGCAGATTACATATTGTTTTGAATGCTCTGAATATCCCTGTAAGCAGGTAAAAGGGTTGGAAAAAAGTTATAATATCCGCTACCATGCCAGCTTGATGAAAAATAGCCAAATGGTAAAAGAGCAGGGAATGGCGGCATTTTTGGTACAGCAAAAAGAGAACTATACCTGCCCGGAATGTGGAGGAATTATTTCAATCCATGATGCAGAGTGCAGTGAGTGCCAGTGGAAAATGTGATTAGGAGAAAATGCCAATGGAAAAGAAGACGAGTTGTTGCGGTACCGTATGTTCAGATTGTGAGTATTACCCGGCAGATTGTCTGGGGTGTGACGAGATAAAAGGCAAGGTGTTCTGGTTGGAATACACAAGAGAAAGCTGCTGTGATATTTATGAATGCTGTATTAATCAAAGAAAATATGAGCACTGCGGTCAATGTGAGGAGTTGCCATGTAGTCGATATAACCGTGAAGACCCGATCAAGACGAAGGAAGAAAATGAAGCTGACTATGCTATGCAGATGAAGAATTTAAAAGAATACAAGGGGTAAATAAAGATGAAAAGAGAATTGGGGATTGCCAGGTGCGGACTTGCCTGTTGTTTATGTTCGGAAAATACCAACTGTGCGGGCTGTAATTCCGGGGAATGTCCGGATAAAGACTGGTGTGAGAACCGAAAATGTTCATTAGAAAAGGGGATTGGACATTGTTATGCGTGCGACGAAGACTGCCGGAAAGGGTTATTAACGAAGATAAAGCCATATGCGTTTAACCTGTTTGCAAAAAGGTATGGAGAAAAGCAGCTTTTAGACTGTCTGGAGGCAAACGAGAAGGCAGGAGTCATCTATCATCGTGAAGGGATAAACGGAGATTATGATGATTTTGAGGATGTGGAGAAGCTGATTGAATTTATCAGAACAGGCAGGCGTACCTGATTTTGGAGAAATGGAATATTGAAGAAATTATATTTCATCGGAAGGACTATAGGTGAGGGCAGATGAGTATGATATCTTTATCACACACCGGAATTGGAAGAAGGATTTTGAAAAAATGAAGGAAATAGGTGTGGAAGCCTACACGAGATGGTAATTGTTGACATGCAATCGGCTCTGGATCTGGCGATGATTTCTTTGTGTCAACAAAGGAAGAGGCAGTACAGAAATTGACAGAGTTACGATAACAGGCAGGTACAGATTCCGGTTTTCTGTGGATTGATATAGTGATCTTTTTCTGTTATGATTGAGTAATAGGAAATGGTTGGCAGCGTCTGCTATAGCGTCAGTATCATATTATGTAGATGATTGTATGATTGAGTAATAGAAAAAGGCCGGTAGTGTCTGCAGTAAAGAGAGATAGGCGGAGGTATCAAGATGGATAAGCGTATAGAAAGGCAATTAGCTTTTTCTTTGGAAATTGATAAGGTAAAAAATGTATTCAGGCAGACTCATTTGTCAAATAGCGGCAGAAATGAAAATGATGCCGAGCATTCCTGGCATATGGCGATAATGGCGTATTTGTTCAGGGAGTATGCGAATGAAAATATAGACATTACAAAAGTGATGCTTATGTGTCTGATTCACGATATTGTTGAGATTGACGCAGGAGATACTTATGCTTATGATGCAGAAGGGCTTCAGACACAAAAAGCAAGGGAAGACGCAGCAAAGGAGCGTATATTTTCAATTCTTCCAGAAGAGCAAAAAACGGAATTTTTGGCATTGTTCGATGAATTTGAGGCGTACGAAACGGCGGAATCTAAATTTGCGCATGCAATGGATAATTTCCAGCCGCTTATATTGAATAACAGTAATAATGGCGGCGACTGGAAAGAGCATAAGGTTACTGCCGAACAAGTCTATAAGAGACAGGGAAGAACAAAACTGGGGTCAGAAAGGCTATTTGAGGTGACGGAGCAGATTATTCAGGATAATATACAAAAAGGCAGCTTGGAGAAATAGGTTTAAGTTATACTAAATTAGCAGTTTCTGCGAATTTTGATTAAACGCATAACATCGTTATACAAATTTTCTTTGTCTTCCAAGTCGATCATTAACCATTTTTGTCCGTTTCCTTCTTGCGTTTGATCATATATATTATATAATTCAGCCGTGCATTCCGGCAAAATTGCTTCAACGGGTGCTTTTTCTTTTGTACCTACAACGATCATAATTCTAAAATAACATTCTTTAGGATATATAGTACACAATGTTTTTCCGGCTTTTTTAAATTTAATATTCCAACCTTTTTCCCAACTGCATGAACTGTATTCTATATTTTCATTGCACTTATAAGTGTCTTTGATTTCTGAACAAAACTGCATAAAGACAGGAGTTTTGACATATTCGCTTATTTCCTTAAGGGTAGGACGGTAATTTTTGTCTTGTAAATCGATCATATTTATATTTTCCTCCAAATTCCAATTGCTCGGTGGATATTTGCTTTGAGCAGGTTATAGCAGAGCGAAGATAACAAAAATATATTAGATAGTATAACATAGTATAACACAAAATATAAGGGACAGGTTCTTATTTTGGAGCGTTTTGGAGCGTATTATATTCTTTAAGAGGTATTCTTTAAGAGGTATTCTTTAAGAGCGGTAGTCTCCGTTGCAGCGATATTGTCAATGGTGTTATAATTTAAAGTGCGTAGAGGTCGGGAAGATAGTAATTGTAATTATAGTAATTGTATTCTTTCAAGTGCATCTATTTGACGGCTATAATTTGTGTATACAGGGAGAAGCATAAATGTACGATCAGATAAAAGACGAAATAGATAAAATACGAAGAAAATATCTTGACTCTGCTGAAGAAATCGTTAGCGGATATAACAGGGAATGTGGTCTCTCAAAAGATTATGAGGGAAGGCAAATGTTCGAATTGCTTCAGAATGCCGATGATGAAGCAAAAGGTTCGTCAGGCAAAGTACAGATTAGATTTGACGGAAAAACTTTATCGGTATCTAATACAGGCAAACCGTTTAGTTTTAGAGGGATTAAATCGTTGCTTTATCCGAACGCCAGTCCTAAAAAGATACATGCCAACAAGATTGGCTGCAAAGGTTTAGGATTTAGAGCTATTTTAACTTGGTCAAATGCAGTTACCGTTGCTTCTAAAGACTTTACTATTCGGTTTTCTAAAGAATATGCGAAGAAATTTTTACAGTCTATTCTTGATGAAAAGACGGAACTTCGCGAGGAAATGGCCGCGTTATCGGGAGATCCCTGGCCTATTGCTACGCTGGCATGTCCGGATTTGAGCGGAGACAACGCTTTGATAGACGGCTTTTCTACAAGTATAATTATGGAATGTAGAGAAGATCTTGCAGATATTATTGAAGGTCAGATTGTAAATCTTGAGTTTGAGGAATTGGTTTTTTTGCCGAATCTGAAGGAAATTGAAATTGTATGCAATGGCTATCATAAAGTTTTTTATAAGGTTTCAGAAGGAAATGACGTAATCATCGAGACCTGTGATAAAAACACGAATGAAACAGAGTGCGCAAGCTGGAGGCTTTACAAGAAAACAGGGAGTGTCAAAGATGAAAATGGTGATGATAAAGATTATGAATTTATTATTGCGTATGATTCTACGGAAGAACGTCGGGGAGAAGTTTTGTACTCCTATTTTAAAACCGATGTGAAACTTGGATTTCCCGCTTTGATTCATGGAACATTTGAATTAACAAGTGATAGAAACAGCCTGCAGAAAAAGAGCCGGGTTAATGAGCAGTTAATCCCATTGCTGGCTGATTTTATGGTGCAGACAGCGGTAGATATTTCGGAAGAGCAAAAAGAATGTGATTACAGGCCCTTGAGTCTGGTTATTACTTCGGACATGGACATTGTATTGAAAAATGTATATAAACTAGACGAATTACTAAAAGAGAAAGTATATAAAAAGAAAATACTTCCCACAATTGCGAATGTGTATATTTCTATAAATGATAATCCAAGATATTCTGAGGAGTTATTTGCAGATGTTCTTAATCCGAAAGTGTTTTCTACACTTTTGAAGTCGTTGGATAACGATTTTTATAAAAAATATATAAAATCCGATTTAAACATAGATTTCTACGATTATGTTGAATTTTGTCATTTGCTGAACAAAGATATTGAATACTATACGTTATTTGATAAGGTTAAGCTGATAGCTTTGATCAATCGAGAGTATCGTGACGAACGTGGACGTATATTTCCACATCTTATCGAGGATAACGACGGACGCAGCATTTGCGATTATGCAACGGTGTATCCTATACCGGTTGAAGATCAGGTGATTGCCCTGCCGGAGTGGGTAGAGATTAGATTTTTAAATCAGGAAATGGAGCACACGCTCTATAAAAATCTTGGGTTAAGTTATAACAACCGCAGAAACTTGGCGACGGCTTTATCCAGATATAATCTGGAAGAATATAGTTTTGACCGTTTGTTACGGGGAGTCGTAAATCAGGTCGATGAAAATATGGCGTCTGTTGATAAGTGTTCTGATATTCTGAATTGGTTGTGGAATTACTATAATCTTAAAGAAAGACATGACATTTCGGATTTTAACGTAAAAGTTATCTGCCGCGACGGTTCAATTCATTCCGCAAAAGAATGTTACATTGGCAGTGAGTACGGCAATGAACTTGGAGAAAGGATAGTAGGGCTTTATTCCAATTATTTTGTTGCTTTTGAAGCATTACATATTGATTGCGAGGATAAAAATACCGTCGTAGGATTCCTGGAGTGGATTGGCGTTTCAAAATATCCGAGATTGGTGAAGAAGAATCTTGTCGGCGAGGAGCGTTCAAGATTCCTTAATATATGCTATCCATTATATGTCCAGACTGATAATCGTTGGTACAATAATCGGGAGTTTCAAAATATCAAAGAGGTATCGGTTGGTTTTTTTGAAAATTTTGAAACGATTCTCGAGAAAGCGGCGTTTAATGATTTGTTGGCATGGTTCATTTTGGACAACGAAATAGGAAGTCGAATTAATTCGGAAACTGAAGAAAGGAATTCTTTTGCATACATAAGCGGGTGGCCTGGGTTGAAGCAGAATGAACGAAGAGTTGCGCCTGTATATATAAAATCCTATTTACGCCACTATCTTTCCGAAACAAAATGGCTGCCTGACGAGAACGGGCTAAAAGAAGTTCCGGAATATTGCTGTTTTGGGGAGAATTCGTTTGCTCCGTTTATATTGGCGCCAAAGATCGAGTATGCCTATATAAATGAGATCGTTGGAAGAAACTGCAGAAAAGAAGTTGACGCTGTATTAAGTAGAATCGGTGTTTCCGATGACTTTCAGGAGATGAACAATGTCGTTGTTTATCAAATGCTTATGAAGTTGCCGGAGCTTGACCCAGAATGTAAAAAAGCACGTGGACTGTATAGAAAAATCATCAGATACGGCCATTCTCCCGAGGAATATAAAAAGAACAATCCAGCATATGACGAATTTAAAAAAAATGGTATGGTGGCGGCAAGGCAAGGAGAAACCAAACGATACGTACCTATTTCGGAAGCACGTTATGCTGATAAAAGAGTATTTAGTAACGAAATACTGAAAAGCTTTAATATGTTTGACATTGACGCCAGGTCTGGCGAGGATAAGATAAAAAAGCTTTTTGGCGTTAATCCTTTGGAATATACAAATATTGAAGTAAACGGTGTCCCGGAGATTCATCCTCTTAATGAGGCGTTTAAGAAAGAATATATGTGTTTTATTCCGTATGTTTTTGCCTGCAGAATGACATTAAAGCATGCGAGCGCAGATTTTAGAAGATTGAAGTCTTCAAAAATCATACTTTGCAGTAAAATCAGCATAAAATGTAAGGACGGAGATGAAGAAAAGAATTCAGTGTTGAACGATTACGAAACAGTATATTTAAGAGAGAGCAGCCCTTCATATATATGCGTACCAAAAAAGGTTAATACTTTTAGTGAACTGCGTCAGTCTTTTGATTTCGCAGACGCGGTTGCAGAACTTATTACTGCTATACTGGATGTAAATGAGGATAAAGATTTTTTTAGAGATCTTTTTAGAGAAGAGGATTCGGTACGTGAAAAGAAAATGCGTTTGGATAAAGGTGATGAGAATCTCGAATTGTTGATTGAAGCCAGGAAGCGATTCAATTTTGAGATTGATCTGCGTGATGAATTTTGGATGATAATCGCTGAAGTTCTTCATGTGTCAGATATTGAGATTACGTCTTCGCCTGCCGACAAATTGATTGCCGCGCTTTGCCTAAAAGAGGGGGTCGACGCAGGTGTTAAATACGAGGATTTGAGTTCATATGAGAGCATTAAGGCTTTAATTCCAATCTTTAGTGCTTTGGGAATTGATATCGATAAGTATAATGCAGCGGCAGTTCATACGATTGATGTTACAAAGTATTGGACGGACAAACTTAGAATAAAGATGAAAAATTATCTCCCTAAGTACCAGGCGTATCTTATAGATAAACTAAAGAATGATGAAAGATGCGCCGAGCTTTACGATAAGTACAAGGAGGAATATATCTACCTTGAGCCGGCAGTCAAAAATTCATTGTTTGTTGACATAGACAAGTTGTTTGAGGATGAATGCGACGTAGGATTTGCAGTATTAGACGGGTATTCGTCGGAGGCTGTTTTTGATTTGATTAAAAAAGAAGAGTTAAAGTTATCGAGAGATAAATATGAAAAATTACAGTGTCGCTATTCAAAGTCCAAAATAGAAGCATATTTAGTCTTTGGCCGTATTGAAGAATTGTGCAGTCCGCAAGAAGAAATAGTGCCGGAACAGAATTCTGAGCCGAGTCAGGAGCAGGTATTTAGAGGTTTGGCAGAAAAGGTACTTTCAATGCCTTCAGATGGGTTTTCTAAAGTTTCAACTCAATCGGCGAATAGTAAAGTAGGGCAAGACGCTTCCGGTAAACAACGGAAACACCATAGGAAAATTTACAACGAAAGTTCTGATAAGAAAAAACAGGAAATCGGTTTGGTAGGGGAAGCATATGTATTCAAGGAATTAAAGGAGCTTTATCCAGACGCAATATGGGTATCTGGAAATGCGGAAAAAGCAGGGCATAGTATAGAGGGCGACGATACTTGCGGGTACGACATCAAATATATTGATGAATATGGCGGTATTCAATATGTTGAAGTCAAAGCGTCACGAAATGAGGATATTGCGTTTTCTCTGTCTGATAGCGAGCTGCGCTTCGGATGTCAGAATGCTGCGAGATATGAGATCATCTATGTGGTTATTGGAGAAGATGGAATGCCGTTGCACAAACCGTGGAGGCTTGGTCATTTATTTGAATTTGCGGAAGGAGAAGATATTATGCATAACAACAAATTTTCAATACAAAGCGACGGCTACAGTATTACCGCGAAACCGGTTCGTTTGTGAAAAGATGTAGTCAGCGTATCTGAGAATCAGAGTGAGAGGAGATATTGAATGGAAAAGATGCGGATGGAATCAAAGGATATAACTGCTGCGAATATTGAAAAGATTGGCGCGTTGTTTCCAAACTGTATGACAGAGACTATCGACGAATATGGAAAAATAAAAAAGGCCGTTAATTTTGAGCTGTTGAAACAGATGCTTTGTAATGACGCGGCAGAGAGAGAAGAGACATATGAATTTACGTGGGTTGGGAAAAGGGCGGCGATGATCGAGGCAAATAAACCTGTTCGTAAGACGCTGCGGCCATGTAAAGAGGAAAGCGTTAACTGGGATACGACAGAAAATCTTTATATAGAAGGGGATAATCTTGATGTCTTGAAATTATTGCAGGAGAGTTATATGGAGAGAGTAAAGGTAATATACATTGATCCTCCGTATAATACAGGAAATGATTTTATATATAGAGATGATTTCTCACAGTCGGAGAAAGAATATAAGGGACAAGCAGGAATTTGCGATGAAGCCGGTCGCGTGTTGTTTAAGAATACTGATTCTAACGGGAGATTTCATTCAGAATGGTGTTCGATGATTTATTCCCGTCTGCTGCTTGCGAGGAATCTGCTCTCCAAAGACGGCGTTATATTTATCAGTATAGACGATCACGAGCAGGAAAATCTCAAGAAAATATGTCATGAAATTTTTGGTGAAGCTAACTTTCTTGCACAGATTGTCTGGGAAAGAGCGTATGCCCCGGTTAATTTGAAAAAACATTTTTCAGAGAGCCATGATTATATACTATGCTATGCAAAAAACCATGAAGATACAGTTTGTAATGGTCTTCCCAGGAGTAAGGAAGCGGACGGCAGATATATTAATCCGGATCATGATCCCAGAGGGGTTTGGAAGCCCGGCGATCTGTCTGTAGGTCCGGTCGTGGAATCTAAAGTATATGAGATCACGACTCCCGGCGGAAGAAAGGTGCTTCCGCCGAATGGATATTGCTGGAGACTGGATAGAGAGACATTAGAGGAATACATACAGGATAACCGGATCTGGTTCGGCCCGGGTGGAAATAACGTGCCCTCTATGAAGAGATTCTTAAGCGAGGTAAAGCAGGGCGTTACGCCGATGACAATCTGGAAGTATACAGAAGTGGGACATTCTCAGGATGCGACCAAAGGATTGAAAGCGCTTTTTGATCAGAAAGCCTATTTTGACTATCCGAAACCGGTAGATCTTATCAAGAGATGCATTCAACTCTACTCGGATACAGATTGTATCGTTATGGATTTCTTCAGCGGTTCTGCGACAACAGCGCAGGCGGTAATGCAGTTGAACGCGGAAGATGGAGGGAAACGCAGATATGTTTTGGTTCAGCTGCCGGAAAAGTGCAGTGAAAGAAGCGCGGCCTATAAGGACGGATACAGAACGATATGCGATATAGGCAGGGAGCGGATTAACAGGGTTTCTGAAGTTATGAAGAAGAATGCGGATTTGCAGAAGATTGACTGGGGATATAGAGTTCTTAAGGTGGATGAGAGCAATATGAAGGATGTATATTACAGAGCTTCAGAGTGTACGCAGGATTTGCTGTCTATGTTGGAATTTAATATTAAAGAGGACAGGACAAGTGAGGATGTTTTTTTTGAGTGTCTGTTGGAATGGGGATTGTTGCTGTCCCTGCCGTACATGGAAGAAGAATGTGACGGATGTCGGATATTGATATATAACGAGGGAGATCTTGTCGCCTGCTTTGATAAAAACATCAGTGGTGAAGCGATCAAGCACATTGCGAAGATGGGTCCTTCCCGGGCTGTATTTATGGATGAAAGATTTCAGTCGTCTGCCGAGAAAATCAATTTATTGGAAATGTTTAAGATATTGTCCCCGAAGACAAGGGTAAAGGTGATTTAATAAAGAGGCTTTTGGTGATTAACCAAAAGCCTCTGTTCAAATAAGATCTTATTCTGTAGGAACCGGATCCGGAGTCGGATCCGGAGTCGGATCCGGGGTTGGTTCCGGGGTTGGCTCTGGAGTCGGATCCGGAGTCGGCTCTGGAGTTGGATCCGGTATGACGGGAAGCGTGTTTCCTTCCGACGGCGTTTCCGGAATGGTTGTTTCAGTCTGGGAAGTATCCGTCTCGGTATCCGTCTCGGTATCCGTCTCGCTTTCGGTTGTCCAGTTATAAGAGCCGTAGTTGTATCCATGACCGGAGCAGCGGTCGTTTTCAAGCATATCGGTAGCAATCAGCTCCGTGACGCTTGGACAGCTTCCGCCGGCCGGTTGTCCGCTGATCGTACAGACGGATTTCTGTTCTACCGTCGGAGGAAGAGCGAATTCCCGAGGTTCCAGATTCTCGTGGACGCGGCTCATGATGCCTCTCCAGAGGCGGAAGCGGAAGTTTGTATCATAGTTACATTCTTTATTGTCGTCATATCCGCCCCATACGGCGCAGGTATAATATGGTGTGAAACCACAGAACCACAAGTCTTTGTTGGAAGTAGTCGTACCTGTCTTCCCGGCGACCGACATATTCGGAAGTCTGCAGGCAGTACCGGTACCTGAATTTACGACGTCTTCCATCGCGCTTGTCAGGAGCGCAGCCGTACTGTCGCGTATGACGGTCCTGGTCTCTCCGGTTCCTTCCAGGAGGACATTTCCGTCGTGGTCGAGGATCTTCGAGTACAGGGTTGGAGTATGATAGACTCCGCCGTTGGCGATGGCGGCGTAAGCGGCGCACATCTCATAGTTATATACACCGTCTGTAATTCCTCCAAGCGCAAGGGTCTGGTTATCCAGATCACTGAAAACACCGGCCTCAGTCGTTTTGCTTTTAACAAGCGTGCTGATTCCGAATTTTTCACAGTATTCAAATCCCAGCTGCTGTGTGATCTCGTCGCTTAATTTTACTGCGCATACGTTGATGGACCAGGTGATCGCTTTACGGATCGTAGTGCTGCCGCCGTAACGACCGTTAGCGTTCCTTAAGACGTTACCGTTTCTTAAAGTATACGGCTCGTCTACGATGACGGTTGCCAGCGACTTCCCGCAAGAGTCAAGAGCGGGAGCGTAAGCGGCAAGGATCTTAAAGCAGGATCCGGGCTGTCTCTTGGAGCCTGTATAAGCGCGGTTTAATCCTAAACTGGTCGCTTTGGCGCCGCGTCCGCCCACCATGGCTTTGATCTGTCCGGTGGTCTGATCGATGACGGTTACGGAAGCCTGGGGTTGGGGAGATACATTGATAACCTCATCATAAGTATCCCCTTCTTGGGCGATCGTGGATTTCCATTCTTCCACCATAGCGCGGGCGGCTTCTTCACTGGGGTAAAGGAGTCCCTGTTCTTTTCCGTAAGCATTCTTTACATATTGTTTAATATGACCGGAACTGTAGTTCTCTACGCTTCCGTCCGCCCTCGTGACGGTAACGGCACAGTCAAGTCCAAATTCTTTGAGTCCCGGATAATTGGCGTCGTTATTCATCTCTTCATCGCAGATCTGCTGTATGGTGAGATTCTGTGTGGAATAGATGCTTAAGCCGCCGCTGTAAACTGCGTTATACGCCTGAGTATCCGTATAGCCGAGCTGACCCTTAAGGTCGTCGATTACCTGTTCAGCCAGCGCGTCGACGAAATAACTGTAGGGACTTTCGTCAGCCGCGGCGCTGTTGACGGTCTGTATCCTTGAATATACATCGTCTGCAATCGCCTCGTCGTAAGCAGCCTTGTCAATATATCCCTGCTCCAGCATATCGTCCAGTACTTTTTTCTGACGTTTGGCGTTTTTCTCAGGATTGGTAATGGGATTCAGCGTTCCGGGGCTCTGGGTAATGCCGGCGATGACGGCGCATTCGGACAGAGTCAGGTCATGGACTTCTTTACCGAAATATCGCTTTGCCGCGGCTTGTACGCCCAGACAGTTTTGTCCAAGATTAATGGTGTTAAGGTAACTTTCCATAATGGTATCTTTGTCCATCTGTTTCTCGATCTGGACTGCAAGAAACTGTTCCTGAAGCTTACGCTCGATCCTGTCATACAGAGTCTCTTCATTGACAAAGTTAGGAAAGACATTGTTCTTGATCAACTGTTGGGTCAGGGTACTGGCGCCCTGGGAAAGGTTTCCGGAAGTGATGCCGACTACTCCGGCGCGGACGATACCCTGAAGATCAATTCCGTTATGTTCATAGAACCGTTCATCCTCGATCGCTACAAAGGCGTGCTGCAGATCTTTCGGAATCTCGTTGATTGATTTGTATACACGGTTGGAACCCGAAGATACAAAGCGCTCAATCTCTGTGGTAGCGTCGTCTGCGTAAACAAAAGTAGTGAACCCTTTTGGTTTAACATCATCAGGAGAAACCTCAGGCGTATTATCGATGATCCTCTTGGCAAATACGCCTACGCCCGCTACGCCTGCAATTGCTATGATGATCAGGCACAGAAGGAATGCTTTAAAAAGCCGTACGCTGATTTTCTTTCCTTGCATGGTAGATTTGGACGTTATCTTTTTCTGCTTTTGTGAAGCTTTTTTCTTACCATAGTTCATATGTGAAGCCTCCTTTATACCTGATTATTATAGCAAACAAATAAGGTGAAATAAAGAAAAAAATGAAAACTTCATATTTCAGTAGGAAAATCTTAAGAAATCAGTTATAGTAGTTAATATAAGCAGGAGGGATGTTTGATATGAAAGCGGAGTATAGGACGGTATATGAAGGCGGAGAAGGGGAAGTCGTGGAGAAAAAATCAAGGTTTATTGCAGCGGTGGCGCCCGTTCGCTCGGAAGAGGAGGCGCTTAAGTTTATCGAGTCCGTTCGGAAAAGATATTGGGACGCCAGACACCATTGTTACGCATATGTGATAGGGGAACGTGGTGAATTACAGAGATGCAGCGACGACGGAGAACCAGGCGGCACTGCGGGCAAGCCGATCCTGGAGGTTATCACGGGAGAGGAGATTCGTAATGTGGTTCTGGTGGTAACAAGGTATTTCGGCGGTACTTTATTAGGGACCGGCGGGCTGGTCCGCGCATACTCGTCTGCGGCTAAGGAGGGATTAGCTTCATCTGTAATTATAACCAAAATTCCAGGAGTTAAACTCCGTATCGGCACAGATTATACCGGACTGGGAAAGATTCAATATATACTGGGACAGAAAGGGCTTGAGACTTTAGATGCAGCCTATACGGAAAAGGTAGAATTAGAAGCCTTGATACCGGAAAAGATTCTGGAAGAGGTAAAAACAGAGATCACGGAAAGTACGAACGGTCAGGCAGTGATGCAGGAGGGGGAATCTTGCTTTTTTGCCAGGATAGGCGGGAAGTTTGTCATAGTAGACTAACTATCATTTCATAAAATCAGGAGCCGGATCGATCCGGCTCCCGTCTTATTTCCGAAAGCATCAAATATTCTTGTATGCACATTTGAGTCAAGGATTTATGAAAATTCAGGTTCGATCAGACCAAAGGAACCGTTCTTTCTTCGGTAAACAACATTTACTTCATCTGTCTCTGCATTGCAGAATACATAGAAGTCATGTCCCAGAAGTTCCATCTGTACGCACGCGTCTTCTGGATACATAGGCTTGAAACCGAATTTTTTCGTGCGGACGATCCGGATCTCGTTCTCGTCTTCGGCAATATCTTCGCCTTCGTAGAATTCATGTTTGAAATTGCCGCCTTCCTGATGCCGTGCGATTAATTTGTTCTTATACTTCCGAAGCTGGCGTTCGATGATCTCTTCTACCAGGTCGATGGAAACATACATATCGTTGCTCTCTTGTTCTGAGCGGATAATGTCGCCCTTGACAGGTATGGTTACTTCGATCTTCTGGCGTTCTCTTTGCACGCTCAACGTCACATGAATCTCCGTTTCAGGAGTAAAATACCGTTCTAACTTCCCAAGTTTCCCCTCTACGGCCTCTCTCAAACCGTCTGTTACATCAATGTTTTTTCCGATAATGATAAACTTCATACTGTCCAACTCCTTTTTGACAAAATTTCAAATAAACTAGTCTGACAATTATTGATATGACAAGTAATCTATCTGATATATGTAGTATATCACGTTTGAATACTAATGTATAGAACGAATTACCTCAATTCTGGAAATTTTACCCTGATCGTTAAACTTGGCTACTCTGAGACCTACGTCGGAGAAATACGCGCAGGCTCCGATACGGGGTTCTTTTTCTATCTCGGCTAGTTTTTGCAGCAGTACGTCCGCGAGCGTCGCGTCATTCTCGTGTGGAATCTGGACTCCGAGAAGTTTGTTGATAGAATGGACTTTGGCGCTTGCCCGGAAAATGGTGGTCGCGGAGATATCAAATTCACAGAACAGGTATTTCCGTGTGGCAAATAATACCGCGATCGCGCATACTCCCACCAGACTGCTGAAGGTAGAAGTGTGGTCGGTAATGATATGGCGCGCGATGGCAAAGAGAAGAACCTCAAATACGGTGTTCGGCGTATGATAATACATCATTCGTATCAATTCGACGCCGATGATCAGGTTGAAACATGTGGAAAGCAGGTCGTCATAATTCGGCCAGACTTCCATGTTTGGAATATCGCTCAAAGAACCGGCCATCCGTATACAGATCAGAACGATCCCGACGGCCAGCATGATTGAGATGAAAAATTCCAGAAATTCTGTGATCTTTTTTAATAAGTTTGCTATGATCTGCTGCATAATACCTCCTTGTCCCGTCAGTTCACCGCGGGATATTTGATCCTGAGAAACAGATAAGGGTATAGGACAAGTACCCATAATACCAGTATAAAGTATTCCAGCATTTTTGCCAAGACGGAATTTCCGAATATCAGGGAAAATCCTTCCTTGATCGCCAGCGCAAGAACCAGTCCGATCACCAGCTTTGCCGCCTGGGTAAAGAAGCTGCCGGCGCGGGGATCAAAATTCAGTTTTGTACGCTCGATATAGTATCCGACGGAGAAGCCGAATCCGGCGCCCGCGGCCTTGCAGCAGTCCACGACGTATCTGGTCTCAATGGCGCCGCTGCCATGAAGGAGAAGAGCGTATGCGGCAACCGCCAGCGACAGGAAGATCAGCGCGGCGGTGATGGGACGCACGTATCTGTGATCATCAAGCAGGACAGATTGATATTTCCAGATAACGGAGGCAATCACAATAGACAGAATCAGGGAGGTCAGCACGTCCTTCGGCGTGTGACAGCCCAGATACATCCGTGAGAATCCGATACCGAGGAAAGCAAGGACATATAAGACCTTTGCGGTAGGCCTGGGAGTGCGGAGGGCGAGAGGGAAGAACAGACATGCAGCCCCCTGGGTGTGTCCGCTTGGAAATGAGTAGCCGGTAGCGCCGTCAAGCGCGCTCTCTACGACTGTAAATTCGGGGTCCAGTATCCAGGGTCTCGGGATACGGAAAGTGATCTTAAGGGCCTGCACACATAATCCTGCCGAAAAGTAAGTAAAGCCCAGAAGATAAGCAAAGCGCTTATCCACACACCAGTAAAGTGTGCAGATAACCGCTATGATGATCAGTTCCTGGCCGAAATATGTGACAAGCTGCATCAGTTTATCTAAGAAAGGGGTTCGAAGCCCTTCTAACAGCCATAAGAATGTCATGATTTGCCGCCTCTCTTTCTCATCTTGGGGTCTAAGATCTTCTTGCGGATCCGCAGAGACTGCGGAGTAACTTCCAATAATTCGTCGGTATCGATAAAGTCAAGGGCTTCTTCAAGGCTTAAGATCTTAGGAGTCGTCAGACGGAGCGCTTCGTCCGCGCTGGAGGAACGTGTGTTGGTCAGGTGTTTCGTCTTGCAGACATTGACTTCGATGTCGTCTGTCTTGGCGTTCTGGCCGATGACCATGCCCGAATACACCTTTTCTCCGGGACCGATAAACAGGGTACCGCGTTCCTGGGCGCCGAATAGTCCGTAGGTTACGGATTCGCCGGTCTCGAAGGCGATCAGAGATCCGCTCTTTCGGTACTGGATATCTCCTTTATAAGGAGCGTATCCGTCGAAAGCGGTGTTCATGATACCGTTGCCCTTTGTATCTGTCAGAAATTCCCCTCGGTATCCGATCAGGCCCCGGGCAGGAATCAGGAATTCAAGCCTGGTATATCCGCCGTTGGACGCGCCCATATTTCTCAGCTCGCCTTTGCGCTGGCTTAGTTTCTCGATGACGGTGCCGGTAAATTCATCCGGTACATCGATATAGGCAGACTCCATTGGTTCCAATAATTTTCCTTTATCATCTTTCTTATAGAGGACCTCGGCTTTGCTGACGGCGAACTCATAGCCTTCTCTGCGCATATTTTCGATCAGTACGGACAGATGGAGTTCTCCGCGGCCGGATACTTTGAAACTGTCCGTGCTGTCGGATTCTTCCACGCGGAGGCTGACGTCCGTATTCAGCTCCCGGAACAGACGGTCACGCAGATGCCGTGAAGTTACATATTTTCCCTCCAGGCCCGCGAACGGACTGTCATTGACGATAAACTGCATGGCGATCGTCGGTTCGGAGATCTTCTGGAACGGAATTGCTTTCGGATTCTCCGGAGAGCAGATGGTGTCTCCGATAGAGATATCAGAGATACCGGAGACGGCGACGATGGAGCCGATGGTGGCTTCTTTGACGTCGACTTTATTCAGTCCGTCGAATTCATATAATTTGCTGATACGTACTTTCTCCTGGCGGTTTACATCGTGTTCATTGACGACTACCGCATCCATGCCAACCCGGATGGTGCCGTTGTCCACCTTCCCGATTCCGATTCGTCCGACATATTCATTATAATCTATAGTGCTGATCAATACCTGGGTATCCGCGTCAGGATCTCCCTCCGGCGCCGGGATATAGTCAAGGATCGTCTCAAACAGAGGCTTCATATCCCGTTCTTCATCCGTAAGGTCGAGAACCGCGACGCCTGCTTTGGCGGACGCGTAGACGAAGGGGCAGTCTAACTGCTCGTCGGAGGCGTCCAGATCCATGAATAACTCTAAGACTTCGTCGATGACCTCGTCGGGCCTTGCCTCGGGGCGGTCGATCTTATTGATGCATACGATGACCGGCAGACTTAAGTCCAGCGCTTTTCTTAAGACAAACTTCGTCTGCGGCATTGCTCCTTCGAAAGCGTCCACGACGAGTACCACGCCGTTGACCATCTTAAGAACGCGTTCTACCTCGCCGCCGAAGTCCGCATGTCCCGGTGTGTCTATGATGTTGATCTTCGTTCCGTGATAATAGACCGCCGTATTCTTCGATAGAATGGTAATACCGCGTTCCCGCTCGATATCATTCGAATCCATGACGCGTTCTTCAACTTCCTGATTTTCGCGGAATACGCCGCTCTGTTTCAGTAATTCATCTACTAAGGTTGTCTTTCCGTGGTCTACATGCGCGATAATTGCGATATTCCTGACATCCTCCCGTGTTGTTTTCATATTGTCATCCTCTTTTCATCTTTATATACCTGTCTGGAATCCCGGAATTTGGCTTTTCCACACGTTAGTTTACCATATTTCGAAAAATTTACAAGTATTTTGGTTCTAAAATGAGAACTTGATTCATAGACTATGTAATGACCCTGCGAAAAGATGCAGGAATGCTTGACAACTCAAAATACGATTCAGAGGAAGGGAGATTGTAAGATTATGTCAGATAAGATTATTGAAAACAACCAGGTAACTATTATGGGAGAGATCGCGTCGCCGTTTTATTTCAGCCATGAGGTGTATGGAGAAGGTTTTTATATGGTAGACGTACAGGTAAAGCGCCTGAGCAACTCGGAAGACCGGATTCCTTTGATGGTCTCGGAACGTCTGATCGACGTATCGCAGGATTATATCGGGGAGTTCATCATGGTAAGCGGGCAGTTCCGCTCTTATAACCGGCACGACGAACAGAAGAACCGTCTTGTGTTATCGGTGTTTGTGCGGGAGGTAGAATTTATCGAGGAAGAACTGGACGGAGCGAAGACGAACAATATCTTCTTAGACGGATACATATGTAAGCTGCCCGTATACCGCAAGACGCCCCTGGGAAGGGAGATCGCGGATCTTCTGCTTGCGGTGAACCGTCCTTATGGGAAATCCGATTACATACCGTGTATCTGTTGGGGGAGAAACGCGAGATTTGCATCTACTTTCGAAGTTGGAGAGCATGTCCAGGTTATAGGGCGGATCCAGAGCCGGGAATATATCAAGAAATTATCGGAGACGGAGACGGAGAAGAGGATTGCTTATGAGGTGTCTGTAAGTAAGCTGGAATGTCTGGAAGAATAGAAAGCATATGATTCGAGAACATACTTCGAAAACATACGGAGACTTTCATTGACATCATATTTGATTGATGATAGAATTTCTATAAAATCAACACAAATGAATGATTTCATTATTATTATGGATGTCAGGAGGATTACGGATGGCTATTTTTACAGGAGCCGGTGTAGCGATCGTTACACCATTTAAAGACGATGAAAGTATTGATTATGATAGACTGGATGAGCTGATCGATTTTCACTGTGAGAATGGGACAGACAGTATTATCATTTGCGGCACGACGGGAGAATCTGCCACGATGACGGAGAAGGAACACCTGGAATGTGTGAAGTTCACGATAGAACGTACGAAGAAGAGGATCCCGGTCATAGCGGGGACAGGATCGAACTGTACAAGGACGGCGATCGAAATGTCCAGGGAAGCGGCGGAGTATGGGGCGGACGGTCTTCTGCTGGTGACCCCCTACTATAATAAGGCGACTCAGGCAGGATTGATCGCGCATTATACGGCGGTTGCGAAGGAAGTAAAGACGCCGATTATTATGTACAGTGTGGCGAGTCGTACCGGATGTAATATTGAAGCCGCAACGGTAGCGGCGCTGGTGAACAACGTGGATAATATCGTAGGAATCAAAGAAGCTTCCGGCAATATCGGCCAGGTGGCAAGGATTATGGCGCTGACAGACGGGAATATCGACCTGTATTCAGGTAATGACGACCAGATCGTCCCCCTCATGTCGTTAGGCGGTAAGGGGGTTATCTCGGTATTATCTAATATAGCGCCCCAGAAGACGCATGATATCTGTGCGAAGTTTTTTGAAGGAGACGTGACGGGAAGCGCAAAGATGCAGTTAGAAGCGCTTCCGTTAGTGGAGCAGTTATTCTGTGAAGTGAATCCTATCCCGGTGAAGAAAGCGATGCAGCTTATGGGCATGAGCTGCGGCCCTCTGCGTATGCCGCTTACGGAGCTTACAAAGGATCATACGGAATCTCTGGCCAAAGCAATGCAGGATTATGGAATTAAGCTGGCATAGGCCCTGCGGATACACAGGAACGCTTTATAAATATAGAAGAGATACGACTATACAGATGTAGACAGTACACCAGGAGAAGGAGGACAAAAGATGGTGCGTGCGGTCATGCATGGATGTAACGGCAAGATGGGGCAGGTAATCACCGGTCTCATCAAAGCTGACGAGGGGATAGAATTAGTAGCGGGAATTGACACCTATAAGGGGATCAGGAATGATTACCCGGTGTTTCAGAGTATAGATGAGTGTAATGTAGAGGCGGATGTCATCATAGATTTCTCGAATGCGAGGGCGGTGGATGCGCTGCTTGATTACTGCGGTGATAAACAGCTTCCCGTGGTGTTGTGTACCACCGGATTGTCGGAAGCGCAGCTTGAGAAAGTAAAGGAGACGGCAGAAAAGACGGCGGTTCTTAAGTCCGCCAATATGTCTCTGGGAATTAATCTTCTGATGAAGCTTCTTAAGGACGCCGCGAAGGTGCTTGCGCCTGCCGGGTTCGATATCGAGCTGGTGGAGAGGCATCATAACCAGAAGGTTGACGCGCCGAGCGGTACGGCGCTTGCGTTGGCGGATTCCATCAACGAATCGATGGAGGATGCTTACGAGTATGTTTATGACCGAAGTCAGGTGCGTAAGAAGAGAGAAAAGAAAGAGATGGGGATTTCGGCAGTCCGGGGAGGAACCATCGTAGGGGAGCACGAGGTCATCTTTGCAGGCTCGGATGAAGTGATCGAATTCAAGCATACGGCTTATTCCAAGGCTGTGTTCGGCAAGGGAGCAGTAGAAGCGGCAAAATACCTGGCGGGTAAACCGGCAGGCGCCTACGACATGTTGGATGTGATCAGTCTGTAAAGGTCGGAATGTGCCTGATAAAAATTTTTAAAAAAGTATAATGAATTTCTAAGAAGATATACGATATACATGGGAGGAAAAGATTATGAAAGAGTTGGAAGTACGTTACCTGGAGAGACTTTCTGAACTTTATCCGACCATCGCAAAGGCGTCGACGGAGATTATCAATCTCCAGGCGATTCTGAATCTGCCGAAAGGCACGGAACATTTCCTGACGGATATCCACGGGGAATACGAGGCGTTTTCTCATGTGCTGAAGAATGGTTCGGGAGCAGTGCGCCGTAAAGTCGACGATGTTTTCGGTAATACTATGAGTAGCAGGACCAAACAGGCTCTTGCTACTCTTATCTATTATCCGAAGGAAAAGATGGACCGGATCAAGCGGGAAGAAGATAACATGGAGGATTGGTATAAGATTACGCTGTATCGGCTGATTGAGATCAGTAAGCGGGCGGCAAGCAAATATACCAGATCTAAAGTAAGAAAATCGTTACCCGCAGATTTTGCTTATGTGATCGAGGAATTGATTACAGAGAAAGCGGATATCACAGATAAGGGATCTTATTATAATTCGATCGTGAATACGATCATTCAGATCGGCAGGGCAGAAGAGTTCATTATTGCTTTGAGCGAGCTGATCCAAAGGCTGACGGTAGATCATCTGCATATTGTGGGAGATATCTATGACAGAGGGCCGGGGCCCCATGTGATCATGGATAAGCTGATCGATCATCATTCTGTCGATATACAGTGGGGCAACCATGATGTATTGTGGATGGGCGCGGCGGCAGGACAGAGAGGCTGCATAGCCAATGTTATCCGTATCTGCGCAAGATATGGGAATCTGGATATCCTGGAAGACGGATATGGGATCAATCTGCTTCCGCTGGCGACATTTGCCTTGAATACCTATAAGGATGACCCTTGCAGTTGTTTCCTATTAAAAGGAGATTCCGGCCATGGTAAGAACGAGATGCTGATCGATATTAAGATGCATAAGGCGATCTCGGTTATTCAGTTCAAGGTCGAAGGGCAGATCATCAAGAAGAATCCGGGATTTAAGATGGAAGACAGAAATCTGCTGCATCATATCGATTACGAGAAGGGAACTATCGAAATCGGCGGAAAGATCTATGAAATGCTGGATAAGAATTTCCCGACGGTTGATCCGAAGGAACCGTATGCGTTGACGAAGGAAGAAGAAGATATTATGGAGCGGTTGGAGCAGGCGTTTCTGAACTGTGAGAAGCTGCAGCGCCACATGAGATTCCTGCTGAATAAAGGGGCTCTCTATAAGGTTTATAACAATAATCTACTGTATCACGGCTGCGTACCGTTGAATGAGGACGGAAGCCTTAAGGTCGTGGAGATCTATGGGCAGTCTTATAAAGGCAAGGGTCTGTATGAGATTCTGGAGAGCTATGTTAGGAAGGGATTCCATGCCCTGGATGCGATGGAGCGGGAGAGAGGCAGAGATATGATGTGGTATATCTGGCTCAGCGAAGGCTCGCCGTTGTTTGGTAAGGATAAGATGGCGACGTTCGAGCGGTATTTCCTGGCAGAGAAGGAGACGCATAAGGAGAAAAAGAATCCATATTACAGCTTATTGGAAGAGGATGATATCGTTAATGTGATCCTGGAGGAATTTGGCCTGCCTGCGGAAGGGACGCATATTATCAACGGACACGTCCCGGTGAAGAGTAAGAACGGAGAGAACCCAATCAAGTGTAACGGTAAGGTTATGGTCATCGACGGCGGATTCTCCAAAGCATATCAGAAAGAAACCGGAATCGCGGGTTATACGCTGATATCTAATTCATACGGACTCATTCTGGTTGCTCATGAACCCTTCGAGTCAACGGAGGCTGCGATACAGAAGGAGAGCGATATTCACTCAGACAGTATCATCGTAAACAGAGTGCTGGAGCGGAAGATGGTAGGGGATACGGATATTGGACGCGATCTGAGAGAACAGATCAAAGATTTGGAGGTACTGCTGGAGGCTTACAGAAGCGGACAGATTGCAGAGAAGGTGTAATGGAAAATATTCGGGAAACAATATGTTATTATGCTTGTTTTATTAGATAGTGTTGAATTAATCTGTTTTTTCTGGAAAATCAAGGTATTCTTAGTAATATCTTCCGTATACAAATTATTAATTTAAGTATACTTTTTTAATTTTATGTGAATATTACTGGTACAAGTAATACTTGATTATAGATAATGATACATGAAAGGGAGAGACAGAGATGAAACAGTTGAAAAAAATCGTACTAATCTTTATGTGTACAGGAGTAATGCTTGGCGTGACGGCATGTGGAAGCGACGGCAACGCAGACGACAATGCAGCGAATAATAATGCTGCAACAGACAATAATAATGGAACAAACAATAATAACCGCGATGATAACAATACAAATGATGCGGTCGACGGTTCAGACAACAACAATAATAATAACAATGTTATCGACGAGATCGGCGATGATGTACGCGACGGCGCAGATGATATTGGCGATGCTTTGGATGGTAACGACACTAATAACGACACAGACCGCGAGACAGATAAAAACCGTTAGATTATAGAAGCGGTTTCAAATTTCAAATAGTTGCTTTTCATTTTCGAATGAATATTCGAAAATGAAAAGCAACTATTTTTTTATCATAATAAACTTTGTAAGGTTTATACTTGACATTTTCAAAGAATAAAGTATAATTTTAATATAAAAAAAGAATTGGTCCTAAGAAATGATGCGGAGGAAATTATGAAAAGTAAAGATTTTTTCCATAAGGAGAATAATCCCCAGAATTTTGCCGGGACACAGAAATCTCTAGATGATCAGGAGGTTTCGGAGTATATAACAGAAATCCTCTATGAAGATGAGTTTGAAGACAGGCTTTCTGACGATGCCGAAGCTGCAGGAAATTCTGCGGCGGGTATAATGGGAAGATTTCTGTCTATGAAAAGATGGAAGAAGATCGTGTTATGCGTGGTGACTGCTTTGGTGGTTATGGCCGCAGGGTTAACAGGAAGCTTCTTTTATTTGCGCGCTCAGGGAGAGAAGAACCTGAAGACAACGGTGAAACCTGACGCCGAAGACGAAAGTAATCCGGAAGAGGGACTTTTTATTACATACAAAGATAAGAAATATAAGTATAACGAAGATGTAATCAATTTTCTGTGTCTCGGGATTGATAAAGATATCCCGATTGAAGAAAAAACCATAATTCCTCAGGTGGAATCCGGAAGCGAAGGCTTCGCGGATACTATCGTTCTAATTAGTATTAATGTTGAGAGCGGTGAGATTAAGATGCTCGCTATTCCGCGGGAGACGATTACGCAGATCAAAGTTATAGATCCTGAAGGCAATTTTGACCGGAACGAGAACGTGCAGCTTAATTATCAATATGTATACGGGAAAGACGCTGCCGCAAGTTGTGAACTGATGGTTGAAACAGTATCCAATCTGCTCTATCAGGTGCCGATCCAGCGTTACTGTTCCATCAATCTGAACGCCGTCTCGATTTTGAACGACGCAATCGGCGGTGTGGACGTACAGATACTGGAAGATGTGGAGGGAGACAGCGGAACATATTATGCCGGCGAGGTGGTTCATCTGATGGGAGACATGGCGCTGGATTATGTACGGGAACGGGATAGTCAGGTTTATGGCAGCAGCCTTGGGAGGTTGGACCGGCAGAAGCAATACATAACGAATTATTTTGCTACGGCAAAAGAAGTGGTAAGGAATGATCTTTCGCTTCCTCTTAATATATATAACGGTCTGCAAGACAACATGTGTACGAATATTACGGTAGAGGATATCGCGTATCTTGTGCCGGAATTATTAGAAGTGAACCTAAGCGCCGAGAATATGACGACGGTTCCGGGAGAGGCGACATGGCCCGGCGAGGTGATGGAATATATTCCGAACCAAGAGCAGTTGAAAGAGATTGTGATTAGTTATTTTTACGAGGAAATTGCACAGAAATAACAGTATGGATATTTGACGGAGGGAAATTAACATGATTCAAGAAGAATTCGAACAGGATCAACCTAAAAAGAGCAAAAAAGGATTAGGAAAAAGCAGGATTATCATCATTGTCCTTGTGCTGGTGGTGTTGGCGGGAGCCGGGGCGGGAGCCGGATTCTACCTGTATAATTCTGAGCAGAAAGCCAAAGCGGCGGCTGAACAGGCGAAAAAAGCAGATCCTGATAAGGCGGCGAAACGGTATGACGATTTAAAAATCGAAGTGACGGTAGACGCGGATGATCCGATATACCGGAAGATTGATTTTGCAGCCGCTCAGGCTGTGAATCCGGATGTGTACGCCTGGATCTGGATACCGGGAACGAACGTGGATTATCCGATTCTTCAAAGTGATTCCGATGATATCTCTTATTATCTTGATCACACGATTGAGGGGTTGGAAGGGCTTCCGGGTTCCATCTATACGGAAAAGTATAATGCAAAGGATTTCACCGATCCGGTCAATGTTATATACGGACATAACATGAAGAACGGCAGTATGTTTGCGGATCTCCACAAGTTCGAAGATCAGGCTTTTTTTGACGGTAATCCTTATATCTATATCTATCTTCCGGATAAGACGTTGAAGTACAGGATTTTTGCCGCGATTACCTTTGACGACCGTTACCTGATGGAGAATTACAACTTCTCTGATCCGGCGGATTTCCAGACATATCTGGATGAGCTTAGAAGCTCGATTAACGGACATGTCAATAACGAGGTGAATGTGACGCAGGAGACAGGGATTATCACTCTTTCCACATGTATTTCCAACGCCCCGAACAATAGATGGATGGTGAACGCGACAAGGGAAGATTAGATGTTTTTAGAGATATTAAGGCATGAGAAGCTTTAATATATAATCACACAAAGTAACAGAAAAAAGGAAGGAGTAAACAAAATGAAAATGAAAAAATTAGTTGCTCTGATTAGCGCAGGCGTTCTTTGCCTTAGCATGAGCATGACAGCATTTGCGACAGAAGTAGAAGATAAAGATCCAAGCCCGCAGGATCCGCCGAAGACTGAGAAGCCAGTAGATCCTCCAAAGACCGACGAAGAGATTCGTAAGGAAATGGAGAAAGAGTACAACGAAGGATTAACAGTTGTCGAGGCAGTTTGGTTCTCAAGCGAGTTGGAATACGATGTAATGCCAGGATACCTTAGCGATGCTAAAAAGGATCTTACAGAGGAGCAGTATAAAGAAGTTGTTGATACTCTCAGCGACCCAGAGAAGATCGAAGAGGTTATTAAAGCAGCTTGTAATCTTCCGAACGACGTTCAGTGCGCTCTGATGAAGACGGGTGATATTCGTTACGGCGAATATGACGAGAACGGCAATTGGATTGACAAGCCGATACCGGCAGGCGGAATTGATATTCAGGTTAGCGTAGGATCTGCATCAGAGCAGGGACTTAAGAATGGCGACAGCATCTATGTACTTCACTATGTAAACGGCAGATGGGAAGTATTAGAGGGAATCGTTGAATTATACGGCGACGACGCACGTGTTACCGTACATTTTACCAGCTTATCACCAGTTGCTTACGTTAAAGTAACATCTAACGGTAAGGTTGTTCCTTACAATGCAAAAGGCGAGCCGGTTACACCAGTTAAGACAAAGTCTCCAAGGACAGGTGAATAATCTGAAATTTATCAGATAACAGGGAAGCGAAACCCTGTCGAATAAAATGAGCGATATGGCATAACTGTTATTATGTGTGATAGAAAAAGGGGATTGTCGGAAAATAGGCAGTCCTCTTTTTATTTGTGTCGTATTGCAATTTTGAGCGGCTGTGGGGATGTTTCTCTGAGACATATTACGGTCACGGTTTTTGCTTAATTTTATAAGAATTTTTCCGATAAGTATAATGAATCTAAAGTGTTTGTTAAGGTTATCGGAGAATTTGTTCAATTAGAGTATGGAGGGAATATGGACAGGAAAGATTTAGTTAATACACGTGATGTTATTAGTAATTTTGGAGATCCTAAAGCAGTTGTCCGTGAATGGAGAGATAAAAAGGGCGATACGTTAGAAATCGAAGCTTTTTATGGAGGAAAGGACGGAGGGGACAGCGAAGGACACGGTCATTATATCGTAGAAAAAATTGACGGTCTCTTTCAGACGACACTGGACAGGCATCCCGACTTAGAAGACGGCGGCAGACATGAGATAGAAGCCACTAGTAAAAGAGACGCGTATAGCAACGAGGCCCGGCAGGATAGGATCAAAAAAAAGAAAGAAATCATAGGGCAAATCTCTTATCTTGATTATGAAGCGCCAGGATATGCAGACAAGATTAATAAGTTGGAATCGGAGTTCTTTAGCGTCGGATCTTGCGGTTACGCTGATAATAAGGCTTTAAAACGAGAATTTAAAGCTGCAAAAAATGATTTATTCAGCAGGCGGCAAGAGCGGCAGAAACAAGTGTATAACCAGACATGGACGAAGAAGGAACGTATTATCAGCGAAGCTCAGGATCTGCGATATCTTTTGGAGTCTGACTCCAATGCCGTTCGCGACGGGATGAATCGATTGTTTGATGAGTGGAAGACGCTTCCCCGTACGACCAGAGAAAAAGACGACGAATTATGGGAGCGGTTCAATTCCATCCGTACAGAGATACGTGAAAAGCAAAAAAGGGAATATGAAAAGCGGAAAGCACAGCAGCAGGAGGCGAGATATAAGAAGGAATCTATCGTCAGTCAGGCAGAATCACTTGCATATGCATCGGATTTTAAAGTTGCGAAAGATGAAATGCGGGCGCTTATGGAACAGTGGAAATCGACTCCCCGAGCTGCGAAGAAGGATGATGATCTGTTGTGGCAGAGATTCAGCCGCGCCCGACAGACTTTGTTTGACAGAGCCAGGCAGGATTATGAAAAGCGTCAGGTGGAATATAATGCGGCCAAGGCCAGAAAAGAAAGTATTATCAGTCAGGCGGAATCACTGTACTGTACATCGGATTTTCGGTCCGCCGCCGATCAGATGCGAAGTCTTTCACAGCAATTTTATGACGCGGGAAATGCAGGAAAAGATAACCAGAATTTGAAAGAACGCTTTAATGCTGCAAAGCAAAGATTTTATGATGCGAAGAGGATAGCGGGAGAGCAGCGGCACAGGGAATATCTGCAAAAAATACAGGAGCGGTTATTAGAAAAACAACAAAAGCTTTCTAATCTTGACAACGCTATTAGTCGGACTCAGAGCAGTATTAGCGAGTTGATGTCCAGACCGGAACCAAGTTACACGAACCCGCATAGATATGAAATTGCAGCCCGCCGGAATGAGAAATTATCCAATTTAAATGAAAAGATAAGAAGTATGGGCGAGAGAAGGAGTCAATTAATCGCTCAGATTTCTGATCTGCAGAGTAAAACGAACGGATAATGACGGGACAGAAGAGCCGGGAAGGAGAGACTTATGAGATTCAGGCCATGTATAGACATACATAACGGGACGGTGAAGCAGATCGTAGGGGGGAGTCTTACAGATAAGAACAATCAGGCGGTAGAGAATTATCAGGCGGAGCAGGATGCAGATTATTTTGCGCGGATGTATCAGAAAGACGGGCTTAAGGGCGGACATGTGATTCTCCTGAATCCGCCCTCCTCCGAATATTATATTAAGACGAAGAAACAGGCGATGAATGCGTTGGCGGCATATCCTCAGGGACTCCAGATAGGGGGAGGCGTGACGTCTTATAATGCCGAAGAATATCTGCGGTCAGGGGCAAGCCATGTGATCGTCACTTCTTATGTATTTCAGGACGGAGTCATACGTTGGGAGAATATGGAGAGTCTGCGCCGGGCTGTGGGAAAAGAGCATGTAGTGATTGATTTAAGCTGCCGGAAGAAAGACGGAGATTACTATATTGTAACGAACCGCTGGCAGACATTTACCGAGGTGAAACTGACTCAGACGCTCCTGGCAGAGATTTCGGAGTATTGCGACGAGTTCCTGGTGCACGGCGTGGACGTGGAAGGAAGAGCGGCCGGAGTCGACGAGGAACTGGTTAAGCTGTTAAGGGGACATAAAAGGAATGTGATTACATATGCGGGAGGGATTGGAAGTCTTGATGATTTGAAACGGTTTCAGATCCTCTCGGAGGGGCGGCTTGACTTTACGATAGGAAGCGCTCTTAACCTTTTCGGAGGAGAGATTCCCTATGAAAAAGTCTGCAGATTCCGATAGATGTCTTTAACAGTTTGTGAACACTTTATAAATTAGTTGAATTGAACGCGGGATAGTGCTAAAATGAGGGATAAAGTGGTTGTACTGCGGCCATAATTACTGATAAGGAGCTTTTATCTATATGGGGTTAATACAGAAAATATTCGGAACACATAGTGAAAATGAGTTGAAGAGAATCTATCCGATCGTAGATGCCGTGGAGGCATTAGAGCCGGAGATGCAGAAACTTTCGAATAGTGAGCTTAAGAATAAGACCAGGGAATTCAGAGAGAGGCTTGCGCAAGGAGAGACGCTGGACGATATCCTTCCCGAGGCATATGCCGCCGTGAGGGAAGCGTCTGTGCGTACGATAGGCCTCCGGCATTTTCGGGTACAGATTGTCGGCGGAGTAATCCTTCATCAGGGACGTATTGCCGAGATGCGTACCGGCGAAGGTAAGACGCTGGTGTCAACGCTTCCCGCTTATCTGAACGCATTGCCGGGTGAAGGCGTACATATCGTCACCGTCAATGATTATCTGGCAAAGCGTGACGCGGAGTGGATGGGGCAGATACATGAGTTTCTGGGACTTACGGTGGGCGTCGTACTGAACAGCATGGACAATGACGAGAGACGTGCGGCGTATAATTGCGATATTACCTATGTGACAAATAATGAGCTGGGATTCGACTACTTAAGAGATAATATGGTTATCTATAAGGAGCAATTGGTTCAGAGAGGGCTTAAGTATGCCGTCATTGACGAAGTGGACTCCGTATTGATTGACGAGGCGAGAACTCCGCTTATTATCTCCGGACAGAGCGGCAAATCTACGAAACTTTACGAGGCATGCGATATCCTGGCGCGTCAGTTGGAACGGGGTGAAGCCAGCGGGGAATTCAGTAAGATGAACGCCATCATGGGAGAGGATATTGAAGAGACGGGCGATTTTATTGTCAACGAGAAGGAGAAGAATATCAACCTGACTGAAGACGGCGTGAAGAAGGTTGAGCAGTTCTTTCATATTGATAATCTGGCTGATTCAGAAAATCTGGAGATTCAGCATAATATTATCCTGGCGCTACGCGCGCATAACCTGATGTTCAGAGACAAGGACTATGTGGTAAAAGAGGACGAGGTCTTGATTGTAGATGAATTCACGGGACGTATCATGCCGGGACGGCGTTATTCGGACGGACTTCATCAGGCGATTGAGGCGAAGGAACATGTGAAGGTTAAGAGAGAGAGCAGGACTCTTGCGACCATTACGTTCCAGAATTTGTTTAATAAATTCGTAAAGAAAGCCGGTATGACCGGTACGGCGCTGACTGAGGAGAAGGAGTTCCGCGAGATCTATGGTATGGATGTAGTTGAGATACCTACTAATCTTCCGGTTATTCGTAAGGATCTTGACGACGCGGTATATAAGACACAGAAGGAGAAGTACCGCGCGGTGTGCGACGAGATCGAGGAAGCCCACAGAAGACATCAGCCGGTTCTGGTAGGTACGATTACCATAGAGAATTCAGAATTGCTGAGCGGAATGTTAAAACGGCGCGGGATCAAGCACAATGTGTTAAATGCGAAGTTCCATGAGATGGAAGCGCAGATCGTAGCCGAGGCGGGCGTGCATGACGCGGTTACGATCGCCACGAATATGGCGGGCCGCGGTACGGATATTAAACTGGACGATGAGGCGAGAGCGGCGGGGGGTATGAAGATCATCGGTACGGAGCGCCATGAATCCAGGCGTATCGATAATCAGCTTCGCGGACGTTCCGGACGTCAGGGAGATCCGGGAGAATCCAGATTCTATATTTCTCTGGAGGATGATCTGATGCGTTTGTTTGGTTCGGAGAGACTGATGGGTATCTTTAATGCATTGGGAGTTGAGGACGGCGAACAGATCGAACATAAGATGCTTTCCAGCGCGATCGAGAAAGCGCAGCAGAAGATCGAGAGCAATAACTTTGGAATCCGTAAGAATCTGTTAGATTATGATCAGGTTATGAACGAGCAGCGGGAGATTATCTACGAGGAGAGACGCCGTGTGCTGGACGGAGAGAATATGCGTGATTCCATTTTCCATATGATGAACGAGTATGTGGAGAATATCGTGGATATGGTAACCAGTCCGGATCAGGATTACGATGAGTGGAATCTCGCGGAGCTGAATCTGACGATTCACAATACGATTCCGATCGCGGCGGTTACAGACGAGGATATCCGGGGGATCGGACAGAAGGAATTGAAACATCTTCTGAAAGAGCGCGCGGCAAAGGCATATGAGGCGAAGGAATCTGAGTTCCCGGAAGCGGAGCATGTTCGGGAGATCGAGCGCGTGATCCTTCTTAAGGTTATTGACGCCAAGTGGATGGCGCATATCGACGACATGGATCAGCTCAGGCAGGGAATCGGTCTCCAGGCATACGGTCAGAGGGATCCGAAGGTTGAGTATAAGATGCTGGGCTATGAGATGTTCGACGAGATGACGAAGGCGATCGCCGCGGATACGATTCGCGCTCTGTTCCATGTAAGAATCGAGCAGAAAGTGGAACGGGAGCAGGTTGCGAAGGTGACAGGAACGAACAAGGACGATACTGCCGTACGCGGTCCGAAGAAACGTGCGGAGAAGAAAGTATATCCGAATGATCCATGTCCATGCGGCAGCGGAAAGAAATATAAGCAGTGCTGCGGGCGAAAATAGCGCCCGATACAGATTAGATTATGATTATAAAAAGAAAGAGGTGATCAGGTGGTTGAATTAGATCAGTTTAAGACATTATTGAACGCATATGAAGAACCTCTTGCCGAGATGAGGGATTCACTTTGACCTCGCAGGCAAAGAGAGAAGAATAGAAGAGTTAGAACGAAAGATAGAAGAACCGGGATTTTGGAATAATCCGGAGGAATCCCAGAGGTTCATGAAGGAATTAAAGAGCCTTCAGGAGATGGTGAAGACGATTCGGGCGCTTTATACATCCTATGAGGATATCAAGCTTTTGATCGAGATGGGGTATGAGGAGAACGACGCCTCTATGGTCAAGGAAATAGAAGGAGAGATCAGCGAGTTTGAATCAGTGTTCGAGGAGATTCGTATCCGGACATTGCTGTCCGGCGAATATGATTCCTGTAACGCGATTGTCACGATCCATGCGGGAGCAGGCGGAACAGAGTCCTGCGACTGGGCGAGCATGTTATATAGGATGTACAGTCGTTGGTGCGAGAGAAAAGGTTTCTCCATCCAGGTACTGGACTATCTGGACGGGGATATCACGGGAACAAAAGCGGTGACTTTCGAAGTGAATGGAGAGAATGCTTACGGGTATCTGAAGTCTGAGAAGGGGGTTCACAGACTGGTGCGGATCTCCCCTTTCAACGCGGCCGGAAAGCGGCAGACGTCCTTTGCATCCTGTGATGTGGTTCCGGATATTGAAGATGAGATCGATATCGAGATCGGGGACGACGAGCTGAAGATTGATACTTACCGGGCGAGCGGGGCGGGGGGACAGCATGTCAATAAGACTTCTTCGGCAATCCGGATCACACATCTTCCCACGGGGATTGTGGTACAGTGTCAGAATGAACGTTCCCAGCATCACAATAAAGAGAAAGCCATGCAGATGCTGAAGGTGAAGCTTAAGCTACTGAAGGAACAAGAGCAGGCGGAGAAGGTATCGGATATCCGAGGCGAAGTAAAGGAGATTGGATTCGGTAATCAGATCCGCTCTTATGTGATGCAGCCGTATACTATGGTCAAGGATCACAGGACGAATGTGGAGAACAGCAATGTGACGTCGGTATTGGACGGCAATATCGACCTTTTTATGAATGCTTATTTAAAGAAGACGATGGGAAGCGCTCAAGGAGCAGAGGAGGGACAGCAGTGATAAATATAGCGGTTATGGGATATGGTACGGTGGGGTCCGGAGTTGTAGAGGTTGTGAATACCAACGGCGCCCGGATCAACCAGAGAATCGGTGATGAACTGAATATCAAATACGTACTGGATCTGAGAGATTTTCCGGAGGATCCTGTTCAGGAGAAGATTATCCATGATTTTGAGAAGATTATAGAGGATGACGAGATCAAGATCGTCGTAGAAGTGATGGGTGGGATCGAGCCTGCCTATACGTTTGTAAAGCGTTGTCTTCAGACGGGAAAGAGCGTGGCGACGTCTAATAAAGCGCTTGTGGCGAAACATGGAGCGGAGCTGCTGTCCATCGCTGAAGAAAATCAGATTAATTTTTTGTTTGAAGCAAGCGTAGGCGGCGGTATCCCGATTATCCGTCCTCTGAATTCTTCGCTGACGGCGGATGAGATTGAGGAGATCACGGGCATATTGAACGGAACGACGAATTATATGCTGACGAAGATGTTCTATGAAGGGGCGGATTATGACACTGTCCTTAAGGAAGCACAGGCGAACGGATATGCGGAACGGAATCCGGAAGCGGATGTAGAAGGCTATGACGCATGCCGGAAGATCGCGATTCTGTCTTCTCTGATCTCCGGACAGCAGGTTGATTTTGAGGATATCTATTGTGAAGGAATCACAGAGATTACAGTGGAAGATATGAAGTACGCGAAGGCTATGGGTACGACGATTAAGCTGTTGGCGTCCAGCAAGCGTCACGCAGGAAACAGACTGCATGCGATCGTCGCTCCTTTTATGCTTTATCCGGCGCATCCGCTTTATAATGTGAATGGAGTATTTAATTCTATCTTCGTACATGGAAACGTCCTCGGGGACGCGATGTTCTATGGAAGCGGCGCGGGCAAACTCCCGACAGCCAGCGCCGTGGTATCGGACGTGGTAGACGCGGCAAAACATCTGAACCGGAATATCATGACCATGTGGAAGCAGGAAAAACTGCAGCTGGAGGATAAGGCGGATGCAAAGCGGCGATTCTTTATTCGAATTAGAGGAGATGAGAATGAGATGCTGCCTGGGCTTAAGGATTCCTTCGGGGAGATTGAAATTGTGAAGGCGGAAGGGCTGGAAGGTGAATTCGGCTTCGTGACTCCTGTGATGATGGAAGGAGACTATGTAACCAGAGCGAATATCTACCGTGATCAGATCCTCCATATGATACGTGTGGAGGGCTGGAGCGAAGAGATATGAAGTATGTGATTGTATTAAGCGATGGAATGGCCGGAAGACCGCTTCGGGAGTTAGACGGAAAGACCACGCTTGCGGCGGCCAGGACTCCGGTGATGGACGCGCTTGCGCCTGAGTCAGAACTGGGGACGGCGTCTATGGTTCCGGAAGGGATGGCTCCGGGAAGCGATACCGCAAATCTGGCGGTAATGGGGTATGACCCGAAGCTATATTATACGGGGAGGTCTCCGCTGGAGGCGCTGAGTATCGGAGTCGAGATGGAGGATACGGACGTGTCTTTCCGGTGTAATCTTGTGACGGTATCGGAAGACGAGGGAGGTTACGAGGATCAGGTTATGATCGACCACAGTTCGGACGAGATTGATACGGCTGACGCCGCCGTCCTTATCGAAGCATTGAAGAAAGAACTTGAAGGGGACGGGTATAAATTCTATGTCGGAACCAGTTACCGTCATCTTCTGGTTCAGAAGGAAGGATGCGTCTCTGAGTTAACTCCGCCTCACGATATTCTGACGAGAAGAATCGGAGAATACCTTCCGGAGGATGAGATTTTATGCGGAATGATGAAGAGAAGTTATGAGATCTTAAAAGCACATCCATTGAATGCCGAACGGAGAGAGAAAGGATTAAAACCTGCGAATTCCGCTTGGTTCTGGGGTGCGGGAAAAAGACCCGCGCTTACTTCCTTTGAAGAGAGGACAGGGAAGAAGGGGGTCATGGTTTCCGCTGTGGATCTTCTTAAAGGAATCGCAGTAGGCGCAGGTATGGATCGTATCCTGGTTGAGGGAGCGAACGGCGGCCTTCATACGAATTACGAGGGCAAAGCCAGAGCAGCCGTCAAAGCGTTGACTGAGGACGGATATGATTTTGCGTATATTCATATAGAAGCGCCTGACGAGATGGGACATCAGGGAAGTATGGAGGATAAGATCGCGGCGATCGAATATGTGGATGAGAAAGTGCTGAAGCCTTTGACAGAAGGACTTAAGGAGGCGGGCGAGGATTTCCGGCTGCTCCTGCTTCCGGATCATCCGACGCCGATTGAAGTCCGTACCCACACGGGGGAACCTGTTCCGTATCTGCTATACGACAGTACGGATTTTTCGCAGGGGATAGACGCGTCTGTCAGATATGACGAACAGTCTGCAGCCCGGACAGGGAAGAATTGGCCGGAGGGATTTCGTCTGATCGGTCATTTATTACAGGAGGAGTTATGCTGATAGTGAAGAAATTCGGCGGCAGTTCGGTTGCGAATAAGGAGAGGATCTTCAATGTCGCCAGAAGATGTATAGAAGACTATAAAGAAGGGCATGACGTTGTAATCGTACTGTCGGCTATGGGAGATACGACGGATGAACTGCTTGAACTTGCGGGTACGATTAATCCGAAGGCTAAGAAGAGGGAGCTTGATATGCTCCTGACGACGGGGGAGCAGGTGTCGGTATCTTTGATGGCGATGGCGATGCAGGCGCTGGATGTTCCGGCTGTGTCATTGAATGCGTTCCAGGTGCGGATGCATTCGACTTCCCGATATGGGAACGCCCGTTTTAAACGTGTAGAGACGGAACGGATCCTGCACGAGCTGGATTCCAGGAAGATCGTGATCGTCACCGGTTTTCAGGGTGTGAATAAGTATGACGACGTCACGACGCTTGGAAGAGGCGGTTCGGATACGACGGCGGTAGCGCTGGCGGCGGCGCTCCATGCAGACAGGTGTGAGATCTATACGGATGTGGACGGAGTGTTTACCGCAGATCCAAGGATTGTTAAGAATGCAAGAAAGATCGATATGATCACATACGACGAGATGCTGGAACTTGCAAGCCTTGGAGCTAAAGTACTTCATAACCGTTCCGTGGAGATGGCGAAGAAATATAACGTAGAGCTGGTGGTGCGGTCCAGCCTGAACCGTTCGGAAGGAACCGTGGTCAAGGAGGCGAAAGGGATGGAAAAACTATTAGTGACAGGCGTGGCGGCCGATAAGAATACAGCCAGGATCTCAGTGATCGGAGTCGTAGATAAACCGGGAATCGCATTCCGTATCTTTGATACGCTGGCGAAGAATAGTATTAATGTAGATATCATCCTGCAGTCCGTCGGACGCGAGGGGACGAAGGACATCTCGTTTACGGTAGCGTCGGACGATCTGCCGGCTGCGATCAAGGTTTTGGAGGAGAATAAGGAGAGACTGACAATCCGGGAGATTACCTGGAATGAAGACGTAGCGAAGCTTTCGGTGGTGGGAGCCGGGATGATGAGTAATCCCGGAGTGGCGGCTAAGATGTTTGAATCTTTGTATAATTCCAGGATTAATATCAATATGATCTCGACTTCCGAGATCCGTATCACGGTATTGGTTCCGGAGAAGGAAATTGACAAAGCGATGAACGCCGTACATGACGGTTTTGCATTATCTGACTGATCAAGAGTTTGCATGAAGAAAGCCGGTAATGATCTGTTTGTTCTCATTGGAAAGAGCGCGGAAACGGGTGATGACATCCATTTCCTCCTCCGTGAGATAGATCGTGTTACCGGTTTTTGCGTTCTTTGTGAGAATGTAAGGGGTAAGATCTTCAGAGATCTTTTCAGGATATCGTCTGTTATCTTTCAGGTTTGCAAGGATTAATTCGTCCAGGGTGACTTTATAGAAATTTGAAAGAAAAAGAAGCGTATCCAGATCAGGCGTACGATTGCTCGTCTCATAATTAGAATATGCCTGCCTGGATATGTTCAGGATCTCACCCATCTGATCTTGCGTAAGTTGGTATTGTTTTCTCAGATATCTTAAATTGTTGGAAAGTTGTATATTTGGCATAACATGAACTCCTACAAGTTATCTCACTTGTAGTATAACAAGTTACCGCTCAAATAGATATCTGTGCAACGAAATGTTTAGAAACGCAACTAAGCAACAAAATGTTGCGTTACGATCTGCTCAGATTACTGTTGTGATATTTTCCGGAAAATGTTACGTCTTCTCCGAACCAGGATGGAGGGACGAAAGAAAGAGCGGCTTCTTCGGTAGGAAATTCCACTTCTACGAGGATAAGGGGCGCCAGATGTTCTTCGAAGACGTCCAGCTCCGCGGTCAGGCCGCAATCTAAAGGGATCATGTAACGCTTCTTTTTGATCAGGCGTCCGTCGATCTTCATAAGAAGATGCTCATAGGCTTCTTTTGTGAGGGGAAGATTATATTCCTGCCTTGCCATAAAACCTTTGGATTTGTAGGTGAGTTCATACAGATCGTTATCCTGCCGAATCCGTATGACCGGGTCGGTGTTTAGGTAGCCTTGTGTGATAATACGGCAGGGATAGATATCCGCGCCGGCAAAAGTGTCTGTGTCTTCTGAAGCAGCGCAGATCCTGTCGGCGATATGTTCCGGGAGACGCCGTATCAGATATTTACGTTCGATTTCCAATTGCAGATCCTCCAAATTATATGTTCTGATAAACCAATACAAGAATAGCATAATATAGTTTACATTAAAAGTAAAGAATGATACTATGTAACAAGAAAATATTTTGAGAATAAAACTGCTAATCAAGGAGGAAAATACCATGAAAAAAGTAAGTGTGATCTTAGCGGACGGATTCGAAGAGATTGAGGGTCTGACTGTTGTAGATCTTTTAAGAAGAGCGACAATCTATGTGGATACGGTTTCTATTATGGAGGATTATACCGTCCATGGCGCGCATGGGATTAACGTGCAGACAGAAGATCTGTTTGAGGAAGTGAACTTTGTTGAATCAGATATGATCGTGCTTCCGGGCGGTATACCGGGTACGACGAATCTGGATGCTCACGAAGGTGTGCGCAGGGTTGTAAAAGACTTCTTCCAGGAAGGGAAGAAGATCGGAGCGATATGCGCGGCGCCTACGATTCTTAGTAATCTTGGCCTTCTTAAAGGGAAACGGGTTACCTGTCATCCCAGCGTGGAGAAGGATATTCAGGGCGCCGCGCTTACAGGCGCGCCGGTGACGGTGGACGGTAATCTGATCACAAGTCAGGGAGTGGGAACGGCGATAGAATTTGCGTTAAAACTGATCGAGATATTGACAGGGAAGGACAAGGCGGATGAGATTGCAAAATCGATTGTCTATGAGAGGAAATAGCCTGCATGATACGGTAAAACTCAGGATCTGCGCTTTATGTATTGCCGTTCTGATGAGCGCTACAGGATGCGGAAAGGATTTTGACGCGTCGGGTTATGTACAGGCGCTTCTGGATCTTACTTTCCAGGGGGAGATATCCGGAGCGGCCGGTTTCATGGAAGACGCGTCGGAGGAAGCTCTGATGAAAGCGTATCAGGATTCGATCGACCGTTTCGTCGCCGGGAATATCACCAGCGGAATGGATATAGGCGAGCTTAAGAGTTCCAGATTCGCAGAACTGGTATCAAAGATATTCCTGACGATGCGCTACGGCGTCGGGGAGGCCGAGAAAACAGGGAAGAAAGAATATAAAGTAACGGTTGATATCTGGCCTGCGGATGTATTCGTGAATTTCCGGCAGATGCTTACGGAGGATTCGCTTAAGATGGCGGAGAAGATCAAAGCGGGAGAGTACGAAGGGGAGACGGAAGAAGAGACAGACCAGAAGATTCTGAGCGACATAATTAACCATGCATATGAACTGTTGGATACGGCATATATGGATATTCAATATGGCGATAAGGAAACCGTCACCTTGCGGGTCCATGCCGGACGGGGAGAGGATGCTTCTGTGGACGAGGATGATATGGACCGTCTGTTTAGGAAAATCCTTCGGCTGGATGAATCATAGGCGTCTTTTTGGCGAAAATTCTGTGAATATTGCACTAGATATTTACAATTGTTTGTGTTATACTTCTTTGGTGAATGTAATGAGTAGAGTATACCCGGGTTTCCAGCTACCGGAAGGCGGGATAGAAACAGGAGGAAATATAAATGAGTTTACAGGTAGAGAAATTAGAAAAGAGCATGGCGAAGCTGACAATCGAAGTTTCGGCCGATGATTTAGAAAATGCGCTGCAGAGCGTATATAAGAAGCAGAAGAATAAGATCTCACTCCCGGGATTCCGTAAGGGGAAGGTTCCGCGTCAGATGATCGAGAAGATGTACGGAGCGGAGGTTTTCTATGAGGATGCGGCGAACGAGTTGATTCCGAAAGCATATGCAGAGGCATATGACGAATGTGAAGAGGATATCGTATCAAGACCGCAGATCAATATTGTCCAGCTCGAGAAGGGAAAGCCTTTTATCTTTACCGCAGAAGTTGCGTTAAAACCAGAGGTGACACTGGGACAGTATAAAGGGTTGGAAGTGGAGAAATACTCTGACGAGGTGACGCCTGAGGAGGTTGACGCCAGAATACGGGAAGAAGCAGAGAAGAATGCGAGAAAAGTTACGGTAGAGGACCGTCCGGTACAGGATGGAGACGAGATTATCCTGGATTATGAAGGATTCGTAGACGGTGTTGCATTTGAGGGCGGTAAGGGCGAGAACTATTCCTTAGAGATTGGTTCCGGTTCATTTATTCCTGGATTCGAGGATCAGCTGATCGGCGCGAAGACAGGTGAGGACGTGGAAGTTAAAGTGACTTTCCCGGAAGAATATCATGCAGAGGATCTGAAAGGGAAGGCGGCCGTATTCAAATGTAAGGTTCACGAGATCAAGGCGAAGGAACTGCCGGAGATTGACGATGAATTTGCGTCGGAGGTATCTGAATTTGATACGTTAGATGAATATAAAGCCGATGTTGAGGCTAAACTCAGAGAGAAGAAGGTTGCGGAAGGAAAAGAAAAGCAGGAAGACGCGGCTGTGGAACAGGCGGTAAATAACGCGCAGTATGAACTTCCTGAAGCGATGGTTGACACTCAGGTATCACAGATGGCCGAGAATTTCGAGCGCAGGATTCAGGCGCAGGGTATGACGATGGAGCAGTACTTTATGTTCACCGGTATGACCAGAGAGAAGATGCTGGAAGATATCAAAGTACAGGCTGTGAAGAGTATTGAGACGCGTCTGGTACTGGAAGCAATTGCAAAAACGGAGAATATCGAGGTCGGCGAAGAGAGATTAGATGAAGAGATCGCCAAGATGGCGAAGAACTATCAGATGGACGCCGATAAGATGAAGGAGTTCATGGGAGAAGAAGAGAAGAAGCAGATGAAGGAAGACATTGCGGTTCAGGAGGCGATTACGTTCCTGACAAATAATGCTGTTGAGAAATAGACAGGGCATTGCATATAGAAGGAGGCATAGACATGAGTCTGGTACCTTATGTCATCGAACAGACAAGCCGGGGCGAACGTTCTTATGATATTTATTCAAGATTGTTGAAGGATAGAATTATATTCCTCGGAGAAGAAGTGTCCGATGTGTCGGCAAGTATCGTTGTGGCGCAGCTTTTGTTCCTGGAGGCGGAAGATCCGGAGAAGGATATCCATCTGTATATTAACAGTCCGGGCGGATCTGTGACTGCAGGTATGGCGATCTATGACACGATGCAGTACATCAAGTGCGACATAGAGACGATCTGCATCGGCATGGCCGCCAGTATGGGATCATTCCTTCTGGCAGGAGGAACGAAGGGAAAGAGGCTTGCTCTTCCCAATGCGGAGATCATGATTCATCAGCCGTCCGGCGGCGCGCAGGGACAGGCGACGGAGATTCAGATCGCCGCGGACCATATCTTGAAGACCCGTCAGAAATTAAATCAAATATTATCAGAGAATACGGGGCAGCCGATCGAGGTTATCAGTGCGGATACGGACAGAGATAATTTCATGTCGGCAGAGGAAGCGAAAGCATATGGATTGATCGACGAAGTGATCAAGAATCGTTAACGCTTGTAAGAAGTCCTAGATGAGGTGAGAGTATGGTAGGAAGGAACGACGATCAGGTAAGATGTTCGTTCTGTAATAAGACCCAGAATCAAGTGAGGAAATTGATCGCGGGACCCAACGGGGCGTATATCTGCGATGAGTGTGTCGACGTATGCACGGAGATTCTGGAAGAAGAATTTGAATTTGGCGACGAAAGACAATGGAATCCCTTTTCGGATATCAATTTGCTGAAACCAGAGGAGATCAAGGAATTTCTGGATGAATATGTGATTGGGCAGGATGAGGCGAAGAAGGTTTTGTCGGTTGCAGTTTATAATCATTATAAAAGGATTATGGCAGGAAGAGATCTGGGAGTGGAACTCGGGAAGAGCAACATTCTTATGCTTGGTCCTACCGGCTGCGGTAAGACTTTGCTGGCTCAGACACTTGCGAAGATTCTGGGAGTTCCCTTCGCCATAGCGGATGCAACGGCGCTGACGGAAGCCGGATATGTAGGCGAGGATGTGGAGAACATACTGCTGAAGATTATTCAGGCTGCGGACGGCGATATTGAGCGTGCGGAGTATGGCATTATCTATATTGATGAGATCGACAAGATAACAAGAAAGTCTGAGAATCCGTCGATTACGAGGGATGTATCGGGAGAGGGCGTTCAGCAGGCGCTGCTTAAGATCGTTGAAGGAACCGTTGCGAATGTACCGCCCCAGGGCGGGAGAAAGCATCCGCATCAGGAACTGATTCAGATTGATACGACAAATATTCTTTTCATATGCGGCGGCGCGTTTGAAGGAATTGACAAGATTATAGAGAAGCGTATCGACCGTAAGTCGATTGGATTCAATGTGGATATCGGTGAAAAGCATGAGAATGATGTGGACAGATTGTTAAAGCAGGTACTGCCGCAGGATCTTGTGAAGTTCGGGTTGATCCCGGAGCTTGTAGGCCGCGTACCGGTTACGGTATCTTTAGAGATGCTGGATAGAGACGCGCTGATCCGCATCCTGACGGAACCCAGGAATGCAATTGTGAAGCAATACCAGAAGATGCTGGAACTTGACGGCGTAGAGCTGACATTTGATAAAGAAGCGCTGGAAGCAGTGGCGGAGACTTCGTTGAAGAGAAAGACAGGGGCAAGAGGTTTACGCGCGATCATGGAGAATATCATGATGGACATCATGTATAAGGCACCGTCAGATGATACGTTGAAGGCATGCCGTATTACGGAGGGCGCCGTGACAGGGATTGGAGAACCGGAATGTGAACGTGTTTCATTAAAGTCCGAGAGTGCATAAGAATAGAAGGCGGGTGCAAGAGATCAGATTGTGCCCGCCCTTTGTGTATTAGATAGAGTTCCTTAAGTGTACGCTGGTATATATTCTTGGGTAGTCCCTGCCCTCTTCATTACGGCTGCAAAGGAGATTACGGGAGTATATTGGTTGAAATAGGAGGATCGCTTATGAGTAGAGAGACAATGAGTCTGCCGATGGTGGCGTTAAGGGGTATCACGATATTGCCGGAGATGGTGCGTCATTTTGACGTCAGCCGACACAAATCCGTTGCGGCAATTGAAGAAGTTATGGAAGGAGAACAAAAGATCTTCCTGACGACACAGAAGGATGGAGAAGTGGAAGATCCCGGCAGGATGGATGTGTACCAGGTGGGCTGCATAGCTACCGTCCGCCAGATTATCAAACTGCCCAGGAAGGTGAACAGAGTCCTGATTACAGGTGAATCCAGGGCATTTATTAATACGATAGAATTTGAAGAACCTTATTTGCGGGCAAATGTGACGGTGATGCCGGATGTGGATACTTTACCGGATGAAATCAGCCAGCCTGACGACAGGATGGGTATGGTTCGAGGGATGCAGGATATCTTTAAGGAATACGCGGTGAAGAATCCCAAGCTTTCGAAGGAGTTGACTCTTCAGGTTCAGAATACTACGGATCTTAAGAAGCTGATCGATATTGTCGCAGCGAACGTGCCTTTTCCATACACAGAATTACAGCAGCTTTTGGAGGAGACGGACGTTACGCAGCGTTACGAATTGCTGGCATGCAAGCTGGTTAACGAGATCAGGATTATCAATGTCAAAGACGAGATCCAGGCCAAAGTCAAGGCGCGTGTGGATAAGAACCAAAGAGAGTATATTCTGCGCGAGGAGGCGAAGCTGATCCGCGAGGAGCTTGGAGATGATAATACTCTGTCGGATGCAGATGAATTTCAACAGAAGACGGATGAACTTAAGGCGCCGGAAGAAGTGAAGGAAAAGCTGAATAAAGAGATACGCAGATTCCGTAATTCGATGGGGAGCCAGGCGGAGAACGGTGTGATACGGACTTATATCGAGACGATGCTTGAGATGCCGTGGGATAAGATGTGTGAAGAGCATCAGGATATCGGATACGCCAAAGAGATACTGGAAGAAGATCATTATGGACTTGAGAAGGTTAAGGAGCGTGTGCTGGAATTCCTGGCGGTGCGGGCGCTTACTAAGAAGGGCAACGCGCCTATCCTGTGTCTGGTGGGACCTCCGGGAACCGGAAAGACTTCTGTCGCCCGTTCCCTCGCAAGAGCTCTTAAGAAACCTTATGTTCGGATTTCCCTTGGAGGGGTGCGTGATGAGGCAGAGATTCGCGGACATCGTAAAACATATGTAGGCGCCATGCCCGGAAGGATTGCGAATGGATTAAAGCAGGCAGAGGTGAAGAATCCGCTTCTTCTGCTGGATGAGATAGATAAGGTTAGCAATGATTATAAAGGGGATACTTTCTCTGCGCTGTTGGAAGTGTTAGACAGCGAGCAGAACCATAAGTTCCGGGATCATTATCTGGAGGTTCCGACAGACCTGTCGGAGGTGCTTTTTGTAACGACGGCTAATACACTTCAGCCGATTCCCCGGCCGCTTTTAGACCGGATGGAGGTTATCGAAGTCAGCAGCTATACAGAGAATGAGAAGATGCATATCGCGACGGAACATCTGATACCAAAGCAGTTGGAAAAGCATGGCCTTAAGCCGGATCAGCTTGCGATCAGCAAAAAGGCGCTGTGGAAGATGGCGCGTAACTATACAAAAGAAGCAGGAGTACGGCAGCTAGAACGAAAGATCGGAGATATCTGCCGAAAATCGGCGAAAGAGATTCTGGAGAATAAGAAGGAATTTATCCATGTAACAGAACGGAATATTCATAATTATCTGGGGAAAGAATTATATATCTACCAGATGGCTAATGAGGCGGATGAAGTCGGAATCGTCCGGGGGCTTGCGTGGACCAGCGTAGGCGGGGATACTTTGCAGATCGAAGTGAACGTTATGCCGGGAGAGGGCGAGATTCTTCTGACCGGGCAGATGGGCGATGTAATGAAGGAATCCGCGAGGACAGGTATCAGTTACATCCGTTCAGTCAGTAAGGAACAGAAGATTGACGAGAATTTCTTCAAAGAACACGACGTCCATATTCACATTCCGGAAGGCGCGGTTCCAAAGGACGGTCCGTCCGCCGGAATTACGATGGCGACGGCCATGGTGTCGGCGATTACAGGAAGAAAAGCACGGGCAGATCTTGCGATGACGGGCGAGATTACGTTAAGAGGCAGAGTTCTTCCCATCGGAGGCTTAAAAGAGAAGCTTCTCGCGGCTAAGAATGCGGGAATTAAGACGGTGTTGATTCCGAAAGAAAATAAGTCCGATATAGAAGAGCTGTCAGGCGAGATCAAGAAAGGCTTGAAGATCGTCCCTGTGTCGCATATGAACGAGGTGCTGAAGCTGGCGTTGGCGGGCGGAGGCAAGAGTACGAAATCGAAGAAATAACGCAGCGGCAGAAGACCGGGCGGCAGTGAGTAAGACAGTCGGTCGGTGAAACAGGCAAAAAAGATGAGAAACCGTAAGTGAAAGTAGAAGGATAAGATAATAATGGTTATAAAAAACGTAAATTTGGAAACCGTGTGCGGAATTACGAGCAGACTGCCGGAAAATAAGCTGCCGGAGATCGCGTTTGCCGGGAAGTCCAACGTAGGAAAGTCCTCGCTGATCAACGCGTTGATGAACCGCAAGTCCTATGCACGGATCTCGGCGACTCCGGGGAAAACACAGACGATCAATTATTATAACATCAACCAGGAGCTTTATCTGGTAGATCTTCCAGGGTATGGTTATGCGAAGATTTCCGAGCAGGAGAAGCAGAAATGGGGAGAGATGGTGGAACGTTATCTTCATAGTTCCAAACAGCTTAAGGCAATATTTCTGCTGATTGATATCCGGCATGAACCGTCTGTGAACGATAAGATGATGTATGATTGGATCGTCTCGCAGGGATATCACCCGATTATCATCGCTACGAAGTTTGATAAGATCAAGAGAAGCCAGAAGGATAAGCAGGTCAAGATAGTAAGACAAGGACTTGGGCTGCCTGACGGAACGAAGGTGATCCCCTTTTCTTCTGTCACAAAGCAGGGAAGAGACGAGCTGTGGGAACTGGTTGAAAGAGATTATCTGGCGTAACAGAGAATATGGAAGATTACAGATCTCTGTCCGTTCTCAGAGTGTGACAATGAAGAGGTGAAACAGATACATGGAGAAAGATATAAAAGAAGAGACGCAAGATACGCGTCCGTATTGGAAAGTGGTTGCGAGCCTTGCGATCAGCCTGGCGGGAACAGCGTTATTCCTTTATTTCGGATATAAATTATTAGGATTTTTCATGCCGTTTGTCATAGGATGGCTCATAGCGTCCATTGCAAGTCCGGTTGTAGTCTGGCTTGAAAAGAGGGTGAACCTTATTAAAAAATGGGGTTCCGCACTGATTATTATAGTCGTGCTGGGCTTAGTAGGTTTAGTGGCTTACCTGTCGGTCAGTACGCTGGCGCGCGAGGTTATAAGCCTGATGCGGGACATTCCGGATATATACCAGGACCTGGAATCAGGGATGGATATGATCGGCGAGAATCTGAACGGTATCTTTCGGATGCTTCCGGCGGGAATTCAGGACGGTTGGCATACAATTATGAATAATCTGGATAAGACGGCGGGAGATATTATCGGCCGACTCAGTGAACCGACGGTATCGGCGGCGGGAAGAGTCGCCAAGGGAATTCCCTCTGTATTGATCGCGACAATTGTGACGTTTATCTCGGCATACTTTTTCATTGCAGAGCGCGAAGAGGTACTTCTGTGGTCGAAACAGATTGCCCCGGACGCTCTGGTGAGACGAATGACGATGGTAGTCGATAATTTTAAATATGCGGTAGGAGGATACTTTAAAGCACAATTTAAGATTATGATAGTGGTCTATGTATTGCTGGCGGCGGGGTTCCTGATATTAAGGATTCATTTTGCTTTTCTGTTAGCGCTTTTGATTGCGTTCCTTGATTTCCTTCCGTTCTTTGGGACCGGTACGGCGCTGATCCCATGGTCGGTCTATAAATTCCTGATGGGGGATTACAGAATGGTTGTAGGGCTGCTGGTTCTATACGGAGTGACGCAGCTGGTGCGTCAGTTGATACAGCCTAAATTAGTAGGAGACAGTATAGGGCTTAATCCGTTGGTTACGCTGGTGTTGTTATATGCGGGGTATAAGCTGGGGGGCGTGCTGGCTATGATTCTTGCGGTGCCGGTGGGAATGATTGCGATTAATCTCTATAAAGCAGGCGCTTTCGATTACATCATGGATGATGTAAGGATACTGGCGGAAGGAATATTAAGCCTGCGTGAAAGATAATTTCGGAGTCTTTGGCTTTTACACCTATGTCATGTCGATAAACAGAAGGTTCAATCTGTGTACGGAGGCATAGGTGTGAAGGACGGGCGTTGAGAGAAAAAGAAAAATATGGTGAAAAAAATTATAAAAAAAATTGTAAAAAAGTGTTGACAAATATCCATGTGTGTAGTAATATAATTATTGTTCTGAGGAACACAAATAAGAAATGCGACAGTGGCTCAGTTGGTAGAGTACGACCTTGCCAAGGTCGGGGTCGCGGGTTCGAACCCCGTCTGTCGCTCTTGAAAGTTAGATAGGTGGTTCATCTATCTAACTTTTTTTATGTTATATTTGTAAGAAACGAGCCAGGAGAGCATACCTGCGTGCATATCCGGCGGCTGACGCGGATAAGGCGCGAATAAGCTTGTTAATTTATTTTCAGTTGTTTTCCGCAGGGAAAAGTGATATTCTAATTATATTAAGGAATCTTCAGGAAAGATCTGGATAGAAAGGAGAACGTAATTATGGGATTTTTGGAAGGAAAGACAGTGATTATTACTGGAGGAGGCCGCTCTGTTTTAAGTGACGGCAGATGTGGTTCCATCGGATACGGAATTGCTACCGCGTATGCAAAGGAAGGTGCGAATATCGTAATTACCGGACGTAACGTGAAGAAGCTTGAGGACGCGAAGGAAGAACTGGAGAGATTATACGGAATCAAGGTTCTGACTGTGCAGGCGGACGTTTCCGCAGGGTCGGATAACGAGGCGGTGGTGAATCATGTAGTACAGCAGACGATAGATACGTTCGGAAGGATCGACGTGCTGATCAATAACGCGCAGGCGTCTGCTTCCGGAGTTACGTTGATAGATCATACGACGGAGCAGTTTGACCTGGCGCTTTATTCAGGATTGTACGCGACTTTCTATTATATGAAGGCGTGCCATCCGCATCTTGCGGAGACGAAGGGAACCGTAATTAATTTCGCTTCCGGAGCAGGACTTTTTGGAAATTACGGACAATGTGCATACGCGGCTGCGAAGGAAGGTGTTCGCGGACTTACGCGTGTAGCGGCGAATGAGTGGGGCAAGGACGGTATTAATGTGAATATTATCTGCCCGCTGGCATGGACCGCACAGTTGGAGAACTTTGAGAAGGCGTATCCGGAAGCGTTCAAGCAGAATGTAAAGATGCCGCCGGCAGGCCATTACGGGGATGCCGAGTTGGAGATCGGACGTGTCTGCGTACAGCTGGCTTCACCTGATTTCAAGTATATGAGCGGCGAGACGATCACTTTAGAAGGCGGCATGGGACTGAGACCGTAGTTAAACGGTGAAAGCGGCGCGGTATGCAAAAGGTATAGGAACAGGTTCCTATACCTTTGTTATGCATCCGGTCGGTTGTTGTGTTAATTTTTGAATAATGTAATGATGTGCTGGTTTTAAAACATATTGTGGTGAGTGAGGAAAATGAGTGGAATCAAAAAAGAAGGAAATCCTCTGGCAACGGAGAGGATAGGAAAGCTGATCGCAAGATTCGCGATACCGGCGATTATCAGTATGCTTGTAAGCTCTCTTTATAATATTGTTGATCAGATATTCATCGGACAGGGAGTAGGAATGTTGGGAAACGCGGCGACGAATATCGCGTTTCCTGTTTCAATCATCTGTACGGCTACTGCGCTGCTGCTGGGGATCGGAAGCTCGTCGAATTATAATCTGGAATCCGGCGCGGGGAATCAGGAGGAAGCCTGCAGGATCGTGGGAACAGGGCTTACTATGCTGGTAGTCTGCGGGATGATTATCGCCGGAATCGTTCTGATGTTCTTAGATCCGCTGCTTAAGATATTCGGAGTGACTCCGGAGGTATTGCCTTATGCACAGGATTACACAGGGATTACCGCGTGGGGGATTCCGTTTCTGATCCTGACGACAGGGGGAAATCATCTGATCCGAGCCGACAGAAGTCCTGCGTATTCTATGACTTGTATGCTGACAGGCGCGGTTCTCAACACGATTTTGGATCCGTTATTTATCTTCGGATTCCATCTGGGAATTAAGGGTGCGGCATGGGCGACCGTGATCGGACAAGTAGTGTCAGGGTTTTTGGTTATTCTCTATTTCTGCAGATTCCGTAAGCTTCAACTGACGAAAGAGATGCTGAAGCCTGAGGGGAGATACCTGAAGATGATCGTGTCGCTGGGTATGGCCGCTTGTATTAATCAGATTTCTATGGCGGCGGTACAGATCACGATGAATAATACGCTGCGTTATTACGGCGCGGCTTCTGTATACGGATCAGATATCCCGCTGGCTTGCGTGGGAGTAATATCCAAGGTAAATATGGTATTAATGTCTATCTGTATCGGGATTTCCCAGGGATGTCAGCCGATCTGGGGATTCAATTACGGGGCAGGTTCGTATGCAAGGGTAAAGGAGACTTACTATAAAGCCTTTCGGATATCGCTCGTGATCGGGATTATGTTTTTTTTATGTTTTCAGTTTTTCCCCCGTCAGCTGGTGGGGATATTCGGAACCGGAAGTGAAGAGTATTTCCGCTTTGCGGAGAGGTATTTCCGTATCTTTATGTTCCTGACGTTCCTGAATGGGATTCAGCCAATGTCTTCCGGGTTTTTTACTTCTATCGGCAAGGCGAAACTGGGAGTCGCCGTGTCGCTTACCCGGCAGGTTGTATTTCTGCTTCCGTTGATCCTGATATTCCCGATCTTCATGGGAATTGACGGCGTGATGTATGCAGGGCCCATCGCGGACGGCGCCGCGGCGCTTGTGGCGATTATCTGCGCAGTCAGAGAGATACGAGGGATGAGCTAGAGGAGAATACAGATGAAAGAACGGATGCCGATCGGGTTCATGTTTAAGCAGATCAATACGATTTATGAGAAAGATTTTAACAGTCTTTTGAAGACGGTGGGAATTACGGCATCCCAGTGCGCGGTATTGGATTATCTGTTCCGCAGCAATGAGGAAGTGGTAAACCAAAGAGATATCGAGAAAGCATTGAGCCTTAGAAATCCTACGGTGACAGGACTCTTAAAAAGGCTGGATGATAAAGGATTCATTCTTTCGGTGCCGAATGAGAAGGATAAGCGCTGCAAGAATATCTATCTGACTGAGAAAGCCTATGATATACAGAGAAGGATGGAGTCGGACCGCAAGAAAATTGATAAGAAACTTACCTTGGGAATGACGAAGAAGGAAAGGGCGGCGTTGGAAAAGATGCTGGAAAAAGTATTGTATAATATAACAGAACCTTAGAGCTTTGAAAATATAAAGTCTGATGCCGACCAGGAAGACATCTTGCGGAATCTTTAGATTTCCTGTAATAATTCCCGGCGTTTGAGAAAATGCTATTGATAAAGAATTATTCTGGGAATCTGAGGAGGAAATATGCCGGTAGAAGTCGTATCATATATGCTGTCCAGCCTTGACCTGAAGAAATGTCTGCAGTTTCAGATAGTCCTTCGGTGCGCCCCGTTTTTAAAGGGAATGAAGACGGCGTGCGCCGTCAACATAGAGGAACAATATTGTACGGAGCTGAAGGGGATTTTGGCGGATACGGACATTGAATACAGATATCTGTCCACGGATAAGGGAAGGCGTCTGGCGTATTTTTACAGGAAGAAAGAACTTTCAGATTATCTTAGGAGAACAGATGTCAAAAGATTTCTGGAGCGCTTCGGATATGGATGGATGGAGCCTGAGAAGGCGCTTGACAGGCTGTCGGAAAGAGTCTGCCGGTATATTCGCCGCGGCGCGGGATTCCCTCACGAGATCGGCGCTTTTCTGGATTATCCCATCGACGATGTAAGGTGTTTTATAGAGCAGAAGGGGAAGGGCGGAGTCATGACGGGATATTGGAAGGTATATCATAATCCGGGAAAGGCGCAGCTTATTTTTCAGGCGTATGATAAGGCAAGGATCAGCGCGGTCAATGAATTTTTGGCGGGAGATACAATCAGAGAGATAGCTTGTAAAAGGGTATTGCAGGAGTTTTTTTGAGAGGATAAAGGAGGAAGTTATGAGTTACGCGGACAGAGTCTTTATAGAGATGTGCAGAGATATTATAGATCATGGAACGGATACAAGCGGGGAGAAGGTCCGCCCGAAGTGGGAAGACGGGAGCTCGGCGTATACCATTAAGCGGTTCGGAGTGGTGAACCGTTATGATCTGTCAAAAGAATTTCCGGCGCTGACGCTTCGGAGGACTGCGATCAAGAGCTGTACGGATGAGATGCTGTGGATCTGGCAGAAGAAATCGAATAATATTCATGAGCTTAAGAGTCATATCTGGGATAGCTGGGCGGATGAGAAGGGTTCTATCGGAAAAGCTTACGGTTACCAGATGGGTGTAGAGCATGTGTATAAGGAAGGGATGTTCGACCAGACCGACAGGGTAATCTATGATCTTAAAAACAACCCCTACAGCCGCAGGATTATGACGAATCTGTATGTTCATCAGGACCTGCATGAGATGAACCTGTACCCCTGTGCTTATAGTATGACATTCAATGTGACGAAAGAGCGGGGGACGGAGCAGTTGATACTGAACGGGATTTTGAACCAGCGTTCCCAGGACGTCCTGACCGCGAATAACTGGAATGTATGCCAGTATGCGGTGCTGATGCATATGCTTGCGCAGGTATGCGGTATGAAGGCGGGGGAATTCGTCCATGTAATCGCGGATGCGCATATTTATGACAGGCATGTGCCGCTGGTGGAAGAGCTGATCGGGAGAGAGCCGCTTCCGGCGCCAAAGTTCTGGCTGAATCCGGAAATTCAGGATTTCTATGCATTTACGGCCGACGACGTAAAATTGACAGACTATGAGACACATGAACAGATCCGGGATATTCCGGTGGCAGTATAGAGAGGGGAGAGAAACAGATGAACCTGATCGTGGCAGTTGATAAGAATTGGGCTATAGGAAAGAATAACCGGCTGATGTGGAGTATTCCGGCAGATATGAAGTTTTTCCGGGAGACAACCAAAGGAAATATTGTAATCATGGGCAGGAAGACTCTTGAAAGTTTTCCCCAGGGACAGCCGCTTAAGAACAGAGTTAATATTGTGATTACAAGAAATCCGGGTTATAAGGTAAAAGGGGCGGTAGTCGTCCATAGTGTAGAGGAAGCCGTAGAGGAAGCCAGAAAATACAAGGGTGAGATCTACGTGATCGGAGGGGAGAGTATATACCGTGAGATGCTTTCGCTATGTGATACGGCGCTTGTCACAAAGATTGATCATGCTTATGACGCAGATACGTATTTTCCCAATCTGGACCAGGATGAAGAGTGGAGAATGACGAAGATCAGTGAAGAGCAGACATGCTTCGATCTGGAATATTATTTTACGATATATGAAAGAATCACAGATGATTCTCAGAATTGATTATACATGTGAAAAATTATACGGATGGCGGGAAATGAATCATGAGAATATTGAGTATTACGGCTCAGAAGCCCAATAGTACGGGAAGCGGAGTCTATCTGACGGAGCTTGTAAAAGAATATGCCCTTAAGGGTCGGGAACAGGCGGTCGTAGCCGGCGTTTACCGGGACGACGCCGTGGAGCTGCCTTCGGAAGTGAGATTTTATCCGGTGTATTTTGAGAGCAGGAAATTACCTTATCCTATCGTTGGAATGTCGGATGAGATGCCCTACAGAAGTACAAGGTATTGTGATATGACGCCGGAGATGACGGAGATGTTTGAATCGGCGTTTCTGGAGGTGATCGCCCGGGCGGCAGAGGAGTTTAATCCTGATTTGATCTTGTGTCATCACCTGTATCTGCTTACGGCCGTGGTCAGGGAACATTTCCCGCAGCGTCGTATATACGGGTTCTGCCATAATACCGATCTCAGGCAGATGGTGAAGACCGATCTCAGGAGGGAATATATCAGAACACAGATTCGGAAGCTTGACAGGATATTCGTTCCCCAGAAAGCGCAGAGAGAAGGTGTGCTCCATATCTACGACGCGGCTCCGGAGAAGATTACGGAAGTGGGAATGGGATATAACAGTAAAATATTCTTCCGGACAGGTGAGAAGAAAGCTGACGGCGTGACGCGGATCGTTTTCGCGGGAAAGATTGCGGAGAAGAAGGGAGTCATGAGTCTGATCCGAAGTCTGTCCCTTCTGTCTGCCCGTCACGGCGGGGAAGAGCGCTGCCGTAAGGATAGATTGCTGATCCGGCTTGCCGGAAGCGCAGGGAACCGGGAAGAGTACGAAGAGATACGCAAGATGGCGGGAGAGTGCCCGTATGAGGTAGAATTCACCGGAAGGCTGACGCAGCCGGAGCTTGCAAAGGTGTATAATGCCAGCGATATCTTCGTGCTGCCTTCCTTCTTTGACGGATTGCCCCTTACAATCATCGAAGCGCTGGCCTGCGGCGACAGGGTGGTCGTGTCTGAACTGCCGGGAATCAGAGAATGGATCGAACAATACACGTCGGGCGCGGACGTCAGGTATGTCCCGATGCCCCTGATGAAGAATGCGGACGAGCCTGTCCCGGAATCCCTGCCTGGATTTGAAGAACGCCTGGCGGATGCGCTGTATCATAGTATTCAGCCGCCGGAATATGAAGAAACAGACGATGCGGTTTACGCGGACGTCAGCAGGATATCATGGGAGGGCATTGCAGAGAAGGTATTGAGTGAGGAGTCCTTTTGATTCTGTCTGCGTATGCCGGTACAACTGTGAAAAGCGAAAATGGTCAAGTAAAATTGGTTAAAATTATCTGGTTGACAAGTATGGGATACGTCAACTATAATAGATATAATTCGTTTGGATATCTTTATAAATGAAATGTTATATAAGAGAAATGCTATGAGAAGGAGGAGTACACAGATACTCGAAGCCAAGAGAGAAGATGGACGGTGTGAATCTTCATGACGGATCTGTGGAAGTAGCCTTTGAGCGGTGAACCGAAAAAGCAAGAAGCAGCCGGCTTGAGTAGACTTCAACGCAGTCCCGGCGTTAAAGGGGAGCGGTATCGGAGAGAGTGCCCATGATTGTGAGAGGAGTTCTCCTGTACCGGCAGAGCGCAAAGAGGGAATCTCTTTGAATTTAGGTGGTAACACGGATAGATTATTCGCCCTAAGCAAAAAGCTTAGGGTTTTTTTTGTATAAGACACATTGGTAAAGCGGGAGGTATGATATGAAGAAGATCAGCGGCAACAAGTTATTGGTAAAAGCGTTAAAGGAAGAAGGGGTAGATACTTTATTCGGTTATCCGGGCGCCTGCACGATCGACATCAGCGATGAACTGTACAAGCAGGATTATACTAAGGTGATCCTTCCAAGACAGGAGGTAGCGCTGGTGCATGAAGCGGATGCTTATGCCAGGTCTACGGGAAAGGTGGGCGTGTGCCTGGTAACCAGCGGACCGGGGGCGACGAACCTTGTTACGGGACTTGCAACGGCATATTATGACAGTGTTCCGCTGGTGTGTTTTACCGGGCAGGTGGCAAGACATCTTATCGGCAATGATGCGTTTCAGGAGGTAGATATCGTAGGAATTACCAGAAGTATCACGAAGTACGGGGTGACGGTTCGTAACAGGGAGGACCTGGGAAGGATCGTCAAGGAAGCTTTCTATATTGCGAGATCAGGAAGGCCGGGGCCGGTATTGATCGATCTTCCCAAGGATGTGATGGGGGAGCTGGGAAGTTCAGAATACCCCGGGGAGGTCAATATCCGCGGATACAGGCCGAATACCCAGGTGCATATCGGGCAGCTTAAGAAGGCGATCAAGATGCTTGGCAAGGCGAAGCGACCCCTTTTCCTAGCGGGGGGCGGTGTGAATATTGCCCGCGCAAACAGGGAATTTACAGAATTGGCTGAGCGGACCAACATACCGGTAGTTACGACGGTCATGGGACGGGGAGCGATCGCGACGGATCATCCGTTATATATAGGGAATCTCGGAATGCATGGGGCTTACGCGTGCAATATGGCGGTGGGAGAGTGCGATCTGCTCTTCTCGATCGGGACGAGGTTCAATGACCGAATCACGGGGAAACTGCATTCTTTTGCCCCTCATGCACAGATTGTCCATATAGATATCGACACGGCGGCGATATCCAAGAATGTACAGGTGGATGTTCCGGTGGTGGCGGACGCGAAGGATGCCATTGGCAGGATGCTGGAGTATGTTACGGAATGTGATACGAAGAAATGGCTTGCCGTGGTGGATGAGTGGAAGCGGGAGCATCCGATGCGGATGAGAAAGAAGCCCATCATGACGCCCCAGGATGTGATTGATGCGATCAACCGTATCTTTGACGAAGCGATCGTGGTTACAGACGTGGGCCAGCATCAGATGTTTACGGCGCAGTTTATTGAATTGAACGAGAAGAAGAAGCTATTGATGTCCGGCGGGCTAGGGACCATGGGATACGGACTTCCGGGAGCTATCGGAGCTAAGATCGGGAATCCGGATGTGCCGGTTATCTCCATATCAGGAGACGGCGGTATGCAGATGAATATCCAGGAGCTTGCAACGGCCGTACTGGAGGAGCTTCCGATTATAAGCTGCATCTTTAACAACAACAATCTTGGAATGGTACGCCAATGGCAGAAGTTATTCTATGGAAAACGTTATTCCATGACATGTCTTCGATCAGGAGCGGCGTGCCGTGGAAGATGCGGCGAGGTTGAATGTCACGAATATACGCCTGATTTTATTAAGCTGGCGGAAAGCTATGGGGCAAGAGGAATCCGGGTGACGAAGACAGAGGAGATTGACCCGGCATTTCGCGAAGCGATGAAGAGCACAAAGATACCTTATATTATCGAGTTTGAGATAGACCCGGAAGATCTGGTATACCCGATGATCCGGCCGGGCGGAACCCTTGAGGATATGCTTTTGGACTGCTGATTTATCTATCTGTCATAATATATAATTAATTTGTAGAAAGAAGGGAAAGAGATATGAACGGAAATGGTATGAAGAAACGATGGATCTCTCTGTATGTAGAGAATCAGGTGGGCGTTCTGTCGAAGATATCAGGTTTATTCTCCGGCAAATCTTATAATCTTGACAGCCTTACCGTGGGAACCACAGAGGATCCGACGATTTCCAGGATGACGATCGCGACGGTCAGCGACGACGAGACTTTTGAACAGATCAAGAAGCAGTTGAACCGGTTGGTGGAAGTGATCAAGGTTATTGATTTTACGGACGTATTTGTCAGGATGAAGGAGATATTGTACGTCAAAGTGAGAAAATGTACGCCGGAGGATAAGGTGGAGCTGTTCCAGATCGCGGAGACATTCAAGGCGAAAGTGATCGACTATGGAAAGGACAGCCTGCTGTTGGAATTCGTCCAGACGGCTACGAAGAACGACGCTGTGATTAAGCTGCTGAAGGAAGAGTTTAAGAGTATCGAGGTGGTGAGAGGCGGAAGCGTCGGAATCGAGTCAATCAGTATGATGGAGAGATAGGTGTGAAAAGTAAATGAGTACGGAAATGGTTCGGAATAAAAAACAGAGCGCACTCTTGAAATTTGAAGGACGGAGGATTATAATAGGTTCAGATAATTTGTAGAAGACAGAGAACAGTTATGGAAGAACGGAGGAATCGAATGATGGAGAAGAAGAATATTGACTGGTCTAACCTTGGATTTGGTTATATACAGACGGACAAGAGGTATGTGTCCAATTATAAAGACGGAGCATGGGACGAGGGTGTGCTGACCTCCGACGCGAATGTTGTGATCAATGAGTGCGCCTGCGTGCTGCAGTATGCGCAGACCTGTTTTGAAGGACTGAAGGCATATACTACCGAGGACGGACATATCGTGATGTTCCGCCCTGACCTGAATGCGAAGAGAATGGCCGATACGGCGAAGAGACTTGAGATGGCGGTATTCCCGGAAGAAAGATTCGTAGACGCCGTACATAAGACGGTGGAGGCGAATGCGGCTTATGTTCCGCCGTTTGGTTCCGGCGCTACGCTATATGTACGTCCGTATCTGTTCGGCTCTAACTCAGTGATCGGCGTGAAACCGGCGGATGAATATCAGTTCCGTGTATTTACGACTCCGGTAGGACCGTATTTTAAGGGCGGTGCAAAGCCGATTACGATCCGCGTGTGTGATTTTGACCGCGCGGCTCCCCATGGAACGGGGCATGTGAAAGCGGGGCTTAACTATGCCATGAGCCTTCACGCCATCGTGGACGCCCATAATAAGGGATATGACGAGAATATGTACCTGGATGCGGCGACAAGAACGAATGTGGAGGAGACCGGCGGCGCGAATTTTATCTTTGTTACGAAGGACAATAAGGTGGTAACGCCGAAGTCTGACACGATTCTCCCGTCTATTACCAGACGTTCTCTGATGTATGTGGCGGAGAAATATCTCGGTCTTGAGGTGGAGGAGCGTGAAGTACCGCTCGAAGAAGTGAAGGAGTTTGCGGAGTGCGGCTTATGCGGAACGGCGGCGGTGATCTCTCCGGTCGGAAAGGTAGTAGACCATGGGAAAGAGATCTGTTTTCCAAGCGGAATGGACGAGATGGGACCGGTGACGAAGAAGCTGTACGATACGTTGACGGGAATCCAGATGGGGCACATCGAGGCTCCGGAAGGATGGATACATGTAGTTTGTTAATTTACGGGAATGGTTAACTATAACAATATAGAAAGACAGGAGTGAATGCTTCATGCCGATAATCCGACCTTTTAAGAGTGTGCGCCCTGCAGTGGATAAGGTTTCTGCCATTGCAGCGCTTCCTTACGATGTATATGACCGAAAAGAGGCAAAGAAAGCCGTAGAAGGAAATCCCTTGTCTTTTCTGCGGATAGACCGTGCGGAGACACAGTTTCCGGATGAGACAGATATGTATTCCCATGAAGTCTATGAGCGTGCAAGACAGACATTGGAGGAGATGAGGGAAGAAGGGTTCTTTGTTACGGAAGAGGAATCCTGTTATTATCTCTATGCATTAACTTATGAAGGACACACCCAGACCGGAATCGTAGGGTGTGCTTCTGTCGACGATTATCTGAGCGGGGCTGTCCGGAGACATGAGAATACCAAGGAAGACAAGGAACAGGACAGAATCCGTCATGTGGATATATTGAACGCTCAGACGGGTCCTATCTTTCTGGCGTATCGGGGGGATCCGCGGCTTGGTCAGATTGTATGTACGGTAAAGGAGTCGGAGGCTCTTTATGATTTCGTTTCCGAAGACGGTATCCGGCATCAGGTGTGGAAGATCGGCGGCGACCGGAAACTGACGCAGGAGATAGGGGAGATATTCTCACGTATGGAAAGCGTGTATATTGCAGACGGACACCACCGGGCGGCGTCGGCCGTGAAGGTGGGGCTTAAGCGCCGCAGGGAACACCCTGATTATGACGGAACAGAGGAATTCAATTATTTTCTCTCCGTGCTGTTTCCGGCGGAGGAATTGCGGATATTGGATTATAACCGGGTGGTGACCGGATTGAACGGACATACGTTTGAAGAATTATTGGACGAGATAAGTAAGAAGTTCCATATCGAGGAGCGTGCGTCGGCGTTTCATCCGGCGTGCAAGGGCGAGACGGCTATGTACGGCGCCGGAAGATGGTATCTTTTGACGGCGCGGAAGGAATTATATACGGACGATCCCGTGGACGGCCTGGACGTATCGATTCTACAGAATCACATCCTGGAACCTCTGCTTGGTATCAGAGATCCGAAAGTAGATTCGAGGATTCAGTTTGTCGGAGGTATCAGGGGACTGGAAGAACTGGTTCGTCTGGTCGGCCAGGATGTTACGAAGGTGGCGTTTGCCATGTATCCTACGTCTATGGAGGAATTGTTGGCCGTGGCAGATTCAGGAAGACTGATGCCGCCGAAATCCACCTGGTTTGAACCCAAATTACGGAGCGGTTTATTCATACATAGTTTATAAAAATATGAAAATGTTAGAAAGATAAAGGAGCTGCCTTAGGGCGGCTCCTTGTATTTGTACGGTATATGATATCATGCACAGGGAACAAATACAAGGTGAACGGAGGAAAAATTAATGGAAAACTCAAATGTATATGAAAAGCCTGTAACACTGAAAAATATTTTGAAGTTTGCTGTGCCAACGATCGCAATGACGGTATTTATGTCTTTTTACACGATGGTTGACGGGCTGTTTGTATCGAACCTGATCGGTACGAACGCGCTTTCAGCCATTAATCTGACGGCGCCCGTCATCCAGCTTGTCACGGCTGTCTCTACCATGCTCGCCACAGGAGGCAGCGCAGTCATTATGAAAAAGATGGGAGAGCAAAAGCGTGAGGAGGCGATGGAGGATTTCACTTTTCTGATTTTGGTGAATGTCATTGTAGGGTTCGTCATGTGTGCAGTGGGGTATCTGGCGATGGATCATATTTTTGCCGGTATGAGCCTTTCCGCAGATGTGGAAGGATACTGTGTGGAATATTTAAGCCGGTATCTGGTGTTTACCGTGCCGATCCTTCTGATGAATAATTTCACACTTTACATGATCGCCAGCGAAAAGGCCGGGCTTTCTCTGGTCTGCTCTGTGACGGGCGGCGTTTTGAACATGGCGCTTGACTATGTGTTTATCGCCGGATTCGATATGGGAATCAGCGGAGCGGCGATCGCGACGGGACTTGGTTATTCCGTAACGGCAGTTGTGGGGCTGCTTGTATTCAGTCAGAAAAAGAGTCTTCTGCATTTTAAGAAACCGGTATTTCGGTTTAAGGTTCTTGTAAATGCGGCTGCAAACGGATGCTCGGAGATGGCGACTGCGCTCGTTACAGGAATTATTACGATGATGTTCAACTGGACGATGCTGTATTATGTGGGTGAATGCGGGGTTGCTGCGGTTACCATTATCATGTATGTACTGATGTTTGCAAGCTCTCTATATACGGGGTATTCCTATGGCGTAGCCCCGATGCTCAGCTATTATTATGGAGAACGGAATCACAGCAAACTGAAAAAGCTTGTTGCGGTCAGCATGAAGGTGATCGCCGGGATTTCCCTGGTGACGGTTGCGGCGTCTTTCTTTCTGACAAAACCACTGGTGTCCGTTTTTGCCCGCCCGGACAATCCGGTGTATGATCTGGCGGTAACCGGAAACAGGATCTGTACCATTGCACTCTTGTTTATCGGGTTTAATATTTTTGCCAGCGGGATGTTTACCGCATTATCCAACGGAGTAGTTTCGGCTGTCCTGGCATTTTCGAGGTCGTTTGTGTTTATGATGATTACGATGATCGTGCTTCCGCTTATTTTGGGCGTAAACGGAATCTGGCTGGCAACGCCTGCGGCGGAACTGATGGCGCTTACATTGTCCGCATTTATGTTCTTAAAATATAGAAAAAGGTACAATTACTGAAAAAAGGATTGCGGCTGTTGTCTGGATTAAGGGAATTAAGATCTTAAAGTCCCGTAAAGCCAAAATATGAGACTGCATTCTCGTAGCAGATACCCTTGACGATCTTTTCAAGCGTCCTCTCATCATAAGGATATTCCCCATTCTCGACCCATCCGCCGATCAGTTCACAGAGTATCCGGCGGAAATATTCATGCCTGGTATAGGACAGGAAGCTTCTGGAATCCGTGAGCATTCCTACAAAATTGCTGAGTACGCCAAGATTGGCAAGGGATGTCAATTGTTCGGTCATGCCCGCCTTATGGTCGTTGAACCACCACGCCGAGCCATGCTGGATCTTTCCGGCCGCTCCGGAATCCTGGAAGCATCCGATGATCGTACCAATGACAGCGTTGTCGTTGGGGTTCAGAGAATAGAGGATGGTCTTTGGCAGCTCGTCCGTGGAAATCAGATTATTGAGGAAGTCTGAAAGCTGATCTGCCGGGGCATAGTTATTGATACAGTCATAACCTGTATCCGGACCAAGCTTCTCGAACATGAATTGATTATTGTCACGTTTACAGCCATAATGAAGCTGCATGGCCCATCCGAGTCTGTGGTATGCTTTCCCGAGGAACGTCATGAACGCCGTCTTATATTTGGCGATCTCGTCGTCGCTAAGGGGTTCTTTTGCAAGTCCTTTTTGGAAAATTGCTTCGATCTCTTCCATCTCGGCAGGCACGTACATGACATAATTCAATCCGTGGTCAGATACCCTGCAGCCTCTTTCGTCAAAATAACGCATCCGTTTCATCATGGCTTCTTTTAATGAATCGAAGCTCTGGATCCTGGTCTGGCAGACGTCCTCCAGGCGCCGGATGTAATCCGGAAAGGCGGAGGTTTCGATGTTGGCTGCTTTGTCCGGACGCCATGCGGGGAGTACCTGTACGTCGAAGGTCTCGTCAGCTTTGATCCGCTCATGCCATTCAAGACTGTCCGCAGGGTCGTCGGTGGTGCAGATCAATGTGACGCCGGACCGGCGGATCAGCCCCCGAACGCTCATTTCCGGAGTCTTAAGTTTTGCGTTGCAGAGATTCCACACTTCTTCGGCAGTCTCGGCGTTCAGGCAGCCTTCATATCCGAAATACCTTCTCAGTTCCAGATGGGACCAGTGATATAAGGGATTCCCGATGAGCTTCTCCAAGGTCTCGGCCCATTTCTGGAATTTTTCCCGGTCGGGGGCATTTCCGGTGATATAATATTCATCTACGCCGTTGGAGCGCATCTGACGCCATTTGTAATGGTCTCCTCCAAGCCATACCTCGGTGATATTGCGGAATTGACGGTTCTCGGCAATTTCCTGGGGATTAATATGGCAATGGTAATCAAGAATCGGCATATTCTCGGCAAATTCGTGATATAATTTCTGAGCGCAATCTGTGGTCAGAAGAAAATTATCGTTCATAAATGCTTTCATAATGTAACTCCTTTTCGTCTGTCGTATGGGAATTCGTTGGAATAGATCCAAACTTAGAATTTATCCCTGAGGTTCGCTTTATTCTTCAGAATCAGAAACTGGTTGTGCCTCGCTTAATCAGATGGCATTTTACCATCTGCTTCTGTCTGACCTCTTTTCCGTTTAATAAGGCCATAACAGAGTCTATAGCAGTCTTGCACAATACTTCGACTCTGGTGTCTACAGATGTAAGTTCAGGCTCGCAACTGATCGAAAACTCGGAATTATTGTATCCTATAACGCTGATCTCCTCCGGTATCTTGAGTCCCCGGGCATGGGCGTACTTGACGGCGCCCACCGCCATGCTGTCGTTTGCGGCGATCACACTGTCGAAATGCAGGTTTCTCTGGCGCAGCAGGACGTCTTTCGTGGCGAATATAGACTTGTCCGCGTAGAGGATCAGCTTATCGTCAATGGAAAGTCCTTGTTCACGATGAGCCGCCTTATAGCCTTCCAGCTTGCGTTTCGCACTGTGGGAGAAAGAATCCGTAAGAAAAAGAATCCTTCTGCTGCCCGCAAACAGTAATTCATCCACTACGTCATACACAGCCTGAAAATCATCTGCATAGACACAGTAGATATTGCCCTCATTCACATTACCGTTGATCAGGAAGACAGGAATCTGTTCTGATACAGTGACAAGGCAATGGAAATAATCAGGAGAGTCCTCCGCATAATCCGAACCTACCATGATCAGGGCGTCGATCTGCTTCTTCATGATCCGTTCCACGGCCTGCTGCTTATCCTCCGCGTCATAACCGCTGCAGTACAGGATACAGTCGTAGCCGTATCCCTGGAGATTCTTTTCCAGATAAGAAACAGCTTTCGCCATATAGATATCGGCGACGTCCGGACAGATAATGCCGAGAGTCTTCATGGAGCCAAGGCCAAGCCCCCGGGCAAATACATTGGGCGTATAGTTGTTTTCTTCCATTACTTTACGGACCTTTTCCTTTGCCTTTTCGCTGACTTTTGGACTGTCGTTCACGACTCTGGATACGGTAGCGATCGATACGCCTGCTAATTTGGCGATGTCATAGATATTCATAATCCCACTTCCTTTACAATATTCATATCCGGATTGTAAGCCCTTACACATTACTTTATTATATCATGCAGAAGTGTGAATGCAATCTTTTTGCAGAGGAATGATTCACAATATTTAATATTGAAAATTATGCAGAATGACGATTTAGAATTTGGATTAAAATTTATATTGACTAATTACTAATAAAGAGGTATGTTTTGTGTAAGCTCTTACATTTTTATAATCAGTGCAGCGGTCAGACATCCCGAAGTTTGCGGCGGGGTCTTTGACTTGAGGAAATATTTAAGGAAAGGAAATCAGGATCATATGCAGATATTTATAAAGATCCATCCGGACGATAAGGCTGCGGTTGCGTTGAAGCCTCTGAAGGAGCATCAGGTACTTATTGCAGACGGGGAAGAAATCATTCTGACAGAGCCGATACCCCAGGGCCATAAATTTGCCTTATGCGACATCCAGGAAGGCGAAGAGATCGTCAAATACGGGGCGCCCGTAGGCGTTGCAAAATGTAATATTAAAAAAGGTTCCTGGATTCATACTCATAATATGAAGACAGGGCTTGGCGACCTGCTTACTTATACCTACGAGCCGAAGCAGGCGGAACCATTGATTTCACAGGAGACTCATTATTTTCAGGGGTTCAGGAGGACTGACGGAAAAGCAGGCGTCCGTAACGAAGTGTGGATCATTCCGACGGTAGGGTGTGTGAATAATGTGGCCTCTGCCATCGAGAGGCGGGCGCAGGGGTTTATTAAGGGGTCCGTAGATACCGTTGCGGCATTCCCTCATCCATACGGCTGTTCCCAGATGGGAGACGACCAGGAGAACACCAGACGCATTCTTGCGGATCTGGCAGGTCATCCTAATGCAGGAGGAGTACTGGTTCTGGGACTTGGCTGTGAGAACAGTAATATCGATATACTGAAAGAATACATAGGAGATTATGATCCGGATCGTGTGAAGTTCCTTGCGGCCCAGGAATCGGAGGATGAGATTGAGGATGGATTGAAGCTTGTGAAAGAGCTGATAGAATATGCAGAGGGTTTTGAAAGAACCGACATTCCATGCAGCGAACTGGTAATCGGCATGAAGTGCGGAGGTTCTGACGGGCTTTCAGGTATCACGGCGAATCCGGCGGTGGGCAGGTTCTCGGATCTTTTGATCGCGGAAGGGGGGACTACCATACTCACGGAAGTGCCGGAGATGTTCGGCGCTGAGACTCTTCTGATGAATCGTTGTGAAAATGAAGAATTATATAATAAGACGGTAGCGCTGATCAATGATTTTAAGAATTATTTTATCAGCCACAATCAGACCATCTACGAGAATCCTTCGCCGGGAAATAAGAAGGGCGGGATCTCTACGTTAGAAGATAAGTCTCTGGGCTGTACTCAGAAGTCAGGTTCCGCTCCTGTGAAGGGCGTGCTCGCTTACGGCGAGCAGGTGAAGACGAAGGGGCTGAATCTTTTGAGCGCTCCGGGAAATGATCTGGTGGCTTCTACGGCTCTTGCCGCCTCAGGAGCTCATATCGTATTGTTTACGACCGGACGGGGAACGCCTTTTGCTTCGCCGGTACCTACAGTGAAGATATCCAGCAATTCGGCTCTTTATGAGCATAAAAGGAATTGGATCGATTTTAACTGTGGTTCTATGGTAGAGAATAAGTCATTGGAAGAGATAGGCGAAGAGCTGTTCCGTTATGTGACGGATGTGGCTTCAGGGAAAAAGGTAAAGTCTGAAGAAGCCGGTTTCCATGATCTGGCGATTTTTAAGCAGGGGGTAACACTTTAACAGTGGGAGAAAGGAAGCGATGATCATGAAAAAACTATCTTATAAGACGTTAAAGGAATTAAATTATGACGGCTATCTCTTAAAAGAGGCGCCGGAGAGAGTTCTTCAGTTTGGGGAAGGGAATTTCCTGCGGGCTTTTGTTGATTACTTTATTGATGTGATGAATGAAAAAGCGGGTTTTAATTCTAAGGCGGTGCTTGTTCAGCCCGTCGGCAGGGAGAATAAGATCCGGGATCTTATCAATGAGCAGGAAGGTCTGTATACGTTGTTTCTGAGAGGAAATGAGAACGGTAAGAAGATTAATGACAAGCGGGTGATTTCAAGCGTCAGCCGCTGCCTGAATCCAAACAGCGATTATGATCAATATATGGATTGTGCGAAGAATCCAAAACTTCGTTTCATTGTCTGCAATACGACGGAAGCCGGCATCCGGTATGACCCGGCGTGCAGCTTGGAGGACAGACCGGCGTCCGGCTATCCGGGAAAGCTGACTCAATTCTTGTATGCCAGATATCAGGCGTTCGGCGGCGAGCCGGGGAAGGGATTCGTGATACTGCCCTGCGAGCTGATTGACGATAACGGAAAGGAGCTTAAGAAATGTGTCCTTCAATATGCGGGCCTGTGGAAGCTTGAAGAGACATTTATCCGGTGGATCGAGGATGAGAATATATTCTGCTCCACGCTGGTAGACCGTATCGTAACCGGATATCCGGGAAACGAGGCGGCTGTGATCTGCGAAGAGCTTGGATATGAGGATGATATTATTGATACGGGAGAAGTGTTTGGCTTTTGGGTGATTGAAGGCCCGGAGAGCCTTAAAAAGGAACTCCCGTTTGAAGAAGCGGGGCTTCCGGTTTTGATCACAGACGACCATAAGCCTTATAAGCAGCGGAAAGTGCGCATCTTAAACGGAGCTCATTCAGCTACGGTTCTTGGCGCTTATCTGGCGGGACAAGACATTGTAAGGGACTGTATGAAGGATGACGTGATCCGCCGTTTTATGAACCGAACCATTTATGAGGAGATCATTCCTACGCTGACGCTTCCGGAAGAAGAGATTAAGGATTTTGCAGGGGCGGTGACAGACCGGTTCGATAATCCGTTTATCGACCACGCCTTGCTTGGGATTTCCCAGAATTCTACTTCCAAATGGAAAGTAAGGGTTCTTCCCTCTCTGAAAGGATATGTGGAAAGATATGGGAGGCTTCCGGAGTGTATTACGGCTTCTCTTGCTTTCTATATTGCATTTTACAAAGGTAAAGGCTTTGATACGGAGGGCTATAAAGGGTATCGCGGGGGAGAGGAATATTTAATCAGGGATGATCAGGATATTCTGGAATTTTATGATACGCATAGAAACGACGAGGTTTCAGTATTGGTCGACGCCGTTCTTTCTAATACTTGGTTCTGGGGCGAAGATCTGACGGAAATCCCGGATCTGTGCAAGAAAGTTACCGCAGATTTGAAGACGGTGGAAGAACGGGGCGCTTATGAGCTTATGAAGGGATGCCTCGTATAGAGATAAGAGCAGTTGGCTGGCAAATAAGCAGTGGAGGTAACAGGATATGAAGGCAATAGAAAGGCAGTTAGAAGAATTCGGCGTAGTGCCGGTAGTCGTATTAGAAGATGTAAAAGATGCTCTGCCGTTAGCAGACGCTCTGGTGAAGGGAGGACTTCCGTGTGCAGAGGTGACATTCCGGACGGAAGCCGCCGGGGATTCCATCCGTCAGATGATGGAAAGATATCCGGATATGCTGGTAGGCGCGGGTACGGTTCTTACGACAGACCAGGCGGACCGGGCTATTGACGCGGGGGCAAAGTTCATCGTGAGTCCGGGATTCGACCCTGAGATCGTGGATTACTGTCTGAAAGGGGATATTCCGGTATTTCCGGGCTGCGTCACTCCTTCCGAGGTGGCGCAGGCAGTTAAGAGAGGGCTTCGGGTGGTGAAGTTCTTTCCGGCAGAGCAGTTTGGCGGAGTATCGACGATCAAAGCGCTGGCGGCGCCGTATACGACGGTTAGATTTATGCCTACCGGCGGGGTAAATGCAAAGAACCTGAAGGATTATCTGGAATGCGGCAAGGTCGTCTGCTGCGGCGGAAGCTGGATGGTGAAGGGAAGTCTGATCAAAGAGGGAAGGTTTGATAAGGTCCTTGAAATGACGAAGGAAGCAGCGGGACTTGTGAAGGAAATCCGCGGATGACACAATTAAATTATAAACCAGGAGGAATGAATATGGATTTACAGCTAAGGTCGAAAGAAGAGTGTAAGTACGATGCGGTATCTTTGGGTGAAGTTATGCTCCGTCTTGATCCCGGCGAGGGAAGAATCCGCACTGCCAGAAGCTTCCGGGCATGGGAAGGCGGAGGCGAGTACAATGTAGTGCGGGGCCTGCGCCGCTGCTTTGGCATGAATACGGCAGTTATTACTGCTTTCGCAGAGAATGAAGTGGGGATGCTGATGGAGGATTTTATTCTTCAGGGCGGCGTAGATACGGCGCTGATTCATTGGATGAAGACTGACGGAATCGGACGAGTCTGCCGGAACGGAATCAATTTTACAGAGCGGGGATTTGGAATCCGAGGCGCGGTCGGATGCTCAGACCGTGCGAACACGGCCGTCTCCAAGGCGCGGCCGGAGGATTTTGATTTTGAACATATTTTCGGAGAGCTTGGCGTTCGCTGGCTGCACACGGGCGGCATCTATGCGGCTCTTTCCGAACAATCCTGCGAAACGATTCTGGCGGCGATCCGGATTGCCAAGAAATACGGGACGATCGTATCTTATGACTTGAATTACCGTCCGTCTATGTGGAGCGCTATCGGAGGGCAGGAGAAAGCGCAGGAGGTTAATAGAGAAATAGCAAAATATGTGGATGTCATGATCGGCAATGAGGAAGACTTTACCGCATGTCTGGGGTTCGAGATTGAGGGAAACGACGTTGACTTGAAGGAATTGAATCTTGAGGGTTATAAGAAGATGATCAATACCGCGGCTTATGTCTATCCGAATTTTAAGGCTGTAGCTACGACTTTGCGGAAAGTAAGAACGGCTACGGTCAATGACTGGAGCGCGATCTGCTGGGCCGACGGGGAGATCTTCCAGTCAAAAGAATATAAAGGGCTGGAGATTATGGACCGGGTAGGCGGCGGAGATTCATTCGCGTCCGGCCTGATCTATGGGCTTATGACTACCGGGAAGCCTGAGCTTGCAGTAAACTACGGCGCGGCTCACGGTGCGCTGGCTATGACCACTCCGGGGGACACGACGATGGCAAGTAAGAGAGAAGTAGAGGCAATCATGGGAGGCGCCGGGGCGCGTGTGCAAAGATAGGATACCAGACCGCTTCCTTACCGCCGGCAGGATCGTGCTGCGGCGTACTATGCCGGACTAGGAGAAAAGCTTATTATTCCAATCGTTTGGAAGTAATAGGCTTTTCTTTTTATTGTGTTAATGTTTGTTTTTATAAAAAAACAGTATATAACAGTTGACAACAGTAATAAACTGTTATATACTGTTAACAACAAAGGAGGGATGGAATGAAATTAATCATTAATCATTCTTCCATGCAGCCTATCTATGAACAGATTATGGAACAGATTAAGAGTAAAGTAATGCATGGGGAACTGAAAGAAGATACGGCGCTTCCATCGGTAAGAGTTTTGGCAAAGGAGCTTAAGGTCAGCGCGCTGACCGTGAAGAAAGCGTACGACGCTCTGGAAGAAGAGGGTTTCGTGAATACGGTTCACGGGAAAGGAAGCTTTGTTGCCTTTGCGAACCAGGAGATGCTGCTGGAGGAGAAGAAGAAGGAAGTAGAGGCTGATCTGGAGAAGGCCATTCGGAAGGGCAGGAGCTGCGGTATGACAGACCCGGAGATCCGGACGTTATTCGAGATTATATTGGAAGATTAACGTAATGCTCCAATCAGGCGAAAGGGTAACGAAGTATGTAATATTTGCGAGAAGACGGTTATAGTGGAGGACAGACAGAATGCTTAGATTGAATAGAGTTAAGAAAGAGTATAAAGGGTTTCAGTTGGATTGTACGCTGGAAGTACAGAAAGGATGCGTCACCGGGCTGATCGGTAAGAACGGCGCGGGAAAGAGTACGACTTTCAAGGCTATACTGGGTCTGATCAATACGGACGGGGGCAGCATAGAGATATTTGGCAAACCGGTCTCAGAGATGGGGATCAGAGACAGAGAGGACATAGGTGTGGTCATGTCGGATTCGGGATTCAGCGGTTATCTGATGGTATGCGATCTGATACCGATGCTTAAGAGTATGTACAGGAACTTCCGGGAGGAAGAGTTCAGGAGGCAGTGCGAGAAATTCCGGATTCCTATGGATAAAAAGATCAAGGAATTTTCCACCGGAATGAAGCGTAAGCTGCAGGTGCTGGCGGCGATCACTCACGAGGCGAAGCTTCTGATACTGGACGAACCGACGTCAGGACTGGATGTGGTGGCGCGGGATAAGCTCCTTGATATGCTGCGCGCCTATATGGAGCAGGAAGAGCGGTCGATATTGATCAGCTCGCACATCTCGGGGGACTTAGAAGGTATCTGTGACGATATCTACATGATCGACGATGGGAAGATCGTGCTGTATGAAGAGACGGATGTACTGCTTGATTCCTATGGGATCCTGAAGGTGACGCAAGAACAATATGAAGAGCTTGACCGGGAGTATATTCTCCGGTATAAGAAAGAGGAATTCGGCTATAGCTGCATGACAAACCAGAGGCGGTTCTATCAGGAAAATTATCCGCAGATCACGGTGGAAAAGGGAAATATTGACGAACTGATTATGATGATGGTAAGAGGTGAAGAGTAATGAAGGGATTATTGATTAAGGATTTTAAGTTATTGAAAGGGCAGAAGCAGTTTTTGGCCGCAGTCTTGGTTGTAACGATTGTGTTCATGACGACTAATACGAGTTTGTCGTTTATCATCAGTTATATTACGGTTATGATGGGTATGATAACGCTGACAACTATCAGCTATGATGAATATGAGAATGGTATGGGTTATCTCTTTACCCTTCCTGTCAGCCGGAAGGGATACGTTCGGGAGAAGTATCTGTTTGGCGTCATGACGACCGTGCCGGTGCTCGCCGCAGTCTCAGCCATAGCTTTTCTCACGGCCGATATCCGGCATATCGATTTTACGGCAGAAGAGTGGGCAGGGGCGGTGGCAGGAAGCCTTCTGGTTGTTACGATGATGCTGTCGCTTCTGATACCTATAGAACTGAAGTTCGGGACGGAGAGAAGCAGAGTAGCGATGATGATCGTATTTGGTGGAAGCTTTGTGGCTGTATGCGCAGCCGTTAAGGTGTTCGAGTTCCTGGGTATTGACTGGAAGATATGGATTAGCAGGCTTTACGGATTGAATTTATCGGTTATCCTGGCGGCGTTTATCGTGGTATGCGGGATTATCCTGGTCGTTTCGTATCTGTTCTCCCTGCGGTTTATATTGAAGAGAGAATTCTGACGGAATAATGTTTTACTTTGGAGGTATTTGGTATGAAGAAAGCGGGTTACTATTCTTCCGGTGAATTTGCCCGTATGGCGGGAGTGACTCTGCGGACGATTCGATATTATGATAAACAGGATATTTTAAAACCGTCTTTTGTGAGTGAAGCGGGCGCCCGTTTTTATACGGATAAGGATTTTGCGAGACTCCAGCAGATCCTGCTGCTTAAGTATCTTGGGTTCTCCCTTGAGGATATCCGGGAGATGCTGATCGGCGACATGGATTATCATTTTATGCTGAATTCGCTGGATATTCAGTTAAAATTAGTCCGAGACCGGATCGAGCAGATGCAGTTAGTGGAGAGGGCCATAAAGGATACTTCGGAAGAGATACGAAAGGAGCACGCTATAGATTGGAACCGGATGCTGACCCTGATTCATCTGACAAGTATGGATCAGAGCTTGAAGAATCAGTATCAGAACGCGTCGAATATTTCGGCAAGGATTAATCTGCACCGTTTGTATTCACAGAATGGAAAAGGGTGGTTTCCCTGGATCTATGAGCAGTCAGAGATAAGGACAGGAATGAAGGTTCTGGAAATTGGCTGCGGGGACGGGACGTTATGGGAGGATAATCGTGAGAAAATACCGGAGAATGTAGAGATCTTTTTATCGGATATCTCAGAAGGGATGTTAAGGGACGCGCGCAGAGCCATCGGAAACGAGGACTCAAGATTTGTTTATCGTGTGTTTGACTGTCACAGTATTCCTTATGAGGATTCCCGGTTCGATCTGATTATTGCAAATCATGTGATGTTCTATTGTGAAGATATCCATAAGGTTTGCAAAGAGATAGCTCGCGTACTGAAGCCGGGAGGCAGGTTCCTGTGCAGCGCGTACGGAAGAAATCATATGAAAGAGGTCGACCGGTTAGTGAGAGAATTTGACGACAGGATCGTATTGTCGGCGGATAAACTATATAATCGGTTCGGTATGGAGAATGGGGAGGATATCCTGAAGGAGTATTTTTCGGATTGCCGATGGGAGAAATATGAGGACTCTCTGTTGGTCCCGGAACCGGAGCCGTTGATATCTTATGTCCTTTCCTGTCATGGCAACCAGGGTCAATTCCTTACAAAGCGCTATAAGGAATTTCGGACTTACGTGAAGAAGAGAACAGATAAGGAATTTAGAATAACAAAAGAAGCGGGAGTGTTCATATGTGAAGCATTCTAAAGTAGTCTCAGCCAATCAGAACCATGATTGGCTAAGATGCGTTTTGGGGACAGTCTGCCGGCGGAAAGTTAGGGCGTCGGCAATCTTTGCTCATGCTCTTCATCTCGTAGTTCCAGGAGATGGAGCTGCCTGAGCAGATCTTTTTTCGAATGGGCGGACAGCCGCCGATATCTCGTCAGCAGATCTTGTGTATCGTCAGATAATTCCCGTGATTCTGATAAAGTAATCTGTGTGGATTCGTCGTTCAGAAGATAGTCGATAGATACATGAAACAGATTAGCGAAGGCTGCCAGCTTTTCATGTGATGGTTGACGGTTCTTTGTCTCATATCCTGCTATGGTAGAACGAGCCATGTTCATTCGTTTTGCTACGTATTCTTGTGTCATGTTGTTCTCAAGGCGCAAGGCCCGCAGTTTGTCAGCGAATGCCATAATATCCTCTCCTCTTTTGTATATATTTGGAATATTTTAACAATAGTTGCATAAAAGAACATGAAATGTGCCAATACTAAACGAAACGTTGCATAATGGAACGGGAAAGAAGAGAATTGATAAACAAAAAATGGATAAAATATGTAAAAAATTTGAAAAAATGCTTGAAGGTGACCTAAGGTCACCTATTATAATTGCTTTAAAATAAAGCGGGCGTTATATCAGCCGCAGGATTTAGAAGACACATAATCTCGGCGCAAAGAGATTTTGAGAGTATTTTAAGACAAAGAGGAGGTTACACATGAAAGGAATTATACTAGCGGGAGGTTCAGGCACACGTCTCTATCCTCTGACGATGGTGACATCGAAGCAGCTTCTGCCGATCTACGATAAACCGATGATCTATTATCCGATGTCTGTACTGATGAATGCAGGGATCAGGGATATCTTGATCATTTCCACTCCGCAGGATACGCCCAGGTTCCAGGAACTGCTGGGAGACGGACATCAGTTCGGCGTACGTCTGGCCTATGCGGTTCAGCCAAGTCCGGACGGACTTGCGCAGGCGTTCATTATCGGGGCAGATTTTATCGGAAACGATACGGCGGCTATGGTGCTGGGGGATAATATCTTCGCGGGGCATGGGCTGAAGAAAAGGCTTAAGGCGGCTGTGGAGAATGCAGAGATGGGTAATGGAGCGACTATATTTGGATATTATGTAGATGATCCGGAACGATTTGGTATCGTAGAATTCAATCATGAGGGAAAAGCGATATCCATCGAAGAGAAGCCTGCGAAACCAAAGAGTAATTATTGTGTAACGGGACTGTATTTCTATGATAATAAAGTGGTGGAATATGCCAGGAACCTTAAGCCCAGCGCCAGGGGAGAATTGGAAATTACGGACTTGAACCGAGTATATCTTGAGAAAGGCAGACTGAGCGTCGAATTGTTGGGACAAGGATTCACTTGGCTTGATACCGGAACACACGAAAGTCTTGTAGATGCGACGAATTTTGTTAAGACGGTAGAATCTCATCAGCATCGTAAGATCGGATGTCTGGAGGAGATTGCGTATCTGAACGGATGGATTTCAAAGGACGATGTGATGGAGGTATATGAAGTATTGAAGAAGAATCAGTACGGACAGTATCTCAAGGATGTTCTTGACGGGAAATTCCAGGACGGGTTGTATTAAATTCCGCCTGGAAATTATGACATGCGTGTGCCGATATATTGAAATTAAGAAGAATATGAAAAAAGTAAGGAGAATAGAATTATGAATATAATTGTAACCGGAGGGGCCGGATTTATCGGAAGTAATTTTGTGTTTCATATGCTGGAGAAATATCCGGAATATCGAATTGTCTGCCTGGATTGTCTGACTTACGCGGGAAATCTGTCTACGCTTGAACCAGTTATGGATCGTGAGAATTTCAGGTTTGTTAAAGAGAGTATTACGGACCGCGAGGCGGTATACCGTCTTTTTGAGGAAGAACATCCGGATATGGTAGTGAATTTTGCTGCGGAGAGTCATGTGGATCGTTCCATTGAAAATCCGGAGGTGTTTTTGGACACGAATATTAAGGGAACGGCGGTTCTGATGGATGCCTGCAGAAAGTATGGTATCACCCGATATCATCAGGTATCAACCGATGAAGTATACGGAGATCTGCCGCTTGACCGGCCGGATCTGTTCTTTACAGAAGAGACTCCGATCCATACAAGCAGTCCATACAGTTCGTCAAAAGCGGCGGCGGATCTTCTGGCGCTGGCATATTACAGGACTTATGGACTTCCGGTAACGGTAAGCAGGTGTTCGAATAATTATGGTCCGTATCATTTCCCGGAGAAGCTGATTCCGCTTATGATCGCCAACGCGCTGAATGATAAGCCGCTTCCGGTGTACGGCAAAGGTGAGAATGTCCGCGACTGGTTATACGTGGAGGATCACTGTAAAGCGATCGACCTGATCCTTCATAAAGGACGCGTAGGCGAAGTCTATAATATCGGCGGGCACAATGAGATGAAGAATATTGATATCGTGAAGATTATCTGTAAGGAATTGGGAAAACCGGAGAGCCTGATCACATATGTGACAGACAGAAAGGGTCATGATATGCGTTATGCCATTGATCCGACGAAGATTCACAACGAGCTTGGATGGCTTCCGGAGACAAAGTTCGCGGATGGAATTAAGAAGACGATCCGTTGGTATCTGGATCATAAGGATTGGTGGGAGACGATTATCTCCGGCGAATATCAGAATTATTACGAGAAGATGTATTCAAACCGGTAGGAGGTAGGAGAATATGAAAGTATTCGTGACTGGCGTAGCGGGACAGTTAGGGCATGACGTGATGAATGAACTTGCAAAGCGGGGATACGAGGGGGTCGGCAGCGATATCGCCCCTGAATACAGCGGCGTGGCGGACGATACGGTTGTGACGAGGATGCCTTATGTCCAGATGGATATTACAGACGCCCGGGCGGCAGAGGAGAGGATTATCGAAGCGAAGCCGGATGTAGTGGTGCATTGCGCGGCGTGGACGGCTGTGGATCTGGCAGAAGATGAAGATAAAGTGGATAAAGTGCGTGCGATCAATGCGGACGGTACGAGGAATATTGCAGAAGTCTGTAAGAAGCTGGATTGTAAGATGGTATATATCAGCACGGATTATGTATTTGACGGTCAGGGAACGGAGGCATGGGATCCGGACTGTAAGGATTATAAGCCGCTGAACGTCTATGGAGAGACGAAGCTCGAAGGAGAGCTGGCGGTGGCGGATAGGCTTACGAAGTATTTTATTGTACGGATTGCATGGGTATTTGGTAAGAGCGGGAAGAACTTCATCAAGACGATGCTGAATGTGGGAAAGACTCATGACAGAATTACCGTAGTAAACGACCAGATCGGTACGCCGACATACACCTTTGATCTGGCAAGACTTCTGGTGGATATGATAGAAACCGAGAAGTACGGGTATTACCATGCGACGAATGAGGGCGGCTATATCAGTTGGTATGATTTTACGAAGGAGATATTCCGGCAGGCGGTGGAACTTGGACATCAGGAATATGCAGAAGAGCGTATAAGCGTGGTTCCGGTTACGACAAAGGAGTATGGAATTTCGAAGGCCGTAAGACCGTTTAACAGCAGGTTAGACCGGGGGAAGATCGCCGCCAGCGGATTTGAACCGCTTCCATCCTGGCAGGATGCTCTGGGTAGATATTTAAGGGAAATTGAATTTTAGATTCTATCACGGGAGGAGATTGAGACTATGGGACAGATCAAGGTAGAGAAGGATGTCGGAGGAATTAAGGGACTCTGTGTGATCGAGCCGGCAGTCCATGGAGACGCCCGGGGATATTTTATGGAAACATATAACTTAAGGGATATGGAGGAAGCGGGACTCACGATGAATTTTGTGCAGGATAATCAGTCTTGTTCTGTCAAGGGAGTTCTGCGCGGCCTCCATTTCCAGAAAGAATTTCCGCAGGGAAAGCTGGTCCGGGTGATCAGAGGAGCGGTATACGATGTTGCGGTTGATTTAAGGAGCGGCAGTGAAACATATGGGAAATGGTTTGGGATTGAACTTACGGAAGAAAATAAAAAACAGTTCTATATCTCTGAAGGCTTCGCCCATGGATTTCTTGTACTGAGCGATGTGGCGGAATTTTGTTACAAATGTACGGACTTTTACCGTCCGGGGGACGAGGGAGGTTTGGCGTGGAATGATCCTGAGATTGGGATCGAATGGCCGGGACTGACAGGAGAATATCCGGGAAGCGCTTCGGCGAAAGGTTATTGCCTTAAGGACGGAACGGCGCTGAATCTGAGCGATAAGGATCAGCTCTGGACAGGATTAAAAGATACATTTCATTTTTAGAACGGTGATGAGGCTGCTGCAAAAAGCGACGATTTTTGCGGCAGCCTCTTATTAAAGAGTATTTATTTTTTGTATATTCTGCGTGTAAACCAGTCTCTGGCATAGGAGAAGGTATGGCGGATCAGCTCTATTTCGATCAGGATATAATTGTGGAGCCGGCGCGGCCTGAAAGGCACCTTCTTCTGTGCTTTCACGGTCCGGAGACCTTCTAAGATCCCTTCTTTGTATTCTTTACCCCAGCCTGTCTTAAGAAAGAACAAGTATTTCACAAGGTATCCTGTCAGAAGCGGTATGAAGTTCAGGATCAGGAACAACAAGGGCATGTTCTTGTAGTTTACATAGATATTGTTGCGCGCGGACAGTTTTACTTTGAACGCGTTATATTTGGAACCGCTGGTGCCGCTGCCGACATGTTGAACCAGGGCGGAGGGGCAGTACATATTCTTGTATCCATAGATCTTGGCGCGGTATCCGATATCGACGTCTTCCAGATATGCGAAATGATTCTCGTCAAAGTAGCCGATCTTGTTGAAAACGCAGCGGCGGTAGATAGAAGCCCCTGCGCATGCCGAGAATATCTCGTCTGACTTTGTATAATTTGAGACAGGTCTTCCGGCGCCCCGGCAGACGCCCCATCCGATCAGAGTATAGAGATCTCCCGCGCTGTCGATCAAATCCGGATGGTACATCTGGATCATCTTGCTGCTGACGGAGAAGATTCTGGGAGATACCTCGATTGCCTTTTTCATCTCCTCAATGAAGTGCGGATCAACTATGGTGTCGTTGTTCAGAAGGATTACATAGGGAGTAGAGGAATGCCGGATTCCGATATTTACCGCTTTGCTGAATCCGTAATTCTGATCAAGGGCAATTATCCTGATATCAGGATAATGTTCCTTCATATATTCGATGCTTCCGTCGGTGGAGGCATTATCTACAACAAGAATCCGAAAGTCTTTACAAGTCTGCTTATCAAGAGAAGCGAGACAAGGTTCCATAAAATGTTTCCCGTTATAATTAGGAATTATAATTGTTATTTTCATGAAATTACCCATAGAAACCGCCGTGATATGGCGTCGGCGAGTTTCTTCCTAAAGTATATTTTACAGCGCTTTATATTACGGACTTATTATAGCAAATAATCTTGTTTTGTGCTATATTAATTTAGTATTATGAAACAGGAGATTAAGATAGTTACGATTTGTCTGGGAGGAATATGGTGGAAAAGAATCAGTTCAGTAATCAGGTTAGATGGTATAGTTTTACCTTGTGTATGCTGATTGTGTTAGTCCATGCGCAGAATATAGATATTTTTATAGGGCAGCATCCTGCCGTGAATGCGGTAGAATCTTTTGTGGAAGACAAAGCGGCAAGAATCGCCAATGCAGGATTCTTTCTTTGTTCGGGATACCTTTTTTACAGAGATTTTACTATGGACAGGCTGTCATATAAGTGGAAGAGGCGCTTTTTCAGCACGGTGGTTCCATTCGCAGTATGGAATTTTTTCTATTACATAATTCGTTTGGCGGTCTCTAAAGTTCGGGTATTAGACGGAGCTTTTCAGCAGGAGGTTTCGTGGGATTGGTATGAGGTGTTCCAGGCTGTTGTGAACTGTAAATATAATCCCGTCTTCTGGTTTCTGCAGTTTTTAATTGTATATATCTGCCTCTGTCCGCTGATTTATCCGCTGATTCGCAGCAGGTATGCCGGTCTGTGCGCGCTGATTACTCTCCTTTTGCTCGCCGGAGGCGGACTGCTGAACTCGCTTGGGGATACTCTGCCGTCCATGGCAAATTGGCTGTTCATCTATATGTCGGGAGGTTATCTGGGACTTCACGGAAGGAAATGGGTGGAAGCGTCAAAGCGGATGAAGGGGCCTTTTTGGTTTTCAGCGGCGGGAACTGCGGCGTCGCACCTGTTTTTCACGGTTTCTCCCGGACTTACGGGTCAGTTGTTATGCTTTTTATTTGACGCAATGTTTTTATGGAATGTTCTGGGTTATGTAAGACTGCCGGAGGCAAAATGGTGGATGCGGGATACGTTTTTTATCTATGCGACGCACTTTATGATCGTACGGGCGGGGAATAAGCTGGCGTATGCGTGTTTTGGAAATAGTATGGGAATGGGGTTGTGGATGTTTCTCCTGCTTCCGGCGGCCGTCGCCGTTTTTTGCGGTTATTCGGGACGTCTGCTTAGGCATTATGCACCTTTTGTATGGAATATTATATCCGGAAATCGTTAACTTATTAATAGAATGTTAAGAAAAAGAGTGTTATAATGGGTTGTCGATGGTGGTAAATTATTGTATGATAAAAAATAATGCATTTTGGTTCTATGTTTTTTTGAAAATAGGTGGACAAATTGATTAAAGATAATCAAAAATTACTGAACAGGCTCCATGTGGCGGTAGATGCGCTGGCGCTGGTGTTTTCCTATATTTCAGCGTGGTATATCAGGTTTAAGAGCGGAATATTCGAGCTGGATCCGTGGTTTATGTCTTTGGGAGAATACATGCAGAGCTTATTCCTGATTGTTCCCGCTTACCTGATCTTGTATTATGTATTCCAGATGTATACGCCGAAGCGCGTGCAGGGGCGGAGGCTGGAAGCATGGCATATTATACAGGCGAATGTGATTGGATTGATGGCGTTTATCCTGTATCTTTATATTATGAGGCAGCCGGATTTTTCCAGGCTGATGATTTTTGTGTTTTTTGGCATTAATATCTGTGTAGAAGTGACGATACGCAATATTATCAGAGAATGCCTGCGTAATATGAGGCGGCAGGGCTATAATCAGAAGCATATCGTAATGATCGGATACAGCCGTGCAACGGAACAATATATTGACAGGGTGAAAGCGAATCCGGAGTGGGGCTATATCATAAGAGGGATTCTTGCAGATAATACGCCGAGGGGAACGGAATACCGGGGAGTTAAAGTGATTGGACGTACGGAGAATCTGACAATCATACTTCCGGAGAACAAGCTGGACGAGATTGTAATTACGCTTGGTCTGGCAGAGTATCATAAATTGGAACATATTGTGGGTATGTGCGAGAAATCCGGGGTGCATACGAAGTTTGTGCCGGATTATAATAATATTATACCGACAAAACCCTATACAGAGGATTTGCTTGGCATGCCGGTTATTAATATACGAAGAGTTCCCCTCAACAATGCGTTGAATGCGCTTGTGAAGAGGTTTGTAGACGTATTTGGAGCAGCTGTCGCTTTGGTCTTGTTTTCTCCGGTGATGGCGGCGGTCGCTGTGATTATCAAGGCTACGGCGCCGGGGCCGCTGATATACAGCCAGGAGCGTATCGGGCTGCAGAACCGGCCGTTCCGGATGTATAAGTTCCGTTCTATGGTGGTCCAGGATCAGTCTTCTGAGAAGAAACAGTGGACGGTTCAGAACGATCCGCGGGTAACCCCTATCGGAAGATTCATCCGTAAGACGAGTATAGACGAGCTTCCGCAGCTTGTTAACGTGCTGAGGGGGAACATGAGCCTGGTGGGTCCGAGACCGGAGCGGCCGCAGTTTGTAGAGCAGTTTAAAGAAGAGATTCCACGGTATATGATCAAGCATCAGGTACGTCCGGGGCTTACCGGATGGGCGCAGGTGAACGGATATCGAGGCGATACTTCTATTCGTAAGAGGATTGAGTGCGACCTGTATTATATTGAAAATTGGACGCTGGGATTTGACTTTAAGATTATATTTCTGACATTTTTTAAAGGATTTGTGAATAAGAATGCATACTGATATCTTTTCAGTCGACGAGGTGGTCTGCCGGAAGAAGACTGGCTGATATAATGTACTCAGCAGATAGTATAAAGGGAGACGGACATGAGTAAGAGGAACGATAAAAAAGCAGATAGAAGAAACCGAAGCGGCAGAGATTATGACAAAAGAACACAGGACAAGAGAAACCGAGATAAAAGAGACGATAAGAGGCATACCGGGACGGGTAATGGAGAGCGCAGGAGGATCAGGCAGAAGAGACGCCGCAGACGGATGATTATTCTGGTCGCAGAGATTATTGTCTTATTGGTTTTGTGTGTTGCCGCTTATGGTTTTTTTAAACTGGACAAGATGGATTTTAAGGTGTTGAATGAGGAGAAGCTGGAAGCTTATCAGGATACGGGACCGTATACGAATATCGCTCTGTTCGGTCTTGATTCGAGAAACGGCGAGTTAGATGGCGGCGTCCAGAGCGACTGTATCATGATAGCCAGTATCAATAATGAGACGAATGACGTAAAGCTCTTGTCTGTATACAGAGATACTTTGCTTGAACAGAAAGACGGGTCGTATGAGAAGGCGAATTCCGCTTATAATCGAGGTGGTCCCGAGGAGGCGATCAGTCTCTTGAACCGTAATTTTGATCTGGATATAAAAAATTACGTAAGCGTTAATTTTACGGCGTTGGTTCATGTGATCGACAACCTGGGAGGGATCGATCTAGAGATGACGGCGGAAGAGGCTGACTGGAGTAACCGGTATGCGGTTGAGACGGCAGAGATTTCCGGGAAAGAGTGCATAGATATCGAGGTGAAAGAAGGAACGCAGCATGTGGACGGAGTACATGCCGTAGCCTATGCAAGGAACCGTTATACGGAAGGGTATGATTTTAAGAGGACGGAGCGGCAGAGGATTGTGCTGAATAAGGTGGCGCAGAAGGCGAAAGAGGCGAATCTTCTGACGCTGAACAGTATTGTAGACGAGGTCTTTCCAATGGTGTCCACGAGTTTTTCGGTCAGAGATATGCTGGGATTCGCTGCAAATGTATTGGATTATGAGTTGGTTGAGACAGGAGGATTCCCATATCAGGTAACTACCAGTGAGAACGTACGTAATCATAGCGGCGCATATGTCGTGCCGATTGATCTGGCTGAGAATGTAGAACAGATGCATCAGTCTCTTTTTGGCGAAGAATACTATGAACCTTCGAAGAAAGTGCGTGATATCAGGGACGCGATTATATATCTGACCGGGGTTTCGGACAGTGCGGAGGCTTATAATACAACGTTTGAAGGAGATATTCACAATGAGGGTGCGCAGTAATACAATCATGGAATATGGGACATACATGCTGATGTATCTGGCAAGTTATGTCTCTTCCCTGGCGGGGATTCCTCTGTTGTCAGGGGCGCTGCTGATCATAGAAGCCGTTTATCTGTATATACATCTGGTAAGACAGGCGGGAAGCCTGATCGAATTGCGGGCATGGTTCACTCTTGCATGGGTAGGAGGACAAGGAATTGCCTGCCTGAAACTCAGCAGGCTTCAGACGGATTGGCACTATATGACATGGATTGCTTTCTGCCTGATTTATCTGGGATTCGGAATCGGATATGAGTGGGGGCAGCAGTACGGAAAAGTAGAAGAAGTTGAGCTTAAGAAAGATGACGTCCTGTCGGGACGTTTGTTTCTGTGTATCGTTATGCTGGCTGTCGTCTCGGTATTATGTTTCCTTTTTGAAGCGACGGTGGGGGATGATATTCCTTTGTTTGTAGGTGAGACGCATGGAAGCTATTATTATCGGGCGACCGGACTGCATTATTTTACGGTCAGTTGTATCCTGATTCCGGCGATCACGGTGCTTTATGTCAAAGTCAGTGAGTCGGTCCGGAATAAGAGACTGCTGTTTTTGGTTCCTGCGAATGTTCTGGCGGTGCTTTTGCCGCTTCTCTATGTATCCAGGTTTCAATTGGTATTTGTGGTAGGTTTTGCCGTAGTCACATTCATTATGGTGAATAAGAAGATCAGGCTTAAGACGATGGGAATCCTTTTGGGGCTTCTGGTTCCGGTCTATATCCTGACGGTGGTTCATCATTCTTACGACGTGTCTTATCTGAGCCAGGTTTTTGAGATGAAATACAGTCAAACGCCGCTGATCATTTCGCAGCCATATATGTATGTGGCGAATAATTTTGAAAATTTTAACCATATGGTAGTTCGCCTTACGGAGCATACATGGGGACTTAGGATGTTGTATCCGTTCTTTGCTTTAACCGGTTTGAAGAGATTGTTTCCGCAGCTTGCCGCTTCGGAAGTATTTCTGATTAAGCCGGAACTTACGACGCTTACGATGTTCTACGATGCGTATTATGATTTTGGCGTTTTCGGTATCTTTTTCTTTGCGTTCGCGATAGGCATGGCGGCTAAGGTGTTGATGAGCGCTATCAAGAAGAATTGTAATCCGGTGGTTTATCTGTTCTATGGACAGATGGCGATCTATCTGGGACTTGCTTTTTTTACGACTTGGTTCAGCAATCCGACGACCTGGTTTTGGCTGATACTGACAGGTATGATGTATTGGTTTGTGGGATACGATAAGAATAAGAAAGACGCAAGAGAAGACTCTGCCGGATAATCGGTGGATGAAGAGGATTGTGAAGATGAAGAAACAGGGGGAGATCATAAGAGAATATGGTGTGTATACGCTTGCTTTTCTGGTGAGTTATATTGCTTCGTGCGCCGAACTTTATTATCTGTCCGGTCTTGTACTAATGGCGGAGGCGGTCTGCCTGTACGTACATTGGAGTAAAGAAGATGGGAATCTGACGGAATTAAGGGCGCTCTTTACGTTGGCATGGGTTGGAGGACAGGGAATTGCCTGCCTGAAACTCAGCAGGCTTCAGAGCGACTGGCTGCCGGTGACATGGCTGTGTTTTTTTCTGATCTATATAGGATTTGGAATAGGGTATGAATGGGGCGGGAAGAAACAAAGGACCGTCCGAAGGGAATTGTGTAAAGATGAGATACAGGCCGGGAGGCTTCTTGCTTGTATTACGGGTCTTGCGGCAGTTTCCTTGATATGCTTCATATTTGAAGCCGTCAGGGTAGGTTTTATTCCGTTGTTTTCAAAAGAGCCGCATGCGTATTCGCATTTTCATGTATCAGGCGTGCATTATTTTACGATAAGCTGTATACTGATACCTGCGATTACCGTTCTGTTTCTTAAGGTTGGCAATATAAAGGGAAGAAAAGAGAAGATATTGCTTTTGACGGCGAATATAGAAGCTGTAGCTGTTCCGGTTCTGTGTGTATCAAGATTTCAGCTTTTATTTGCCGTTGGATTTGCCGTCGTTACATATGTAATGGTTTATCAAAGTATTCGTCTGCGGACATTGGGAATGATCCTTGCGGCTCTGATACCGGTTTACGTGATATTGACTGTATTCCGTCATCATGACGTGGCTTATCTCAACGGTATCTTTGAGATGAGGTATGAGAAGACGCCGATTTTCATTACGCAGCCATATATGTATGTGGCGAATAATTTTGAAAATTTTAATTGTATGGTCGAGCAGCTGGATCAGCATAGTTTTGGAATGCGGATGTTATTTCCGGTATTTGCGCTGACGGGTTTGAAGTTTGTGTTTCCGCAGCTTACTTCTTATACGGTATATCTTACAAAGCCGGAACTCACGACACTGACGATGTTTTATGACGCATATTATGATTTCGGCGTTTTGGGAGTGTTTCTGTTTGCAGTATTGATAGGCGGCGCGGCAGGAAGAATCGGGAAGAGCATTAAGGGATGTTCGAATCCGACGGCATATCTGTTCTACGGGCAGATAGCAATCTATCTGGGACTTGCTTTTTTTACGACCTGGTTCAGTAATCCGACGACCTGGTTCTGGCTGGTACTGACAGGAATGATGTATTGCTTTGTAGGATATGATAAAGATAAGACGTGTGGAAAGAGGGAGAACAAGAATGGGATGCGATAAGGAACCTAGAGTGGACGTGGTAATTCCCGTGTGCCGTCCGGACGAACGATTGATGAAGATTTTGGAAAGATTAAGAAAGCAGAGCCGTCCGGTTGGGAGGATCTATATTATCCACACAAAATCCGGAGAATTTCCGGATATGATAGAGACTTTGGAGGGAGTGTCCGTTAAACATATCGAACCGGAGGAGTTCGACCATGGAGGGACGCGGGATCTGGGATTTCAATTATCCGACGCCGGGATCGTAGTTTTTATGACGCAGGATGCAGTGCCGGCGGACAGGGAATTGATTCGGGAATTGGTACGCCCTCTGCTGGAGAGAGAGGACGTGGGAGTGTCCTACGCGCGCCAGCTGCCCGCGAAAGGGTGCGGTCCGGCCGAGCGCTGTACGAGGCAGTTTAATTATCCGAAGGAAAGCAGAATCAAAGGGAAGGAAGATATAGAGGAACTGGGGATTAAGGCATTCTTCTGTTCGGACGTATGCGCGGCTTACCGAAGAGAGATCTATGATGAGATGGGCGGATTCACGAAGAAGACTATATTTAATGAAGATATGGTGATGGCCGCCCACATGATTCAGGCAGGATACAAGACGGCGTATGCCGCGAATGCAAAAGTCTTCCATTCTCATAATTATACGGGAATTCAGCAGTTTAAAAGGAATTTTGATCTGGCGGTGTCTCAGGCGGACCATCCGGAAGTCTTTGCGGGGATCCGTTCAGAGAGCGAAGGGATCCGTATGGTGAAGCAAACGGTATACTATCTGTTAAAAAGAAAAAAAGCGCGTCTGATTCCGGCTCTTATCTGGCAGAGCGGATGTAAATACGCCGGGTATCGGATGGGGCTTAATTATCGCAGACTTCCGTACTGGGTAATAGAAAAATGTACGGCAAATCGCCTCTATTGGATGAGAAAGTGAAAAAATATATTTTTCGTTGCAGTTTTATGGAAAATGCGGTAGTATTATGTAGTGTATTATCATAAATCGGGCTGTTAAGAAAGGGTATTGAATAATGGCGAGAGGCAAGAAACACTATAGGCGGGGACGTCGATCAAAGGACAGAGGATTTGCTTCATGGTCGATAGGGAAGAAGATCGGAATTATTCTCGGAGGAACAGTGGCGTTTGTTGCGGCGGCCGGAGTTGGGATTCTGGCAAGTAAGCTGTCGAAGATAGACCGGGTACAGTTAAACCCGGAGGAATTGAATGTATCGGTGCAGGCCGGGGAAGAGAAGAGGCACAGGGAAAGAGGTACAGGATATCTGAATGTCGCGTTGTTTGGGGTGGATTCCAGGGATAATGAGTTGGAGGAAGGCACACGGAGCGACACGATCATGGTAGCCAGTTTAAATAGGGAGACTTTAGAGGTGAGGATAGCTTCCGTTTATAGGGATACCCTGTTAGAACAAAGAGGAGGATCGCTGGACAAGGCGAACGCCGCGTATTCATATGGAGGTCCGGAAGATGCGATCGCGATGTTGAATAAGAACCTGGATCTGGATATCGAACATTACGTCACGGTGAATTTTAATTCGCTGATCGATGTGGTAGACGCGGTGGGCGGAGTTGAGATTGACGTTAAAGAGGAAGAGATCCCGTATGTATGCGGATATGTGATGGAGCTTATGAAGGTGACGGGGAAAGCGTCGCCGGGAGTGACCGAGCCTGGGCCTCAGGTTCTTAACGGTATTCAGGCGACGGCGTACGCCCGGATCCGACATACGACAGGAGATGATTACAGGAGAACCGAACGGCAGAGGGACGTGCTTACGAAGATCGTAGAGAAGCTTCAGGGAGTGTCGGTCGCCAAGCTGAATGAGATTATTGACAAGGTATTTCCCGAAGTTTCCACGAATTTTACACTGACGGAGATACTGGATTATGCGATCGACGCCTTTGATTATAGGCTGGGTGAGACGGTAGGTTTCCCCTTTGATAAGACGACGGATAAATTGGTTAATATAGGAGACTCTGTTATTCCGGTTACTTTGGAAAGCAACGTAGAAAAGCTTCATAAATTCCTTTACGGGGAGAGCAGCGCTTACACGCCGTCGGATACGGTAGCGGCGATAGACGATAAGATTACGGCAAAAGTAGGAAGTAAAGTGGCGGATCCGAGCGAGTCGAATCAGGGAATTATGGAGCAGCCGGCAGAGAGTTATTCAAATTCCGGAACAGGGAGTCAGTCTTACGGAAATAGTTACGGAAACAGTTATGGAAACGGCTACGGAAACGGTTATGGATATGGTACTGACGGAAATGATTACGGAAATGATTATGGAACCGATACCGGTACGGGCGGAACCGATACGGGAACCATTGATCCGACGCCGGTTCCCGGAACAGGGGACGCCGGGGGGACAGAGTCTTCCGGAGGAGGAGACGGTACGGACACAGGAGGCGGAGGAGAACTTGATTCCGGCGGTATGGATACGGGAACTATCGATAACGCGGCCGGAGAAGGAACCGGAGGTCTGTAATACCGGCGGCATTAGAATAGCAGCCTGGTATATAACAGAAATATCGAAATAGAGAGAATGAGGTAATCCACATGAGAAGAATACAAAAAGCATTTTTTTCATTGTTTATAGTATGTATGCTGTGCGCGGTTATGCCTGTGGCTGTAAGCGCGGCGTCGGGAGAACTACGTTTTACGGATCCGTCTACGACGGTCGGAGCTGAGGTAGAAGTTACGGGAAAACTGTCTTCTGCGTCTAATGTCAAGACTCTGGATGCAACTTTAACTTATGATCCGGAAATGCTGAGGTTTATCAGCGGAGATTATGCCTCCGGCGGTAAAGGGACGATTACCATAGCCGGAAGCGGGGCCAGTGCTTCTATAGAGTTTAAATTAAAATTCCAGGCGCTTAAGGAGGGGACGGCGAATATACAAGTATCCCAGTCGACGGGGACGGATTCGACGGACGCAAAGCTTGAGATTACGAATGGAAGTTCAGCAGTTACGATAGGGCCGGGAGATCCCTCTTTGATTACAGAAGAAGAGGAAGGCGGCGAGACAGAACAGCGGACAGTCTCTGCAGAAGGGCCTCAGGTGGAAGTAGACGGACAACAGTATAAGATTACGAGCGGATTCTCTGACGCATTGATTCCGTCAGGGTTCGCAAGAAGCGAGATAGCCTTTGAAGGAGTAACCTGCGAGGCGGTTACACAACAGGCCGGAAAAGGAGAATCGGCAGTATATCTTACTCCGCTTAACGGAGGAGACCCGACATTCTATCTGTATAACAGCGACGACGGTTCATTCATTCCTTTCGAGGAAGTGGAGATTGCCGCGGACAGATATCTTGTCGTGTTAAGAGACGACGGAAGCGTGAAGCTTCCGAGCACGTATAAAGAGACGAAACTGACTCTGAACGGGAAAGAATTTACGGCGTGGCAGGATCCGACCAAAGCGGAGTATTATGTCATCTACGCATTGAATGCAGACGGTGATAAAGCGCTGTATCAATATGATACGGTGGACGGCACTTATCAGAGATACATTCCGCAGACTTCTTCAGAAGATTCCGGAAAGAAGAAGGCGGCAAAAGGAATCTGGGGCAAGATTCTGCAGTTTGCAGAGAAAATGCTGGATATTGTCCTGATCGTCGGCCTGCTTTTTATGGGCGTCCTGGTCACGGCTTTGATCGTAATGGGAATAAAGCTCAGCCATCGGAATGCAGAACTTGACGATCTGTATGAGGAATATGGTATTGATTCGGAAGACGACGAAGAAGATATGCCTGTGAAGAAAAGAAAAGAAAAAGAAGCGTTCGGGAAGGGAAAGAAAACCTCTGCAAAGAAGAAAGAGGATCAACCTGCCGTGAGGGTACCGGTGAAGACCATGAATCTCAGGGAGGAAGGAATCTTTGACGATTTTGAAGAATACGACGATGATGATTACGATTATGACGATTATGAATTTGATGATTATGAGGACATTTCTTCCGACGACGGCATAGGATATGAAGAGATAGAAGAAAAAGACGATGAAGAAGAACCTGGTGAAGCAATCGATGATCTGGATGAGCTGTTGAGTCGTCAGCCGAAAAAGAAGCGTGGGCATATGGAAAAAGACGATACTTTTCAGGTGGATTTCATTGATCTGGACTAATGTCCCATCACGATGGTACAATTCGTCCTGCTCATAATTATAATTTCGAGCAGGACGGAAAGCCAGAGTTTAGAGTGAAAGTTAGGAGTAGAGATTATGTGTGGTATAGTAGGGTATATTGGAAACCGGCAGGCGGCTCCGATTCTTTTGGACGGTTTGTCTAAATTGGAGTACAGAGGGTATGATTCTGCAGGTATTGCGGTATATAACGACGGCGAGATCGGCATGGTAAAGTCCAAGGGGAGACTCAAGGTATTGAGCGAGCTGACGCATGACGGAGGGACTCTTCCCGGAACGCTTGGAATCGGCCATACAAGATGGGCGACTCACGGTTCGCCGTCGGATACGAACGCGCACCCACACTTTAATAGTGATAAGAGTATCGTCGTTGTTCATAACGGGATTATCGAGAATTATCTGAAACTGAAAAAGAAGCTTGAGAAACGCGGATATCAGTTTATATCCGAGACGGATACGGAGATTATCGCGCATCTTTTAGACTGTTACTATCAGGGAAATCCGCTGCAGGCGATCACGAAGATCATGCACCGCATGGAAGGATCTTATGCGCTTGGGATCATCTTCAAAGAGCATCCGGAGGAACTCTATGCAGTGCGTAAAGACAGTCCTCTGATCGTCGGCCATACAGACGGAGGAAATATTATCGCGTCCGATGTTCCGGCGGTTCTTCGCTATACCAGGGACGTATTTTTTATTGAAAACGAAGAGATCGTCCGCATGACGGGGGAATCTATGGAGTTCTTCAATGTGGACGAGGAGCCGATCGCGAAGGAGTCCGTGCGGATCGAATGGGATGTGAACGCCGCCGAGAAGGGCGGGTATGAACATTTCATGCTGAAGGAGATGTATGAGCAGCCGAAAGCTGTTATAGATACCTTTTCACCCAGGATCAAAGGAAACCAGATCGTCATAGAAGAGCTGGGTATGACGGATGAAGAGATACGGAATATCAGGAAGATTATGGTCATAGCCTGCGGTTCTGCTTCTCATGTGGGACACACAAGTAAATATGTCTTTGAAGGACTGGCAAGGATTCCGGTGGAAGTAGATATGGCCTCGGAGTTCCGTTACAGGGATCCGATACTGGATGAGAATACTCTGGTGATTGTGATCAGCCAATCCGGGGAGACCGCGGATACGCTGGCGGCCCTTAGAGAGGCGAAGGAGCGGGGAGCAAGGGTTCTTGGTATTGTCAACGTAGTGGGAAGTTCTATTGCGCGGGAGTCGGATAATGTGATGTATACATGGGCGGGACCGGAGATCGCGGTAGCGACGACGAAGGCATATTCCGCACAGTTGACGGCGATGTATCTTCTGGCGATGAAGTTTGCCCAGGCGAGAGGCCGAATCGGCGATGAGGAGACGGCCGATATGCTGGAGGACATGAAAGCGCTTCCGGCTCAGATCGAGATGATCCTGAATAACCGGGAGAAGATTCAGAAGTTCGCCAACCGTTATCTGGCGGCGAAAGATATCTTTTTTATCGGCAGAGGGCTGGATCATGCGATTTCTATGGAAGGTTCTTTAAAGCTGAAAGAGATCTCGTATATTCATTCGGAGGCATATGCGGCGGGTGAATTGAAGCATGGGACAATATCTCTGGTTGAGGAGGGGACGCTGGTTGCGGCGGTACTGACGCAGAAGTCACTCTACAAGAAGATGATCAGTAATATGGAAGAAGTAAGGACCCGGGGAGCGTTTGTCATGGCGGTTACGGTGGAAGGCAATACCGAAGCAGAGAAAGCGGCGGATTACGTGATCTATATACCTGAGACAAACAAGTATTTTTCCAATTCGCTGGCGATTATTCCTCTTCAGCTTTTTGCTTATTATATTGCGGTGGGCCGGGGATGCGATGTGGATAAGCCGAGAAACCTGGCGAAATCCGTGACGGTGGAATAAAAAAGAGCTGCTGTAAAAGGGAGAGATCCGTTTTACAGCGGCTTTTTTGAATTTTGCGGTTATATCAGGAATCCGTCTTTTCTGTCAGTTCGTCCAGAGAGCGGAAGGTATATCCCATGTCTTCCCATTTTCCCAGCAATTCATCCAGAACCGCGGCGTTAGTGGAAGAAGTACTGTGAAGGAGTACGATCGCGCCGGGATGGATTCGTCCCAGCAGCTTATCGAACGCCTCTTCGGGGGAGGGCTGATCATCCTGATACCAGTCCACGTAGGCCAGGCTCCAGAAGAAGGTATGGTAGCCCATATCCTTTGCCATCTGAAGATTATCGGTACTGTATTTTCCTTGAGGAGGACGGTAGTATCTTATCATATCCTCCCCGGTGATCTCCTTATAGAGAGCTTCTACGTCTCCTAATTCTTTGGCGAAGGCTTCTTTGGTGGAGATCTTAGACATATCAGGATGGTGGTAGGTATGGTTTCCTACGATATGCCCTTCTTCATGCATACGCTTAATGAGATCAGGACTTGTGGATATAAAGTTGCCGACCACGAAGAATGCAGCGGGCGCTTTATGCTTCTTCAGGGCGTCGAGGATAGGTTCCGTATTGCCGTTCTCGTAACCGCAGTCGAAGGTAAGGTACAGTACTTTTTCCTCCGTATCTTCCGCATAGTAAGCGTTATATGCTTTTAATTCGTCGAAAGTGGCGTTGCCAACCGGAGATTTTCCTTCTTCCTGGAAGCTGAGTCCCCAATTCTCCGCCTCCGGCATGATTATTGAAGAGGAAGCTGCGTCGGCAGCCGGGGATTTGGATTCGGGATTGGGAAAACGGGCGGCGAGCAGATATCCTCCGAGATAGGACAGGACGAAGAGAAGGAGGATACCGATTATTTTGATATATTTTTTGTTGAATGGCATAGGTACTCCAAATGAGATTTGTTACAATATGTATATGAACGTTCTTTTGGGAACATGCATTCAATCAGAATATGAACAGGTTCTTGCATTGTGGAGGGAAAGAGTGTAAAATGACAAAAGAACTATGACAACGGACGAGGTAGGACAGATGAAGAATATATTAGGTAAGATAGGATGGATGACGGCGGGTTTTACAGGGGCGAATATTCTGTTATTCTGCGTCATGTTCCGCAGGCCGAAGGTGCGGTGGGAGCAGGATAAATATGACTGCGCCATCGTCTGCGGATGTCGGGCCGGGGACGACGGACAGCCTTCGGAAATCCTGAAGACGAGGGTAGAAAAGGCTGTAGAATTGTGGAAAGAGAGAAAAGTGCAATATCTGATTATGTCGGGCGCCGGCGTATATAATCATTATGTGGAAGCAGAGGTTATGAAAAGATACGCAGAAGAGCTGGGGGTGCCAAAGGAGTATATTCTGGAGGAGAAGCAGGCGGTCAGTACTTATCATAACCTGCTGTATTCCGGCAGGATGATGCGAAACTGCGGTTTCAAGGATTGTGTCGTGGTAACCAGCGGATGGCACTTAAGGAAAGCAGATCATTATGCCAGGAGGAACGTCGGCCGCTATGTGACGGCGGCGGCGGACAACCCCGGCGGGGAGAGGACAGGCAGGATTATCTGGCTTCATATATGGACGAATCTTCATATGTACATGAATATGTGGAAAGGATATTATTAGTTCTGATACGGCGGGAGATTCATGACTGTAAGGAGCTGTGACGAAGAAAGGAGAGCAGGATATGTTATTGGTTCATTATCCAAAATGCAGTACATGCCAGAAAGCTAAGAAATGGCTTCAGGAGAAAGAGATCGAGTTCGAAGAAAGAGATATCAAACTTCAAAACCCCACGAAAGAGGATCTTAAAAGCTGGCACCAGAAAAGCGGGGCGCCTCTTAAGAAATTCTTTAACACCAGCGGTATGATATACCGGGAGATGCAGCTTAAGGATAAGCTGCCGGATATGACGGAAGAAGAGCAGTACGAACTGCTGGCGTCGGACGGTATGTTGGTGAAGCGTCCGATTCTGGTGACGGATACCGCGGTGCTGACCGGGTTCCGGGAGAAGGAATGGGAGAAGATCCTATGAGTAATACTGCTGATCGCGACGGATATATGGAGAATTTTGGGAAGATAGATCTTCATCTCCACCTGGACGGTTCGCTGCCGGCGGAGACGATCCTGAAGATTGCCGGGAAAGACCGTATAGAGCTTCCGGCAGATACGGCAGAAGGGCTGCGTCCGTATCTGACGGCGCGGATTGACTGTGAGAGCCTGAACGAATATCTGAAGTGCTTTGAGCTTCCTCTTGCGGTTCTTCAGACGGCGGAGAATCTGAGAACCGCGGCGTATGATCTGGGGAAAGCGCTGGATAAGAGAGGGCTTGAGTATGCGGAGGTCCGCTTTGCGCCGCAGCTTCACGGGGAGAAGGGACTTACCCAGACGGAAGCGGTACAGGCGGCGCTTGCGGGATTTCGACAGGCGGAGGAAGAGAGCCGGGGAGGAATCGGTATCAGGACGATCCTGTGCTGTATGAGAGGAGACAGAACTCATTCGGCGAATATGGAGACGGTACGGACGGCTGCGGAATATCTCGGAAAAGGAGTCGCCGCGGCGGATCTTGCCGGCGCGGAGGGCTTATATCCTACCAGAGATTTTGAAGAGGAATTCGCCCTTGCCGGAAGCCTTGGGGTGCCCTTTACCATCCATGCCGGGGAGGCGGACGGACCGGAAAGTATCCGGACCGCTCTTAAGTTCGGCGCAGTGAGGATCGGGCACGGAGTACGGGCGGTCGAGGACGAGAAGCTTATGGAAGAACTTGCCGGGAGAGGCGTCGTTCTTGAGATGTGTCCCACAAGCAACCTGCAGACGAAAGCAGTTAAGAGGATATCGGATTATCCGCTCCGGGAATATCTGAGACGCGGAATCAAGGCGACGGTCAACAGTGATAATATGACGGTGTCCAATACCTGGGTGGGCGGGGAGTTCGGCCTGCTCTCCCGGGAATATGCCCTTACGGAAGAGGAAGCGCGTCAATTACTGAAGAATGCCGAAGAAGCGGTGTTCAGGAACTGTACAGTTTCTTAGATGATCAGACGGTAGTGTGAATGAGAGGAGAGAGGTTATGAAATGGAATCAATTTCGGCTTACGACGACGACGGAAGCAGAGGATATCGTCAGCAGTATGCTGATGGATCTGGGTATACAGGGAGTGCAGATTGAGGATAAGGTTCCTCTCACAAAAGAGGATAAGGAGCAGATGTTCGTGGATATCCTTCCGGATATCCCGGAAGACGACGGGAAAGCATATCTGACCTTCTATCTGGATGAGGAAGAGGATAAAGGAACGATTCTGATGCAGGTCAGAAAAGAGCTGGAGGAGATGCGCGCCTATTTGAATGTTGGGGATTGTACGATCGAAGAATCCCAGACAGAGGATATCGACTGGGTGAATAACTGGAAACAATACTTTCATCAGTTCTATATCGACGATATTCTGGTGATCCCTTCATGGGAGAAGGTGGAGGCGAAGGACGAGGATAAGATGGTTATCCATATCGATCCGGGAACGGCGTTCGGAACGGGAATGCATGAGACGACGCAGCTATGTATCCGCCAGTTGAAAAAATATGTGACGGAGGGCGCGCAGATTCTGGACGTGGGATGCGGCAGCGGGATTCTGGGTATGCTGGCGTTAAAGTTCGGGGCGGGGTATTCTGTCGGTACGGACTTAGATCCCTGCGCCATCGACGCGACTCACGAAAATATGGAGGTCAACGGGATTAAGAAGGATCAGTATGAGGTTATGATCGGAAATATCATCGACGATAAGGCGGTGCAGGATGCGGCCGGATATGAGCGGTATGATATCGTAGCGGCAAATATACTGGCGGACGTACTGATTCCTCTGACGCCGGTTATCGTCCGTCAGATGAAAAAAGGCGGGATCTATATTACCAGCGGGATTATAGACGATAAGGAAACTGTCGTCGCGGAGGCGGTAAGAGCCGCCGGGCTTGAAGTCTTAGAGATTAATCATCAGGGCGAGTGGGTATCTGTGACTGCAAGGAAGAATTGAGGAACGCGGCGTTTTTCAGACCGTGCAGAAGGACTTGAGAAACGCGGCGTTTTTCAGGCAGTCTGCCGGGGAAATAATAAGAATCAGGAGCGAGAGATGCAGCATTTTTTTGTAACACCCTCTCAGGTGGGGGAAACAGATATATATATAGAAGGATCGGATGTAAACCATATGAAGAATGTGCTTCGGATGCGGTACGGAGAGGAGCTGACGGTCAGCGACGGCGATAACCTTAAATATCGCTGCGCCGTAGAGAGGTACGAGGAAGGCAGGGCGGTTCTTAAGATTCTTGAGAGGATGCAGTCGGATACGGAGCTGTCCTCCAGGATCTATCTGTTTCAGGGATTGCCAAAGCAGGATAAGATGGAACTGATCATACAGAAAGCCGTTGAGTTAGGGGTGTATCAGATCATTCCTGTAAGTACCAGCCGCTGCGTTGTGAAACTGGATGAGAAGAAGGCGGTAAAAAAGGCGGAACGGTGGCGGCAGATTGCCGTCAGCGCCGCAAAGCAGGCGGGCCGCGGATATATCCCGGAGGTGGTTCCTGTAATCTCCTATCAGGAGGCGCTGGCGCAGGCGAAGAAGCTGAATGTGATACTGATTCCATACGAACTGGAGCGGGGGATGCGGGAGACGAGGAAGATCATAGAAGCAATTAAACCGGGACAGTCGATTGCCGTATTTATCGGTCCGGAGGGCGGATTCGAGAAAGAAGAAGTGGAGCAGGCCCTTGGATGCGGAGCCAGGGCGGTCACATTGGGCAGACGGATACTAAGAACGGAGACGGCCGGTCTGACGGCGTTGTCGGTTCTGATGTTCCATTTAGAGACATAAGGTATGTAGTGACATTCTGCGGGGAAACCACATATTCTGGTAATAAGAAAATATTGAATCAGGAAGTGAAACAATGAGAGAAGTGTATTTGGATAATTCTGCTACGACCTGCGCGTATGACAGCGTCGGCGAGCTGGTGAAGAAGGTGATGTGCGAAGATTACGGCAATCCATCCTCCATGCATGCCAAGGGTGTCGAAGCGGAACGATATATAAAAGAAGCAAAAGAGACATTTGGGAAGCTTTTGAAGGTGAAGGAGAAAGAGATCTTCTTTACATCCGGCGGGACAGAGAGTGATAATCTGGCGCTCAGGGGCGCCGCGTGGGCAAATCAGCGGGCCGGAAAGCACCTGATCACTTCGGCCATTGAACATCCGGCGATCATTAATACGATGCGCCATCTGGAGGAGGAAGGATTCCGCGTGACGTATCTCCCGGTGGATCGTTATGGCAGAGTGAAGCTTGACGCTCTTAAGGAAGCGCTGTGTGAAGAGACGATTCTGGTGTCGATCATGTATGTGAATAACGAGGTGGGATCCGTGCAGCCGATTCAGGAGGCGGCAAGTATCGTGAAAGCCTACAATAAAGACATCTTGTTCCATGTGGATGCGGTGCAGGGATTCGGTAAATACCGAATCTATCCGAAGAAACTGAAGGTGGATCTATGTTCCGTCAGCGGTCATAAGATCCATGGACCGAAGGGGACAGGAGTCTTGTATATCGGTGAAGACGTGAAGATTAAACCAATCGTATTCGGCGGAGAACAGCAGAAGAACGTCCGTTCCGGTACGGAAAATGTGCCGGGGATCGCCGGGCTTTCTCTGGCGGCAAAGACGATCTACCAGGGGCTGGATGTGAAGGTGGCACAGATGCGGCGGCTGAAACAGCGGTTTATCCGCGGAGTCGGGCAGATCGAGGATACGGTGGTTCACGGTCTGTATGACGAGACGTCGGCGCCGCATATCATCAGCGTAGGCTTTGCGGGTATCCGCAGCGAAGTATTGCTGCATGCCCTGGAGGAAAAAGGAATCTATGTATCCTCCGGTTCGGCATGCGCCTCCAATCATCCACAGGTCAGCGGCGTTCTGAAAGGCATCGGCGCGAGACAGGAATTCCTGGATGCGACGTTAAGGTTCAGTATGTCGGAATTTACAACGCCGGAAGAGATTGACTATACTTTGGATACCCTCTATAATATAGTACCAAGACTTCGTAAATATACCAGACATTAAGGAAATTAGGAGAGAGAAGATGAGATATCATACTTTTTTGATAAAATACGGCGAGATAGGAATAAAAGGGAAAAACCGCTACCTGTTTGAAGACGCGCTCGTCAGGCAGGTGCGGTTCGCACTGAAAGACGTGGACGGAGAGTTCGACGTCTACAAGTCTCAGGCCCGAATCTATGTGGACTGCAGCGGGGACTATGACTATGACGATACGGTGGAACGTTTAAGCCGGGTATTCGGAATCGTGGGGATCTGCCCGGTTGTCCGTATGGAGGATCAGGGATTCGATCAGCTTAAGAAGGATGTAGTTGCCTATATGGACGAGGCATATCCGGACAAGCATCTGACTTTCAAGGTGGAAGCCAGGCGCGCGAGAAAGTCTTATCCGAAGAACTCCATGGAGATCAACTGCGATCTGGGAGAGGCGATCCTGGACGCGTTTCCGGAGACGAAGGTAGACGTACATCATCCGGACGTTATGTTGAATGTAGAGATCCGCAGGGAGATATATGTGTATTCCCAGATTATTCCCGGGGCGGGCGGGATGCCGGTGGGGACGAACGGAAAAGCCATGCTGTTGCTGTCCGGCGGAATCGACAGCCCGGTGGCGGGATATATGATCTCGAAGCGGGGGGTAGGCATCGAGGCAACGTATTTTCACGCGCCGCCGTATACCAGCGAACGTGCGAAGCAGAAGGTGGTGGATCTTGCGAAGATCGTGTCCCGGTATGCCGGGCCTGTCAGACTCCATGTGGTAAATTTTACGGATATCCAACTGTATATCTACGACCAGTGCCCGCATGACGAGCTGACGATCATTATGAGACGCTATATGATGCGCATCGCAGAGTATTTTGCGAAGAAGGACGGATGCCTGGGATTGATCACGGGGGAAAGTATCGGACAGGTGGCGAGCCAGACCATGCAGAGCCTTGCCGCGACCAACGACGTCTGTACGATTCCGGTATACAGGCCGGTGATCGGATATGACAAGCAGGAGATCGTGAATATCGCGGAGAAGATCGGAACTTATGAGACGTCTATCCAGCCTTTTGAAGACTGCTGTACGATCTTTGTGGCAAAGCATCCGGTAACCAAGCCGAATGTGGAGGTAATCCGCAGGTCGGAGGAGCATTTGAGCGAGAAGATCGATGAATTGATGAAGACTGCGCTGGAGACGGCGGAGATTATAGAAGTAAAATAGGGTGAAATACATGCGGACGGCGGAGTGACAGTATCGGACAGCATACTGTCCTGCCGGAAGAACGGCAGCAAAAAAGGACGGAAACAATTTCTATCGGATCCGTCCGTTTTCCCAATACTTTGAATATCTTGTTTATAATCTTTTTCTTGTATGCGGATTCTATTCGCATAAATATGACTTCAACGCTTCAAGAATAGTATCGATCTCGGCAGTGTCAGCATGGATATTCAGATCAATCGGTTTAGAAAGATCCAGGCTGAAGATACCCATAATAGACTTTGCGTCGATAACATATCTTCCGGATACAAGATCGAAATCATGGTCAAATTTGGTGATATCATTTACAAAAGATTTTACCTTATCAATAGAATTCAAAGAAATCTGTACGGTTTTCATTGGACTATACCTCCTTGTCTGTTTTGATGTTCTATACTTATCTTAAGAGGAAGAGGCAAAAAAGTCAAGAATCAATTTTTTAAAGATACAAAGTTGCAGTTATTGTGTTTATAGAAAGGAATTATTTCAGGTTATGAAAAAAGCGGCGTTACATAATCTCGGATGTAAGGTGAATGCGTATGAGACGGAAGCTATGCAGGAGCTTCTGAGGAAGCAGGGGTTTGAGATCGTGCCGTTTCAGGAGAAGGCAGACGTGTATATTATTAATACATGTACAGTCACGAATATGGCGGACCGTAAGTCGAGGCAGATGCTGCACCGCGCCCGAAAGCAAAATCCAAACGCCATAATTGTGGCATGCGGCTGCTATGTCCAGTCCAGAGAGGGAGACGTGGACGGGTGCGCAGATATCGTGATCGGGAACAACCGTAAGAAGGAGCTGATCGAGATACTGACCGAATATGAGAGAGCGCCGGTTCGGGAAACGGATGCCCGGGAGCGCCGGCAGCTTCTCGATATCAACCATTCCAAAGAATATGAAGAGCTGCGTCTTGAGCGAACGGCGGAGCATACCCGCGCCTATGTGAAAGTGCAGGACGGATGTAATCAGTTCTGCTCCTACTGTATCATTCCCTATGTCAGGGGAAGGGTGCGCAGCCGGAGCCGCAAAGATGTGGCGGAGGAAGTGGAAAGGCTTTCTTCTAACGGATACAAGGAGATTGTGCTTACGGGGATCCATCTGAGTTCTTATGGGATCGATACGGGAGACAGCCTGCAGGAGCTTATCTGTGCGATCCATGAGAATCCGGGGATCAGAAGGATCCGTCTGGGCTCATTGGAGCCGCGGATCGTTACGGAGGAATTTGTCAGAACGCTTGCAGGGCTGTCAAAGATCTGTCCGCATTTCCATCTGTCTTTGCAAAGCGGCTGCGACGCCACATTAAGGCGGATGAACCGCCGTTATACATCCGGAGAATATTATGAGAAATGTGAACTTTTGCGGAAGTATTTCCGACATCCGGCGCTGACCACAGACATAATCGTGGGATTCCCCGGCGAGACGGAAGAAGAATATGCCCGGTCGAAAGATTTCATAGAAAAAGTCGGGTTTTACGAGACACATGTGTTTAAATATTCAAAACGGGAAGGTACGAGGGCGGCCGTTATGGAAAACCAGGTGCCGGAATCTGTGAAAGCGAAACGGAGCAATGAACTGATTGAACTGGGACGGCGAAAACGGGCGGAATATGAAGAGACGCTGATGGGAACGGTGCAGGAGGTACTAATCGAGGAAGAGATCCTGCATGAAGGCGAGAGATATCAGACAGGATTCACCAGAGAATATGTAAAGATTGGACAGAAAATGACCGAAAATAGAGTAAATCAAATAGTAAATGTAGAAATTAAGAGTCATTCGCAAATAATTCATTGAATTTTTTTCTGCAATGGAGTAGAATGATTATGAAGTATTTTTGGAGGACGTGAGTATATGAGAGATTTAAGCAGCACACAGTTTTTTCAGGTAGAAAGCGCTCCGCAGATTCAGGCAAAAGATATACTTGAAATTGTGTACGAGGCATTGAGTGAAAAAGGTTATAATCCGGTGAACCAGATCGTGGGATATATTATGTCAGGGGATCCGACGTATATCACAAGTTACAACAGCGCGAGGAGCCTTATCATGAAGATGGAGAGGGACGAGCTGGTAGAAGAGATGCTTAAGACGTATATTGAGCACAACGGATGGGTATAATCTGTTATGAGGATTATGGGATTGGATTATGGGTCTAAGACCGTAGGCGTAGCGATAAGTGATTCTCTGGGAATTACCGCCCAGGGAATCGAGACAATTTGCCGTAAGGACGAGAACAAATTGCGTAAGACCTGTGCGCGGATCGAAGCATTGATAGAAGAATACCAGGTGGAGCGGATTGTCCTTGGACTTCCGAAGCATATGAATAATGATGTTGGGGATCGGGCGGAATTATCTATAGAATTCGGAAAGACGCTCGCGCGGCGGACCGGCCTTGAGGTCGTGATGTGGGACGAGCGTTTGACTACAGTAGAAGCAGAACGGACTTTAATCGAGAGTAAAGTGAAACGAGAAGACCGCAAGAAGTATGTAGACAAGATTGCGGCTGTTTTTATATTGCAGGGATATTTGGATTCTCTTGGCACATCATTGGATTGATTTCGGGTCTGCCGTGTCGTTTTATAATTAATTCTTAAGGAGCATATATGGAGAAGATAAGATTCAGGTCGGAAGAGATTCAGGGAGACGCAGATTTTTTTGTATTGGAACAGACAAAAGTGAACGGTGTATCTTACATTCTGGTCACAGATTCGGAAGAAGAAGACGCGGAATGTCTGATCCTTAAGGATAAATCGGACGAGGGGGCATCCGACGGTATCTATGAGATCGTGGAGGATGATGTGGAGCTTACGGCGATATCGAAAGTGTTTGAAGAACTGCTTGAAGATATTGAGATTGAAAGGTAATATACTATGTCCATCAGTAAAGAGAATTTTAAGAAAATGCTGAAAGAAAAAGGGCTGAAAGTGACCAATCAAAGGTTGCTTGTATTAGAAGTACTTGCAGATCATCGTGATAAGCATATGACTGCGGAAGACATCTATGAACTGGTAAAGGAAGACTATCCGGAGATAGGATTGGCTACTATTTACCGGACTGTGCAGTTGTTGCGGGAAATGCAGTTGGTGGATCGGATTAATCTGGATGACGGGTGCCTGCGCTATGAGATTAGCGATTTGTTCGACGGGGAAACAAAGCATCACCATCATCATCTGATATGTAAGACATGTGGGAAAGTAGTCCCGTTTGAGGAAGATCTCTTGGACGAGTTGGAGCGTTTGGTTGAGCAGGAGACGGGATTCCGCGTGTCAGACCACGAACTGAAGTTCTACGGACAATGCGAGGAGTGCCTGACAGGGCAGAAGTAGTACGACGGACACACGTGGAGGTGTAAATTTGAAGAAAGAAAACAACGAGAAATTGCGTATCATTCCTCTTGGAGGGTTAGAGAAGATAGGAATGAACATTACTGCTTTCGAATACGGAGACAGTATTATTGTCGTAGATTGCGGACTGGCTTTCCCGGAGGACGATATGCTGGGAATCGATCTTGTAATACCGGATGTAACGTATCTAAGGGACAATATCCAGAAAGTGAAGGGGTTCGTGATCACCCATGGCCATGAGGACCATATCGGCGCGCTGTGCTATGTGTTGAGAGAGATGAACCTCCCTATCTATGCGACAAAGCTTACGATGGGAATTATTGAGAGGAAACTGACGGAGCATAATCTGCTGCGCAGTACGCGGCGGAAAGTGGTAAAGCATGGACAGTCCATTAATCTGGGACAGTTCAGGATCGAATTTATCAAGACAAATCATAGTATCCAGGATGCGGCTGCGCTGGCGATCTATTCGCCGGCGGGAATCGTCGTTCATACCGGAGACTTTAAAGTAGATTATACGCCGGTATTCGGCGACGCGATTGATTTGCAGCGTTTTGCGGAGATTGGAAAGAAAGGCGTACTGGCGTTGATGTCGGACAGTACCAATGCGGAGCGGAAGGGATTCACCCAGTCGGAGCGTACGGTTGGGATTACCTTTGATCATATCTTTGCGGAACATCAGAATACGAGGATCATTATCGCGACATTCGCTTCTAATGTAGACCGGGTGCAGCAGATCATTAATTCGGCATGTAAGTATGACCGTAAAGTTATCGTGGAAGGACGCAGTATGGTGAATATCATTCAGGTAGCCCAGGAGCTGGGATATCTGAATGTGCCGGAGAAGACTTTGATCGAGATCGATCAGCTGAAGAATTATCCGCCGGAGAAGACTGTATTGATTACCACCGGAAGTCAGGGGGAATCGATGGCGGCGCTGTCGCGGATGGCGGCGGATGTGCATAAAAAGGTAACGATCATGCCCGGGGATACGGTAATATTCAGTTCGAACCCAATACCGGGCAATGAGAAGTCGGTTTCCAGAGTGATCAATGAGCTGTCGGCTAAGGGAGCCAATGTTATTTTCTCTGACGCGCATGTATCCGGACATGCGTGCCAGGAAGAATTAAAATTGATCTATTCTCTTGTCAGGCCGAAGTATGCGATCCCGGTACACGGCGAATACCGTCATCTCAAGGCGAATGCGGGTATTGCAATGACGCTTGGGATTCCGAAGGAGAATGTATTCATCCTGCAGTCGGGAGACGTGCTGGAGTTAAGTTCGAAAGAAGCGAAGGTTGTAGATAAGGTGCATACCGGGGAGATTCTGGTAGACGGTCTGGGCGTAGGAGACGTGGGCAATATCGTGCTTCGTGACAGACAGCATCTGGCGGAAGACGGTATCCTGATTGTAGTGCTGACACTGGAAAAAGGAAGTAACCAACTGTTGGCAGGACCGGATATCGTATCCCGGGGATTCGTGTATGTTAGAGAGTCCGAAGGGCTGATGGAAGAAGCGCGCAATGTGGTGACAGATGCGGTGGAAGATTGTCTGCTTCATCAGCGGAACGCAGACTGGAGCAAGATTAAGATGGTGATCAGAGATACCATGAACGAATTTATCTGGAAGAGGACAAAGAGAAGGCCGATGGTACTTCCGATTATTATGGATGTATAGGATATATCAGGACTTATAGAAAAGGCTGCTGTAAAATATGTCAATTTTACAGCAGATTTTTTGTTACTTTTTACATTCATGCAGGTTTATATTTCAACCTTCTTTTGACTTTAAGGGATATTAATGATATAGTAATATTATAATAATTCTTTGTTGTGGATAGGATATTGATTATTATGGGAAAGAGAGAAAAAAGAAGTGAAATACGCAGAAAAATTGTTGTGATACTTCCGTTTATATTGGTTTTCAGTATACTGGGAGGCGTTGTTTTTTCCGTTTTCAGGAGGATATCGATAGAGATGTCCGAGGCGGCGATTGATAATCTAAGTGAAAGTCTGGGACTGATCAGCAATACAATAGAAACTATTTTGAATAAAGAAGCCGAGTTTCAGAAACTGATCGCGCAGGAGATGGTGGAAGCTGGGGATCCTGAGAAGTTCATTCTTTCTTATGAGCGGAATTCTACGATGGTGAAGATATCTCTGATACAGTCGGGAGAGACGGAAGGAATTTCGAATACCGGAGAAGTGTTTTCTGAAGATAAGCTGGATTTTTCAGCGGGGATTAAAGTAAACGGAGACTTACAACTGTCCCAGTCATATATTAATGATATGGGAACATGGGCATACACCATGAAGTGCCCGGTCGTAAAAGAAGAAGCGGAGATCGCGTCGCTTTATATCGAATATATCTATGATTCTTTTGACGATGCATTACCGGACAAATTTTATAACGGCAGCGCGAAACTGTATCTTATGGATGCCGGAAGCGAGAGGCTGGTGTTAAAACCAAAGGGCATAGGAGAACGGGATGCCGGTCATATGAATCTGGATAATTTTTACTATGCCAATAAGATCATGGAAGAGGATATCCGTCGTGAGGTTGCCGACAGCATAGAGGAAGGGAGCGACGTCATGTTTTATCATGATATCCAGAACGAGGACTCTCTGATCTATATGTGGTCTGTCAATGAAGGAGCGATCTACCTGATCGGTTATGTGCCGGTTCAGGCAATACAGCGGGAGGGCGACGCCGTCAATCAGAATATATTAATTGTCATAATTGTTATGCTGGCCGCTTTTTTTGGGAGCTGCACTTTCTACTTGTTCTTTGAAAGACAGAAGAACAGGATCCGGCTGGAGCAGGAGGAAGAAAGGGAGGTTCATAACCGGCAGTTAACGGAGGCTTTGCAGACGGCGCAGATCGCCAATAACTCCAAGACTACGTTTCTTTCGAATATGTCCCATGATATCCGTACTCCGATGAATGCAATCCTGGGATTTGCGACGCTGCTCGCAAAAGATGTGGATGATCCGGAAAAGGTACGGGAATATACGAAGAAGATTAGGGCTTCCGGACAGCATCTCCTGAGTTTGATTAACGACGTTCTGGATATTTCCAAGATTGAGAGCGGGAAGGTCGTACTCACGATGGGAGAGTTTGCGATGAACGATCTGATCTCTTCTATCGACACAATCATCCGTCCGGCGGCGAAGGCAAAGAAACAGTCGCTGGAGATTGCGGTGACGGGGATAAAGCACGAATATCTGGTGGGCGATGAGACGCGGCTGAATCAGATACTGATCAATCTTCTCTCCAATGCTGTCAAATATACTCAGGAGGGCGGGAATATCTGGTTCCGCATTGTCGGGCTTAGTCAGCTTTCCAGTCAGTATGAGCGTATCCGGATAGAGGTAGAGGACAACGGATACGGGATGACAGAGGAGTATCTGAAGACTATTTTTGACCCGTTCAGCAGAGCGGAAAACAGCACGACGAATAAAGTACAGGGTACCGGTCTTGGCATGGCGATCACGAAGAATATCGTGGAGCTTATGGGAGGAACAATAGAGGTTGCCAGCATAGTGGACGTCGGAACCATCTTTACCGTTGACCTGGAGCTTCGTATACCGGATACGAAGGCGGACGCGCAGTTTTGGAAAGAGCATGGTATATCAAAGGTTCTTGTGGTGGATGATGAAGCAGATGTCTGCAATACGGTTCGGGTTCTTATGGAGGATACCGGGGTTCGGGTGGATACGGCGTATACAGGAGAAGAAGCGCTGCGCATGGCACAGACGGCCCGTGAGAAAGGGGAGGATTATCAGGTTGTCTTGATGGATTGGAATATGCCTGGTATGGACGGCATAGAGACGGCAAAACGGATGAAAACTGATATATCAAAGCGGATTCCGATTTTTCTGTTGACGTCCTATGACTGGGAGGAGATGCAAGAAGAAGTATCGCAGGCGGGAATAGACGGATTTTTGTCAAAACCTTTCTTCGTATCCGCGTTTAAGGAGAAGCTGATCGAGTATTTTGAGGAACAGTGTCAGAAGGAAGATAACGGGCAGGAAGAAGAAGGTTCTTTTGCGGGCAGACATTTCCTTGTGGCGGAAGATAATGAGATCAATGCAGAGATTATAGAGGAACTTCTGGATATAGAGGAAGCGACATGCGAGATTGTGGAAAACGGACAACTGGCGGTGGAAAGGTTTGAGCAGTCTGCGCCGGGAGATTATGATGCGATTCTGATGGATGTCCAGATGCCTGTTATGAATGGTTATGAGGCTACGAGGGCGATCCGGAATCTGGAACGTGAAGATTCAAAACTCATACTGATCGTAGCGATGACGGCGAACGCTTTTGCGGAGGATGTAAAAGACGCTATGGACGCCGGAATGGACGCCCATATAGCAAAGCCGGTCGATATGGAATTATTGAAGCAGGTGCTTAAGCTGTATCTGCGGTAAAGATTGCCGTATGTTTGATAGTTTTAAGTGATTGTGTAGTAAAAGGAGTATTTCATGGGAAGAAGTAATAGAAGATCAGCGGTTATTTTAGCGATCGGAGCCATGGCTTTGTCATTGTCAGCCTGCGGGGGGAGGAAAGCGCCGGATGAGAATCTGCTCAGAGATAATAAATGCGAAGAGAAGATGGTCGTCTTGTTCGCGCCGATGGAACGGTCGAGACCGGATGCCGAGAATATAGCAAGGACGGCCTTTGATCAGACGATTATCATGGCGGAGAAAAAACTTAACTTGAAAGTAGAATATAATACCTATACGTCTGAAAATTATCAGGAGAAGACTTATGACGACGTATCCCTTGACCGGATTCGGAACAATATGGATGATTTCTATCTGCTGAACCCGGACGTCTTGCAGAAGATGGGGAGAGAAGGGAAACTTGCGGATTTGTCGGAACTTGATTGCGTGGATAATTTAAGAGAAGTGGTGAAGACGGCAAATACGGTAGAGGGGAAACTGATAGGGATCCCCCAGGAGGTTGTAGTCTATGGATTGTTCGTAAATAAGGATATGTTTGACGAGTATGATCTGGATTTACCAAATACTCCGGAAGAATTTCTGGAATGCTGCAGGGTATTCAAAGAGAATGGAATCGAGACTCCGGTGGGGGCGAATCGCTGGTGGCTGGAGACCTTTGTCTTCGCACAGGCATATGCCGACCTGTATAACGGGGACAATACGGAAGCAGAGATTGAAGCGCTTAATGAGGGAGAGCGTAAATACAGCGATTATATGCGTAAGGGATTTGAGTATTTAAAGGAGATGTTTGATCTGGGCTATATTGATGCCGAGACGGCATACACCTATGAGGCGATCGAGGGGGAGGGTCCTGATTTCAAGGAGCAGAAAACCCCGATCGTAATGGCGTATTGGGGAGCGGCGAATGCAGAGACGGCTTATAGAGATCTGGACTTTAATATGGAAGTGATCGGTTTTCCAAGTGAACGCGGCCAGATGCCGGTTGTGTCTATGACAGGATTCTCAGTCGGGGCTGAGGCGGAGCATAAGGACGACGCTATGGATGTGCTTGATGTGATCCTTTCCGACGAAGCGCTGAAGGTGTATTCCGAAACCAATCAAGTAATCTCTCCGTCCAAGAATGTAGAGGTGGAGTGTGTTCCTGCATTGAGGCCGTTGAACGACCTGGTCAACGACGGAACCTATGTCCTTGCGACCAACGCCAACATGAAGGTAGAGCAGTGGGGAAACGTCTGCTTAATCGTGCGTGAATTGATGAACGGCGCGTCTGTAGACGAATGTATGGCGGAATTGGACAGATTGCAGGAAGAGTCGTTAAAATAGACTTCAAAAAGATTGGAGAAGTATCGTAATGCCAGATTGGAAAGAACAGAGAGTAACCACATACATCCAGTCTCTGGAAAGTCCTGAGAACCTGATTCTTGAGCAGATAGAGCAGGAAGCGTTAGATACGTACGTGCCTGTTATCCGCAAAGAAACGCAGAGCTTTTTAAAAGTGCTTCTTATGATAAAACGACCGTCCCGAATCCTCGAGATCGGGACGGCCATTGGTTTTTCAGCGATTTTGATGAGCGAATATATGCCGAAAGACGGGCATGTTACAACCATAGAGAAATACGAGAAGAGAATCCCGATTGCACGGGAGAACTTCAGGCGCGCCGGCAAAGAAGAGAAGATAACCTTGATAGAAGGAGACGCCCTTAAGGTGATGCAGACGCTTGAGGGACCGTATGATTTTATCTTCATGGACGCCGCTAAGGGGCAGTATATCCATTATCTGCCGGAGGCGGTCCGTCTGCTGTCGGACAATGGAGTATTGCTGTCGGATAATGTGCTGCAGGACGGGGATGTGATCGAGTCACGATTCGCTGTGGAACGGCGCAACCGGACGATCCACAGTCGAATGCGTGAGTATCTGTATGAATTGAAGCATCACAGTCGGCTTAAGACATCGATCCTTCCGCTGGGCGACGGAGTGGCGCTCAGTGTGAAAGGATAAGAAACTGAGAGGAGGAGAAAGATATATGAATAAGAGACATCCGGAATTATTAATCCCGGCAAGCAGTCTGGAGGTACTTAAGACGGCGGTGGTATTCGGTGCGGATGCGGTCTATATCGGGGGAGAAGCTTTTGGGCTGCGGGCTAAGGCGAAGAATTTCTCCAGGGAGGATATGAAAGCGGGAATTGATTTCGCACACGCTCATGGAGCAAGGGTTCATGTCACAGTGAATATCCTGGCTCACAACGACGATCTTAACGGAGTAAGAGAATATCTGTATGAATTAAAAGAAATGGGACCGGATGCGCTGATTATCGCGGATCCGGCAATTTTTGACCTGGCGAAAGAGATCTGTCCCGAGATTGAAAGGCATATCAGCACCCAGGCTAATAACACTAATTACGGAACTTATCGGTTCTGGTGGAATTTAGGAGCGAAGAGGGTGGTCTCCGCCAGGGAGCTGTCCTTAAAAGAGATTCGGGAGATTCGGGAGCATATCCCAAAGGAGATGGAGATCGAGAGCTTTATCCATGGCGCTATGTGTATTTCCTATTCCGGAAGGTGTCTTCTGAGTAATTATTTCACCGGAAGAGACGCAAATCAAGGCTCCTGTACCCATCCGTGCCGGTGGAAATATTCGGTTGTGGAAGAGACGCGTCCGGGCGAGTATATGCCGGTGTATGAGAATGAGCGGGGAACCTTTATCTTCAACTCCAAGGATCTCTGTATGATTGAGCATATTCCTGAGATGATCGGCGCGGGAATCGACAGCTTTAAGATCGAAGGCCGCATGAAGACGGCGCTTTATGTGGCGACGGTTGCCAGAACCTATCGGAAAGCGATCGACGATTATCTGGAAGATCCGGAGAAATATCAGACGAATATGCCCTGGTATCTGGATCAGATTGTAAACTGTACTTACCGGCAATTTACCACAGGATTCTATTTCGGTAAACCGGATGAGACCAGCCAGATATATGACAATAATACGTATGTGAAAGAATATACCTATCTTGGAATCATCGGAGAGGAAAAGGAAGGGATGTACCGGATAGAGCAGAGGAATAAGTTTTCGGTGGGAGAGCGTATTGAGATCATGAAGCCGGACGGCAGGAATATAGAAACGGCGGTGCGAAAAATTGTGGACGAAGAAGGCAGGGAACAGGAAAGCGCGCCGCATCCGAAACAGGTGCTGTATGTTGATCTGGGGTGCAGGGCCGACCGGTACGATATCCTGAGGCGGGCGGAAGAACAGGATTTTTGCAGGACAACCTAATAACGGACTATTTTAAGTGGAAAAGCACAAAAAGAGAAGACCTCACATAGACTATATTAAATACGCTTAGAGGTGCTTCTCTTGAAATCTTTTCCCCAACCCCTCACAGCTGCAGAAGAAAGATATTATATGCAAAAATATACGGAGGGAGATCTTGAAGCAAAGCATATCCTGATAGAGCGGAATCTGCGCCTCGTTGCACATATTGTAAAAAAATATCAATCTTCCCCGGAAGACACGGAGGATTTGTTATCTATAGGTACGATCGGGCTTATTAAGGCGGTTGTGACCTTTAATCCGGAGAAATGCGTCAGGCTTGGAACCTACGCCGCCCGCTGCATCGAGAACGAGATTCTGATGTATATGCGGGCGAAGAAGAAGTCGTCGAAGGAGATATCTTTATATGAGCCTATCGGAACCGACAGGGAGGGCAATGAGATCCAGCTTTTTGATATTATTGAGACGGAAGAAGACGACGCACACAAGAAGGTGGAGTTAAATGACGATATCAAGGTGCTATATCACAAAGTGGAATCCGAGCTGTCGCCGCGGGAGCGGATGGTGCTGAAGATGCGGTACGGTCTGTACAATGAAGAGGAATATACCCAGCGGGAGATTGCGAAACAATTAGGTATCTCCCGTTCTTATGTTTCGAGAATTGAAAAGAGTGCGATTGAAAAACTGCGCGGATATTTTTAGATATATCCGCGCAGTTTTTTTGTATCCTCTTTAGAGAATCTTAAGAATTGAAAGAACAGGGCAAGTATATCTTCAGAATATGTTTAGAAATACATGTCAGAGTTCTTTAGATTTGAGGGATAGAATAATACTTACAAAAAATGACAGTACAGAGTTTATGCTTTTGTAAGTGAAGGGGGATACATATGAAGATATTGATATTAAGCGGAAGATTTGGATTTGGGCATGAGATGGCGGCAAATGCGATTCAGGAAGAATTCAGGCGGCAGGATAAGTATGCCGAGATCATACAGAAAGATCTGCCGGAGTACTTTTATCCTCGTATCAGTAAGGTTCTATATAAGATATTTGGTCTTGTGGCGGAGAGATATCATGGGATCTATAATCTGGTCTATAAGATATCGGGAAGAATGAACTCCGGAAACAAACCGGGAGGGCCGGTCGTCTATCAGAGATTTCGGAAAATGATGAAAGAATACACGCCGGATGTGATCGTATGTACACATCCGTTCTGCGAGAAGGCGGCGGCGACCTATAAAGCAAAGGCGGACAGCCAGATCCCGCTTGTCACCAGCATCACAGATATCAGTATGCATAAAGAGTGGTATGCGAAACAGACAGATCTTTATCTGGCGCCGACAAGAGAAGTGAAGGATAATCTGGTCAGCCTCGGGGCTTCTCCCGAAAATATCCTGGTAACGGGAGTACCGGTACGTCAGCAGTTTCTTGGAAAAACCGAATATGAGGCTGAGGAACAGAAAAATGAGAAACATGTCCTGGTCATGGGGGGAGGACTCGGCATTATACCAGGGCTGGAGGATATATTATATACTCTTCATGAGATGCCGGGAATCCGGACAACCGTGATCACGGGGAAGAACCAGAAGCTATACGACAGATGGGCGGGACATTTTGACGATGTGGAAATGTTAGGATACGTGGATAATATCGGAAGTTATATGCGAAAGGCGGATCTGGTTATAACGAAAGCGGGCGGAATTACGTTGTTTGAGCTGATCCAGAGCAGGGTTCCTATGTTTATTATCCGTCCGTTTCTGGAGCAGGAGATCGTGAATGCCAGATATGCGCAGGAAAAAGGTTTCGCGCGGGTGATATGGGGCGAGGGAGAGGATTTTACAGAGGAATTAAGAAGTATCCTGCAAGATTCCGGGAAATTAAGAGTGATGAAGGAGTGTATGGTTCAGGCGCGCCGGGAGATCATGGAGACGGAGCTTTCCGACGCGGTACGGGTCATGAGGGAGCCATTAAATAAATAGGAGGAATTGAACATGAACGATTATATTGTGTTCGGTCTGATGTTGATCTGTGCCGCATTATTGTGCTATAGCCTGATCCCGTCGGCCGGTCTGAAATATCTCTGGAAACAAAAAAGCCGAAAGCGCATAAAGGAGGGACGCGCGGACAGGCGCATATACCTAACTTTTGACGACGGACCAAGCAGGGAATATACCGGGCAGCTCCTGTGCCTTCTAAAGCAGTACCGGATCAGAGCAAGTTTCTTTGTAGTTGCAGAATTTGCAAGGGAGAATCCGGACCTCATCGAATGGATGCAGGAAGAGGGACATCTTGTCGGGATTCATTCTGTAGAGCATAAGAACGCTCTTTTCCGCGGCCGCAGATTCATACGCGAGGATATCCGGGAATCGGTAGGGACGCTGGAAGCGATGGGATGCCGGGCGCGCTACTACAGACCTCCGTGGGGACATCTGAACCTGTGGACGCTGTTCTTCATCCGGGCTATGGATTTGAAATTAATCCTCTGGGATGTGATGGCTCAGGACTGGTCTGCCAGGGAAACGGCAAATTCTATCAAAGAGAAGATATTAAAACGTGTATTTCCAGGAGCGGTTTTATGTCTTCATGACGGAAGAGGGACGGCGGGGGCGCCGGGAAGGACGCTGGAAGCATTGAGAGAGGCGATTCCGCTCCTGCTTGAGCAGGGATATGTGTTTGAAAGGATGGACGCTTATGAATACTAATCTGTCTGTGGAGAAGATACTTCGGTATGCGGTAATCTTTCTCATATTCATATCTGTCGTATTTTTCCTGCTGCTGCGGGGAACGGATATCAGAACGGTGGGAGAGGCTCTGGCTCAGACTTCTGTTCCTTTTCTTGCGGCAGGCGTTTTACTGGCGGAAGTATTTCATCTTGCAGAAGGGATAAATATCCGGATCCTGCTTACTTCTTTCGGATATCCGGTTACATTCTGGCAGGGTATGAAGTACGCTTATATTGGTTTTTTCTTCAGTTCTATCACTCCGTCCTCTACAGGGGGGCAGCCCGCCCAGCTCTATGCAATGAAGAAGGACGGGATAGAACTGGCTCACGGAACCCTCGCCCTGATCGCCGAGCTGGCAAGCTTTGAGATCGCCGTGTTTTTCATGGAGATTCTTGCGGTCGCCGCATGGATACAGGGAAATGTGAAACCTTCCGGAGAGCTTTTGGTACTCGCCGCGTTAGGTTTTCTGATGAACATTTTGTTTATTGCGGGACTCCTGTCAGTATTGTTTTCTTATAGACTTAAAGAGCGCATTCTGCGTATCCTGCATCGTTTGATAGAACGCTTCCCGGTAGGAAATAAAAAGAGATGGGAAGATAAAATAGACGGGGCGTTCCATGATTTCCAGACCTGCGCCGATTTGATCCGCAGAGAACCGAAGGTTATGGGTAAGGTGGCGGCAGTCAGTATATGTCAGGTTATCTGCTGGTTCAGTGTTCCTTATATGGTATATCTGGCTATGGGCGAATATGGGGCGGGATATCCGCAGATATATCTGCTTCAGACGGTCCTGTATATGACGGCGGCGTTACTGCCCTTCCCGGGAGCGGCGGGAATCAGCGAATATGCATTTGTGAAGCTCTTCTCCGGTGTATACACCGGACACCCTATCGCGGCGGTTACCCTGGTAAACCGGGGAATCAGCTTCTACGGCATGCTCCTGATCAGTGCAGTGATGATGATATTCCTGTGGAAATGCAAAAGTAATAAAAACGGCTGTCGAAATCTGTCTTAAATTGTCTGACAGAAATTCTTGAAAATAGAGCCGGATCATATTAAGATAAAACATACATAGAAGATATGTATGTTTTATCTTATTCTCAAAGAATACAATATTCTTTCTAAGATTCTATCAACATTTATTCATTGTTTTTCACACTTTAATAAACCCATAATAAATATGTACTTTTGACAGTTCTTTGTATCTGCATTTATCAAATATTTTTTAGTGCGGGCATAGGAGAGCTTCTGAGTATATATCAAAAAAGGAGGCGTAAGATGTCATTTAGTACGGTTTTGTCCGCGGCTATTCAGGGTCTTCATGTCGAGATGGTTCATGTAGAGGCGGATGTCAGCAACGGTCTCCCTGTGTTTCATATGGTAGGTTATCTTTCTTCGGAGGTGAGGGAGGCTTCAGAAAGAGTCAGAACCGCAATCCGCAATTCAGGGATACAGCTTCCTGTGAAAAAGATAATCGTTAATCTGGCTCCGGCAACAGTGCGCAAAAAAGGAGCGTCTTTCGATCTGCCCATTGCACTGGCAATCCTTGCATCCATGGGATTCTTTCCGGAAGAACAGATAAGAGACACACTGGTCGTCGGAGAACTGGGACTGGACGGAAGTATTAAGGAGGTAGCGGGAGTTCTTCCTGTCGTAATGCAGGCAAAGGAAGAAGGGTACAGAAAGTGTATTCTTCCGTCGAGGAACGTGAGGGAAGGGGCTCTGGTGAAAGGAATGGAGATACTGGGGGCGTCGCATCTTATGGAAATCTGCCGGTATCTTAACGGAGAATGTAAGAGAGAGCCGGTATCAGACGGGATGCATAAAGAAGAATGGGGGGAGTCAGGAGAAGCGGCGGATTACAGTGATATACAGGGGCAGGAAGCGGTAAAGCGGGCTGCGGAGGTGGCGGTGGCAGGAGGGCATAATCTGCTTCTTATCGGGCCCCCCGGAAGCGGGAAGTCTATGATAGCGAAGAGAGTGCCGACGATCCTTCCGCCTCCCGCCCGGGAGGAAAGCATTGAGATCACTAAGATATACAGTGTTCTCGGGATGGTGGATAAGGATCGTCCACTGATAACAGGAAGGCCCTTTCGTAGCGTCCACCATACGGTGACAAAGGCGGCGTTGATCGGAGGCGGTGCATTTCCGGCGCCGGGAGAGATCAGTCTGGCTCACGGAGGCGTCTTGTTTCTGGACGAGCTGGCAGAATTTCAGAAACCTGTCCTGGAAGTATTGAGACAGCCGTTGGAGGAGAGGCAGATTCGGATAACACGGAGTCAGGGGAACTTCGTATTTCCAGCAAATTTTATCTTGATCTGCGCCATGAACCCCTGTCCCTGCGGAAATTATCCGGACTTTAATAAATGTACCTGTACGCCCTTTCAGATACAGCAATATCTGGGTAAGATAAGCCAGCCGTTCTTAGACCGAATAGATATCTGTATGGAAACTCCAAAGATTCGGTATGAGACGCTTACCGGAGAAAGAGAGCAGGAGAGCTCCGCAAAGATCAGGGAGAGAGTGTGCAGAGCGAGAGATATACAGAAGGAAAGGTATAAGGGGCGGAATATCCGGACGAATTCTATGTTGGGAGTGAACGAATTAAGGGAGTTCTGCAGTCTCGGGAGCAGGGAGGAGAGATTGATGCGTCAGGCGTTTACATCTTTGGAACTTACGGCAAGGACATACCATAAGATCTTAAAGGCGGCCAGGACGATCGCTGATCTGGACGGCGGCGGAAGAATCAGGGAACATCACCTGAAAGAGGCGATTGCCTATCGGACAATGGACAAAAAATATTGGGGAAGATGACGGATTGGAGATGACGGAAAGGACAGGGAAATATGATCTATGAATACTGGCTTGCGGCGATTCAGGGAGTATCGGCGAAGAAAAAAAGATTGTTAAGAGAAGAATATGGAGAGGGGAAAACCGTATATTATATAGAAGAAATACAACTTAGATTTTTGGATTTTCTTGAGGATAAAGACGTAGAAGCAATTCTGCATGCCAGAAAGGATAAAAATATAGAAAAAGAATGGCGTCGTATGACAGAAAAGAATATTCGGTTTATCCCGTATTTCTCGGAGCAGTATCCGAACAGGATGCGGCAGATAGACGACGCGCCGTATGCATTGTATGTAAAAGGGCGTCTTCCGGAGGAGGGGCGTCTCAGCGCAGCGGTTGTGGGAGCGAGAAAGTGTACTCCATACGGGGAAGAGACAGCCTTGGAATATGGGGAATGTTTGGCACAGAATGGGATACAAGTCATAAGCGGAATGGCCAGAGGAATCGACGGCGCCGGACAAAGGGGCGCATTGAACGGAGGAGGGACGACATATGGAATATTGGGATGCGGCGTAGATATCTGTTACCCCAGGGAACATATCGGACTATATATGGATATCCAGGATAATGGAGGCCTGATATCAGAACAGCCTCCCGGGCGTCCGCCCCTTCCGGTGTATTTTCCCTTAAGGAATCGAATCATCAGTGGTTTTTCCGACGTCGTATTGATAATAGAGGCAAGAGAAAGGAGCGGGTCTCTGATCACGGCAGATTTGGCGTTGGAGCAGGGAAAGGACGTCTACGCGCTTCCGGGGCCGGTGACAAGTCAGTTAAGCCAGGGGTGTCATCGATTAATCCGGCAGGGTGCAGGGATACTGATTTCACCGGAAGATCTTCTTGCGGAATTAAAAGTCGTCGTAGGTCCCGGGATTCAAAAATCAGACAAAAATAAAAAAACGCTTGAAAATCACGAAAATGTGGTGTATAGTTGTTTCGGTTTCTTCCCAAAGGGGATAAGTCAGTTATTAGAAGAAACAGGATTTTGTGCGTCTGAGTTACTGCAAATTCTGACATCTTTGGAATTGAAGGGCTATATCCGGGAAGTGTCGAAGAATTATTATAGTAAGACCCGTTGACAGGACTATTATCGAAGAAAGACTGCCGGGTAAATAAGCAGTAATGACCACGAAGAGAAGTCGGGCGGCGGGATGAATGACAATATATTGGAGGAAGCAAAGATATGGCACGCTATCTTGTAATCGTGGAGTCACCTGCCAAGGTGAAGACGATCAAAAAGTTTTTAGGAAGTAATTATGTGGTGACCGCGTCCAACGGCCACGTAAGGGATCTGCCTAAGAGTCAGCT
>CAJUFA010000004.1:126298-146993 GCA_910585725.1 uncultured Dorea sp. | reverse complement strand
AATCAGGCGCATCTAATCTGCATGGAGCTGGTGCATCTAATTTGCAGGACAACACCTTGTAAGGGTTGCATAATGGAATAATCGATTTGACGGCACTCAGGCAGAAATGCTTGGGTGCTTTTTTACTGGTAAAATTACGGGTTGAGTGATATAATATAATTTAGTAGTTTTGTAACCATTTTGAGAGGTAAAACAATGTAAACAAGGAACAATCCCGTATTCATATAGTGTGGCTTTTATTGGCATCCGGGATAGATCTGGATGCTTTTTTGATTGGAGGGATTTGATGGGATGTGTATGTCCGAAATGTAAATCGAATAATATAATTCCCATAATGTATGGGTATCCAACGCACGATGCTTTTAAAGAGGCTGAAAAAGGAAATATCAAGCTTGGTGGCTGTGAAGTTTTTATCGGTGGCGGTCAACCAGATCGATTCTGCAAGGATTGTGAAACAGAATGGTGTGTAGAGAATTTCCTTGTAGAAGATATAGTGAAGATTAGATTTCGCTATTGGTCTAATTGGGGATATTATGACCCTGAATCAATGGAGGAAGACCAATGGGCATTTGAAGTATTCCCGGATGGAACAGTTAAGTATTTTGCTTATCCTAGAGCAAGCAGGAGAGTTCTTGATAAAGAAGTAGTTCATATTGAAATCGAAAAGGTTATGGATTTTTATCAGAATGTAATATGGCTCTATCGTCCGTGGACAGAAATAGAAGAATGCAGAGTTTGTGATGGTTGCAGTTATGAATTGACCATTACATATAAAGATAACAGAAAGAAGAAATTGACAGGTGATTTGGGTGGAGGAACTGTTGATAAAACAGTAACAGATTTTCTTTGCACTATCCCGGAATTTAGGGATAAACTTGATGGAAGTGAGGATGAATAAATATGGCATACGGTAAATCTATAGAATTATTCCTTGTAAACGGAAGTGCAGATAGCTTGATTACAGCAGAATTATCTAATTGGAATGGCAAGGCAATTAAAATCCCCCGTATTGAAGTAGCCTCATGCAATAGAGATGATATTACGCAGGCTGGTGTTTATTTCTTGTTCTGTAAAGAAGATGATAGCTCTGATTCAGTTTATATTGGAGAAGCCGAGAATGTTAAAGAAAGATTAGTTCAACATTTAAGAGATTACCAGTCAGAAAAAGAAAAGTATTATTGGACTACAGCAGCCATTTTCATAGGAAGAGATTTGAATAAAGCTTTGATTCGTTATTTAGAGAATCGCTTTGTTGAAATTGCAAGAGCCTGCAAGAGATATACCGTCCTTACAAAGAATACATATAAGAATACTGTAATGAAGGAATCGCAGATTGCTGTTATGGAAGAGTTTGTTGATAATGTAAAAACTCTTATCAGTGCGTTAGGATATAAAGTATTGGAACCATTGAATAAACCTATCATTGTTGCTAATGATGATTGGGAGAATGCGGAGACTGAGGACTTAAGTCTTCACTTGGAAAGAACCATTAAAGGTGTTGGTAAGGTTGAGGCAGATGGAGTTCGTACTTCAGAAGGATTTGTTGTTTTGCAGGGTAGCCATATCGCAACAGAGGATGATGATACTATCCCGGCTGTCTTAAAAGAACAGAGAAGAAAAGTAAGTGTAGTTGATGGTGTTCTTCAAGAGGATGTTCTATTCTCTAGCCCATCATATGCAGCAATGTTTGTAATTGGTAAGAGTGCAAACGGGCTTACAAGTTGGAAAGACGAAAACGGTCGTAGCTTAAAGGAAATAGAAAATAGCGAAACGGAGTAGAAGGTGATTTAGTGAGTGGGATTTTTTGTGGGGACTTGAAGGACAGGAATTATTTGGAAGTATGATTCGCAAAAATTACAACGCCTATTATAGAACACTGTATCAACGGTGGAAAAATGAAAGGTGGAAAAATATATGGAACAAGAAACAAGAGAAAAACTTCGAGATTTACTGTCAAAAAATGGAGTAAAGTATTACTGTGTTTACGATTGGGATTTGACAGATGAAGAACAAAAAAAGTTTGAGTCAGCGGAGATTGGTGATGAAATACATATAGAAACGCCAATGGTTCCTGTTGTTATTGATGAAGGAGATGGTTACTTCATCGGAATGTATACTGATGAAGCAGAAATTCCTAAAGAGTTAATAAAGGAAAAAACAGTACAATTAGAAAGAATAGAATCTTTTATCATTAGTTGTAAAGCATCTGCTACAGTTTTAAAGGAGGATGTTGGATTGATTCTAAATCCATATTCATTGGACTCAAATGTACTTGCTTTTTCGATGAAAGAAGTAGATGAGATATATTTTGAGATAAAAAATAAGATGGAGAATTAAAATGGCAGGGGAGAAGAAAAAACTTATAACACAAGCTGACATCATGAAAATGTTGGATGCTTGCTATGATAAGTCGCTACACGGTATTAATAAAATAAGTCCACCAATTGAGCAATTTGCAGAGGACTATTTAAAGAAGGAAAACGATAAAAAGAAAGCTGCGAAAGCTATGCTTAAAAACCAGATTGCTAAATGCACGACTTCTGGTTTTATCACAGGATTTGGTGGAGCAATTACTATGCCAGTAACAATTCCAGCTAATATAGGAAGTGTTCTTTATGTTCAAATGAGGAGGATTGCTTGCACGGCATATTTAGCTGGATATGATTTGAATAGTGATCAGGTTCAGACTTTTGTGTATGCTTGTTTGGCAGGTGTATCTGTTAATGGGGTAGTGAAGCAAGCAGGTATAAAGGTCGGAGTAAAAATGGCAGAAAAAGCCATACAGAAGATTCCCGGTAAGGCATTAGTTAAGATAAATCAAAAAATTGGATTTAGGTTTATTACAAAATTTGGAGAAAAAGGTGTTCTTAATCTTGGAAAGATGATACCAGGAGTGGGAGCAATAATAAATGGTGGCTTGGATTTTGCCGAGACAAAGATTATTGCTGCTAGAGCGTATAAGATGTTCTTTGAAGGTGATTATTCTGCGGGAGACAAATATGAAGAAATCATTGATGAGGTTGAAGTGATGGAAGTAATAGATGAAGAAAAGAGTGTGTAAAATCAATCTGCACACTCATTGTTAAATAATGAACACCCCCTAGGCAAAAGTGAACACCCCTAGGGCAAAAAGGGTGTTCAAATGAACACCCCTAATCGCAGTAGTAATTACTCTTAATTTCTACTACGATATTACTACTACACACGGCTGTGAAATGCTAATATTTGCAAAGATATGCCAATTATGTAGTTTACACTTGAAAAAATAGAATGCCCCGGAAAACCTGATAAAACCTCGCATTTCTCGGCATATCTTGGCAATTTAGGAGGAGAAAAATTTATGATAAAAATACTTTTCATCTGCCACGGCAATATCTGTCGTTCACCAATGGCGGAATTTGTTTTTCGAGACATGATTCAAAAGAAGGGAATGTCAGACCAGTTCCATATTGCTTCAGTAGCTACCAGCAGCGAGGAAATTGGCAACCCGGTTCATTACGGTACAGTGAATAAGTTAAGAACCGTCGGAATCAGTACGGCTGGAAAGTATGCTGTTCAGCTAAAAAGAAAGGATTATAAAGAATATGATTATATCCTTGGAATGGATTATCGGAATATCAGGAATATAGACAGAATCATCGGTTCCGACCCGGAGCAGAAGGTTCATATGCTTTTGGAGTTTAGCGACAATCCAAGAGACATTGCCGATCCTTGGTACACAGGTGATTTTGACAGGACATATGCCGATATCCTGGAGGGCTGCGGAGGATTTCTAAACTATCTTATAAGTAAAGGGAAAGTTTATCTTAGCTGATTTAGTTAATGTAGCTGAGGTATTAGTATATTGATATATTGGTATATTGATATATCAGTATATTGATATTGACATATTGGTATATTGATACGTTGATACATTAATATATTGATATCAATATACCGGAAAAATACTGAAAAGAGCATTGCAAGAATTAAAAGGGCGCGTATGAAGATTATTATCCTCATACGCGCCGCGGACATTTCTCTTTCTCTTTTTAAAGCGTCTGTTTAATAATTCGTACCATTTAGAAGAATCATATCTATTCTTTCTTTATCTATTTCTTTCTTTCTTTATCTATTTCTTTCTTTTATTTATCTGACTAACTGCGGATATTTCTTTTTATTTTCGCGTTTGCAGTTATACATGATCTCGTCTGCCTCATGAAGAATCTCGTCATAAGACAGAGTATTGTTTTCTCCTTCAACATTTACGATACCATAACTGAAGCTGCACTGATATTTGCCATAGTCCCCTGTCTGGAATTCTTTTAAGATTTCCGCCATTTTCCGGTCTATCAGGTCTTTGATGTTGCCGCTGAGTACAAGGCAGAATTCGTCTCCGCCGATTCGGGCAAACGTATCTTCGCTTCGGAAATTCGTCTTAATAAGCTCTACGAAGTTCTGGATATAGATGTCGCCCTCCAGATGCCCATATGTATCATTTACATATTTTAATCCATCCAAATCGAGATAGCAGAGGGTTGCGTTTTGTCTCTCGTTAAGGATCATATTCATGTATTCTTCGAAGAACAGGCGGTTTTTGATACCGGTTCCAGGATCATGGTATGCTTTACTGGTAAGATTATGGGCCGCTCTCTTTTCGTCTGTGATGTCAACGACAATATGTACATAAGAAGCATGGTTCTTCCACTCGATAGGGAAAGAGGTAATGCGATAATAGGTTTCATTGCCATCGGATATCTCCCATACTTTATACTGTTCATCACAGTTCCAGTTCAGTAATTCGGGATAGAACGTCAGTTTTTTGTTGCATATATTACAGTAATCTGTATCTATGTTTTCTTCATTGTTTTTCTTATTGCAGTATAGGATTTCTTTTGTATCCACATCAACAACAAGGAGCCATTCTCTTCGTTTGCTGAGCATTTCGACCATGAGGTCGTTGTAGCCTTCGATCATCTCGGCATGGCTCTGTGCCCTGAAAGCTTCGCCCTGAAGCCGCATTTCCCGTTCTTTCAGCTGTTTCGTCATTTTATTAAATGCGTCGGAAAAGTCTCCCAGGTAAGCGACATGCTGGGAGTAATCTCCTTTAGCGACCTGCTGCGCCTGCCAGGTAAGATGGTTCAGGTTTGCATGAAGGTTCTTTAGATTTTCACACAGAGCAGTATGGTTGTCAGGGAAGTCGACGGACAGATTTCCCTTGGAAAGCTCTGCGGAATAGGCAGTCAGATCATCCATCTCATTTTGCAGAGACGTAAGGTTGTGTTTCAGATTTTGATAAGGCTCATTTGGCGTATTGATGTGGGTAGAATCCGTTATTTCTGCTCTGAACCGGCACACTCTGTCGCCGGTTGCCCAGCAGTCTGTTTCGATTACTGTATATGGTTTTCTGGTATAAGCAGTAAGGATCCCTGCTATGAAGCCTTCTTCATAGTTGCAGACTGTTTCGCCCAGTATGGGCAGTCCGGAGCAGCCTGCGTCTTCGGCAACGGTAAGGATAATCACACCGGTATCTTCCTCTATTTTCTCAATACGAAGAACACCGATTTTGAACTCCTCCAACTGTATCTGTAAGTGTGAGGAGAATTCAGAAAGCGGCAGTGACAAGTCGAGATGCTCATTTGCAAAATATTGTCCGGCTCGGAAACCTGCGTTTCGGAAGATATGAATCTGTTTTTCTTTTCCGAATTGTTCGGTCAGTTCTTCGTGGAGGGAATATTCTAAAAGTCTATGGACTGAAACCGGAATTTCTCCACCTAGATTTTCACGGCCGATGAGCTGTGTCTGCAGGAAATCTGCAAGTTTCAGATTGGTCTGGCTTTTTGTTAAAGTATGATCTTCCACAATTATTTCACCTCCTGATGGTCTAATTTCTATTCTAGCACATCTTTAAACGACTTACAATTCAAAAAAGCTGTTTGAAAAGGCGTTGACATGGCAGATGTTGAATATTATGATAAAGATGCATGATTAAAAAGAGAGAAGGATCCAGGAGGGGTTATTACGGAGGAGGAAAAGAAATGTCTATGAAGATAAATCATGAGCTGCCGCTTCCGGAAGTTTTGAAGGGGCAGTACCCTGTTTCTGAGAGGATCAGGGGAGTAAAGCAGAGAAGGGATCAGGAGATAAGAGATATATTTACCGGAAAATCAGATAAATTCATTGTTTTGATCGGACCATGTTCTGCAGATAATGAAGAGTCGGTGTGTGAGTATGTGAGACGGTTAAAGGATTTGTCAGATCAAGTATCGGATAGATTGATGATCATACCGCGTGTCTATACTAATAAGCCCCGAACTACGGGAGAAGGATATAAAGGTATGCTGCATCAGCCAGATCCGGAGAAGGAGCCGGATCTTCTGGCGGGAATTATCGCGATCCGCAAGATGCACATACGTGTGATGGAAGAGACAGGATTATCTACGGCGGATGAGATGCTGTATCCGGAGAATAGAAGCTATTTAGACGACGTACTGTCTTATGAGGCGGTAGGAGCAAGATCTGTGGAGAATCAGCAGCACCGTCTGACGGCAAGCGGTATGGATATCCCGGTAGGAATGAAGAATCCCACCAGCGGAGACCTCTCGGTTATGCTAAACTCCGTCACGGCGGCGCAGCATGCCCACCGATTTATTTACCGCGGGTGTGATGTTCAGACCGGCGGAAATGAGTTGGCGCACACAATCCTGAGAGGCGGCGTGGACAAATACGGCAAGAATATACCGAACTATCATTATGAGGATCTGGCGCGGCTTGCGCAGATGTATCAGAAATGGCAGCTTAAGAATCCGGCGGTGATCGTAGATGTGAACCATTCGAATTCCGACAAACAGTACAAGGAACAGATACGTATTGTGAGTGAAGTGATGCACAGCCGAAATTATAATCCTGAGCTTAAGAGGCTGGTGAAAGGCGTGATGATCGAGAGCTATCTCGTGGAAGGCAGACAGGATATCACGGAGAATCTGGTATATGGACAGTCTATTACGGATCCGTGTATCGGATGGGAGGATACAAAGAGAATAATTTTTGATATTGCGGAGAAGTGTTAAAATATTCTAGCGCTGTATCTGGTTAGAAATCAAACTAACGGACTGTCTGGTTCGTGCCAGCGCCGGGCAAAAGTTCGACGGCGATGAGGGTGTGTTGACCAGTACATCGAAAAAAACTTGTTATTTTAGTCCGTAGTCTAATGTATTGTCTCATTCACATTTCGGCAAATTAACTTGCCTGAATTTCCTTCTGTGTTATTTGTCTGAAAATGAATGAGACAATACACTGGCGTTCCATCCAACCATTAGTATAATACAATGTATATAACTTCATATTTCGGGGTCTATTTTGTGGGATAGACATCTATATTTCCGCTTTCACAAGTCACGCTGATTTTCTTCTTCCCGTCTCCGGCCGTCCGATATGTTGCCTCATCGAATCCGTTGTCATACTCATGTTCTTCGTTTTCGACGCGGATATCGCCGTATTCGGCGCGCAAGTCGAAACCATAGTTGTCAAGATCGCCGGGAAGTCCGAGAGAGATGTTCCCGTATTCATTCTTGATCTGCGTGTCTGAAAATTGCAGGCGGTCAATCTGGCAGTCAGAGGATTCCATTTGGATTGTCAGCCTGTCGCCTTTTGCGTCCGAGACGTAGACTTCGCCGTATTCATTGTAAATTTTTGTCTGAGCGGTATCTAAAGCGCCGAGGGACAGGCTTCCACTTTCCATTTGGATATTCAGACTGCCGCCTTTGTATTGATTCAGAGAGATATCCCCGTATTCATTAGAGATATTCAGCGCGTCTGCCTGTAGTGAGGAGATGTCAAGATTTCCGCTTTCAATATTAAGAGAGACATTCGTAAGTTCAGTGTCTTTCGGAATTTCTATCCGTACATAATATCTGGTTTCTTCTGTGGATACACCGAAGCTTTTGTAGAATAGACCCACGTTAAATAAGCTGACAGAATGTGATTCGCGGAAGGTTAGTTTTCCATTTTTTACTTCGTAGTCAGGTTCTTTGTATTCTGCCATAGTACAATATTCGATTGCAAACCGGTCGGAAGTGATAAGCTCTACATCCGCATACTCGATATCAAGTTCTATACTGTTGAAGGGGTCCAGAGTATCCGAACCGCGGATTGTTTCAGACCGAAGGGTTTCATCGGCAGTGTGAAGTCCTGATCTGTCAATATAAAAGCCCGGTACGCCGCCTATGGTGCGTCCGATTATGAGCAGGGCGGCGCCTAATAATACACAGATGAGCGCTGCTTTGATCCATGTCTTTTTATTCTTTGTTTTTTCCATGCTATTTTTTTCCTCCTGGTTTTGCATTCGTTATTGTTTATCGGTTTCTGTGATGTTGTTAATCAGAGTTTTTTATTTTGATGCCGATTCTTTCCCGCAATTCCGGCAAAAAGGCGGGTGATCAGATGCATGACGCATTTTCCAAGGCTGATACAGCCTGTGACCAGTAAGATTCCGAGTCCAAGACCGATTAATCCAAGTCCCAGAGTGGAGACGCCGTTCGCGAACGAAGTAAAGAGCATGCAGACTCCGACGGCGATGCAGGGAATTGCGGTCACGGCCACGGATATGGTCAGAACGAACGCGAAAAGTACCAGTATGAAGATGATCAGAATGAACATTAGGCCCAGGACGCCCAGCATCAACGCGGCCGGAAGGGCGATTGGCGCTGCGAAGAGAGCGAGGATTCCGATCCATAGCGCCGAAATGCCGTGCCTTACGTCCTTGGCCGGTTCTTTGGCGTTCTCTACTGCAAATTCACGGATGATTTGATCTGCCGCCATCTCAGGAGTTCCAAGATCCTGGGTTGCCTGTATTTCATTCTCTGGGCCGGCTTCTTCAAAATATTCCGTAAAATAGGAAATCGCTTTGTCATATTCTTCTTTGGGCAGCCGCCTGAGCCTATATTCCAGGCGCTTGATATATTCGTCTTTATTCATGATTTATCCCTCCTGTTCTTACAATCAGATCTATTGCGTCCCGGTATAGATTCCAGTTTTCGGACAACATCTGATAGCGTTGTCTGCCTGCTTCCGTAATCTGGTAATATCTCCGGTTTCTTCCTTGATAAGATTGGTCGTACACCGTCAGGAAACCTTGTTCCTGCAGTCTCTTTAGAACCGGGTAGAGCGTGGAATCCTTTGTATTGGAAACCTTCTTGATAATCTGGCTCAACTGATAGCCGTAGGCGTCCTCTTTATCTGTAACTGACAGGACGAGCAGGTCGAACATTGGTGCATTCATAGGAAATATCATCTTCGTTCTCCTTCATCTCTATATGTTTTTGATAAGTATATTATATATAGTATAATATACTGTGTCAATATATATATCAAAATTTTATATATTAAAATTATATCTATATTTTAGAGTATACATATAAAATCTTCGTACATCGGCGAGGGTATGTAAAATAAAGAATAAAATTTGTAATAATTTGATAATCAAAATACTTGACAAACAAAATATATTGATATATACTTTGGCTGTCAAATTAATTTAAATTCAAAATAAATCAGGGGAATTCATATGACAGCGACAATATGCGGGACGGGTTCATACATACCGTCGTATACCATGGACAATAATGATATAGCCCGTCTGGTGGAAACCAGCGACGAATGGATCCGGGAACGGACAGGAGTTATAAGGCGGCATATCATCAGGGACGAGACGACAGTTTCCATGGCAGCAGAGGCAGCGAAGAGGGCGCTTGAAGATGCAGGGGTATTACCGGAGGAATTAGATCTGATTCTGGTATCGACCATATCTTCGAACGTGATCCTTCCTTGTGCGGCCTGCGAGGTTCAGGAGAGGCTGGGAGCGCCGCGGGCGACCTGTTTTGATCTTAGTGCGGCATGCACGGGGTTTATTCTTGCCTATAATACGGCTTTGGCCTATCTTAACAGCGGGTTCTGTAAAACGGCATTGATCATCGGAAGCGAGAGCCTGTCGAATCTGACGAATTGGAGGGACAGGAGGACGTGTATCTTGTTCGGGGACGGCGCGGGCGCCGCGGTACTTCGGGCGGATGACGCAGGGACGGTTTATCTACCGGTTACACATTCTGACGGAAGAAAGGGAGCGGCGCTTACATGTAAGAGCAGGCACGATTATAACGGACTGTTTGACGAGCGCTGCCGTGAGCGTCCGGAAGATATGCCGGATGAGGAGTACTATATGCAGATGGATGGTCAGGCTGTGTTTAAATTTGCCGTAAAGAGCGTGCCGGAGGTCATCAATGAAGCGCTTGAACTTAACCATGTAAGCTCCGGCGAGATCAGTTATTATATCCTTCATCAGGCGAACAGGAGGATCATAGAGGCAGTGGCAAAACGCCTGGGCGAACCTATGGAGAAGTTTCCCGTGAACCTGCAGGAATACGGGAATACCTCATCTGCAAGTATACCGATCCTTCTGGATGAGATGAACCGGGAAGGAAGGCTCAGAGAGGGACAGAAACTGGTACTGGCCGGTTTCGGTGCAGGACTGACCTGGGGGGCTTCGATCATTGAATGGCACAGGTGCGGCACAAATAAAACTAAATAATAAAGAAAAGGAGAAAGAATGATGTTAGAGAGAATTAAAGAAATCGTATCAGAGAATTTAGGAGTTGACGCAGCGCAGATTACGGAGGGATCTTCCTTCAAGGATGATTTGGGGGCAGATTCTCTGGATATATTTGAGATGGTTATGGCGCTGGAGGATGAATATGAGATTGAGATTCCGACAGAAGAACTGGAGAAGATCATGACGATCGGCGATGTAATTAATTATATTAATGAACATAAAGAGTAGATTAAGTTAGAAAAAAATAAGAAGTGGGGTTTTTATAATGCAGACAGAAGTAACCAGATTACTGGGAATCGAATATCCGATCATCCAGGGAGGTATGGCATGGGTTGCGGAGTATCATCTGGCGGCCGCCGTATCCAACGCGGGTGGTTTGGGGTTGATCGGAGCCGCGAGCGCTCCTTCGGAATGGGTTCGTGAACAGGTCAGGGAAGCGAAGAAGCTGACCGATCGCCCGTTTGGAGTTAATATTATGCTGATGAGCCCGTATGCCGACGATGTGGCGAAGGTTATTGTCGAGGAAGGCGTCAGGGTAGTGACGACGGGCGCGGGCAATCCTGAGAAGTATATGAAGATGTGGAAGGAAGCAGGCGTGAAGGTAATTCCTGTGGTTGCTTCTGTTGCCCTTGCGAAGCGTATGGAGCGATGCGGCGCCGATGCGGTGGTTGCTGAAGGATGTGAAGCAGGAGGACATATCGGAGAGAATACGACGATGGTTCTGGTGCCTCAGATCGTTGATGCAGTGACGATACCTGTGATCGCTGCCGGCGGCATTGCAGACGGAAGAGGGATTGCGGCAGCATTTATGCTTGGCGCCAGAGGAGTACAGATGGGCACTCATTTCGTCGTGACGAAGGAATCTCAGGTTCACGAGAATTATAAAGACAGGATTATAGCCGCAAAGGATATTGATTCGAGAGTGACAGGGAGAAGTACAGGACATCCGGTTAGGGCTCTTCGCAACGATATGACGAAGAGATATATGGAACTGGAGAATAAAGGCGCAGGCTTTGAAGAACTGGAGCAGCTTACGCTGGGCGGACTTCGCAGAGCTGTTGTAGACGGAGATGTGAAGAACGGAAGCGTGATGGCAGGGCAGATTGCCGGAATGGTTAAGGAAAAATTGTCCTGTAAGGACCTGATTGATAAGTTGGTAAGAGAAACAGACGCATTGATAGAAGGGACTGGATTATATGTCTAAGATTGCATTTATCTATCCGGGACAGGGCGCTCAGAAAGCGGGCATGGGATCGGATTTCTATGAGAATAGCGAGACGGCAAGGTCGCTTTTTGATCAGGCGGGCGAGACGCTTGGATTAGACATGAAGACGCTTTGCTTTGAGGAGAACGAGAAGCTTGATCTTACGGAATACACACAGGCGGCTATGGTTACGACGTGCCTTGCCATGACCAGAGTTATCGAAGAGAGAGGGATAAAACCGGATATCACGGCAGGTCTAAGCCTGGGCGAATACAGCGCTATCGCCGCCGCGGGCGGTATGGAGGATCTGGACGCCATACGTCTGGTTCGTAAGAGAGGGATACTGATGCAGAATACAGTACCGACAGGCAAAGGCGGAATGTGTGCAGTGATGGGTCTGGATGCGGCGAAGATAGAAGAGGCGCTTGAGTCGCTGACGGATGAAGACGGGCAGCAGGACGATACGGCAGTGCCGGTTGTAAAGAGGATGGATATTAAGAGAGGGGACGTGACCGTCGCGAATTATAACTGTCCGGGGCAGATCGTGATTACCGGGAAACTTGCGGCAGTGGAAGCGGCGTCTGTCAAGCTTAAGGAAGCAGGGGCAAAGCGGGTAATTATGCTGAATGTCAGCGGACCTTTCCATTCTCCTATGCTTGTACCGGCGGGAGAAGAGCTTGCGAAGGAGCTTGATACGGTAATCCTTCATCCTCTGCAGATACCTTATGTGTCGAATGTGACGGCAGAGATGGTAGAGAATATTTCCGGGACAAAAGAGCTGCTTAAGCAGCAGGTGAGTTCTCCGGTTCGGTGGATGCAGAGTATGGAATATATGATCGCGTCAGGCATAGACAGGTTTGTCGAGATCGGTCCGGGGAAAACCCTTGCCGGATTCATGAAGAAGATCAACCGGGATGTGAATGTCTATAATGTCGCGTCCTGGGAGGATATGGAGAAAGTAACAGAAAGTTTAGTATAAAAAAGGTAAAAGGATATGTTAGAAGGTAAAATAGCAGTTGTAACAGGCGCGTCAAGAGGAATCGGCAGGGCGATAGCCGAGAAACTGGCTTCTATGGGGGCGTTTGTGGTTATTAATTATAACGGTTCCAAAGACAGAGCCGAAGAAGTGAGACAGGAGATCGAGGCAGCAGGCGGGGCGGCGGCAATTTACCAGTGTGATGTTTCTGATTATGAGAAATGCGGGACATTCATCCAGGATGTGATCAAAGAGCACGGACGTATCGACATCCTGGTAAATAATGCGGGCGTTACTCGCGACGGGCTTTTGATGAAGATGACAGAGGAAGCGTTTGACCAGGTAATCAATACGAATCTGAAAGGCGCGTTTAATACGATGCGGTTTGTAAGCCGGCAGATGCTGAAGCAAAGAAGCGGACGTATCGTTAATATGTCTTCTGTCGTGGGTGTGACAGGCAATGCCGGCCAGGCGAATTACGCGGCGTCTAAGGCGGGTATTATTGGGCTCACGAAGTCGGCGGCAAGAGAGCTTGCGCCAAAAGGGATTACGGTCAATGCGATTGCGCCGGGATTTATCGAGACAGATATGACTGGCGTATTGCCGGAGAAGGTGAAGGAAGCGACTGCGGCTCAGATTCCCCTCGGCAGATTTGGAAAACCGGAACAGATAGCGGCGGCCGCGGCGTTCCTTTCATCGGAGGATGCGGGCTATATCACCGGACAGGTACTGCATGTAGACGGCGGTATGGTGATGTGAGATGGAATTTAGAAGGAGATTAGCAGGGGTATGAAGAGAAGAGTTGTAGTGACCGGGCTTGGAGCCGTAACGCCCATTGGAAATACGGCGGAGGAGTTTTGGAACAACGCGAAAGAGGGAAAGGTAGGGATCGGCGAGATCACCAGATTCGATACTTCGGATTATAAGGTGAAACTTGCGGCGGAAGTGAAAGGATTCGATGCAAGGGAGCATATGGACTTCAAAACTGCAAAGCGTATGGAACTATTTTCCCAGTATGCAGTGGCGGCGGCAATGGAAGCATATAAGGATTCCGGTCTTGTATTAGAGAAGGAGGACGCATTCCGCGCAGGCGTGATCGTCGGTTCGGGAATCGGAAGCCTCCAGGTAGTAGAACGTGAATATGAGAAGATTCTGACGAAGGGACCCGGCAGGGTGAATCCGCTGATGGTGCCGTTGATGATCTCTAATATGGCGGCGGGAAACATTTCGATCCAGTTAGGACTGAAAGGAAAATGTACGAATGTCGTGACGGCATGCGCGTCCGGAACGCACTGTATCGGAGACGCATTACGCGCGATCCAGTATGACGACGCGGATATCATGTTTGCCGGCGGGACAGAGAGCTGTATCTGTCCTACGGGAGTCGCGGGATTCACCAGCCTGACGGCGCTGTCTACATCTAAGGATCCTGAACGCGCTTCCATTCCTTTTGATAAGGACAGGGACGGATTCGTATTAGGGGAAGGAGCAGGCGTGGTCGTCTTAGAGGAGCTGGAGCACGCGAAGGCAAGAGGCGCGAGGATCTATGCGGAAGTCGCAGGTTACGGCGCAACCGGCGACGCTTATCATATTACCTCCCCCGCGGAGGACGGCAAAGGCGCCGCTATGGCGATGACACTGGCTATGAAAGAGGGCGGTATTGAACCGTCTCAGGTGGATTATATCAATGCGCATGGAACCGGCACGCACCACAACGATCTGTTCGAAACAAGAGCGATCAAGCTTGCGCTCGGCGACGCGGCGAAGGACGTGGTTATCAACTCCACCAAATCAATGATAGGGCATCTGCTTGGCGCCGCCGGCGGAGCAGAATTTATTATCTGTGTGAAGAGCATTCAGGACGGGTTCATTCATCAGACTGTCGGAACGAAGGAAGTGGATCCGGAGTGTGATTTAAACTATGCGGTTGGAGCCCCGGTAGAAAAGGACGTCAAGTACGTTCTCACGAATTCTCTGGGATTCGGCGGACATAACGCCACGCTGCTGCTGAAGAAGTATTAAAGAACGTTCTATCAAAAGGGGGTTTGTATAGCATGGAAGTAGAGAATCTTATCCGATTGATCGGGGCCGTGTCGGAGTCCAATCTGACCGGATTAAAATACGAAGAAGACGGAGTGAAGATTCATCTGACGAAGAAGAAAGATCAGGTTCAGGTGATGGCAGCTCCGGTCGGGAATATAGGCGCCGGTATGGCGGAGACTGTTATGGCGGCGCCGTTTATATCGGCATCTGGTTCGGGAGCAGAAGACGGCGCCGTATCGGCAGGAAACGCCGGAGATACAGTGACTGTCAATACGGATGGAAAACTGATAGAATCTCCGTTAGTAGGAACCTTTTATGCTGCGCCTTCCGAGGACGCGGCTCCGTTCGTAGCCGTGGGCGATACTGTAAAGAAGGGGCAGCCGCTGGCAATCATTGAAGCTATGAAGCTAATGAATGAAATAGAAAGTGAATATGACGGAACTGTTGTAGAGATATTGGTTGAGAATGGGCAGCCGGTAGAGTATGGGCAGCCTTTATTCCGTATCAGATAGTGAATAGAGAGGAGATCAGGATGCGTTTAGACATTAATCAGATTAAGGAAATTATTCCACATCGTCATCCGTTTCTGCTTCTTGATTATATTGAAGATTATGAGCCGGGAAAGTATGCGGTAGGCTATAAATGTGTCACGTACCGGGAGGAATTCTTCGCCGGACATTTTCCTCAGGAGCCGGTGATGCCGGGAGTTCTGACAGTGGAAGCGCTGGCGCAGGCCGGCGCGGTCGCAATCTTGAGTGTAGAAGAGAACAAGGGTAAGACCGCTTACTTTGGAGGCATTGACAAATGCAGATTCAAAGGGAAGATTGTACCCGGTGACAAGGTACGTCTGGAGACGCGCATTATCAGGCAGAAAGGACCGGTAGGGGTCGGCGAAGCGGTAGCCAGCGTGGACGGAAAGACGGTTGTCACTGCAGAGCTTACTTTTATGATTGGATAGGTGGAATATATGATCAAGAAAGTATTAATTGCCAATCGAGGCGAGATTGCGGTTCGGGTTATCCGCGCCTGCAGGGAGATGGGAATCGAGACGGTGGCGGTATATTCAGAAGCCGACCGGGAGGCGCTTCATACGAAGCTTGCGGACGAGGCGGTTTGTATCGGTCCGGCTCCGTCTTCAGAGAGCTACCTGAGTATGGACCGCATCGTCAGCGCTACGATCATCACAGGGGCGGACGCGATACATCCAGGGTTTGGTTTCCTGTCGGAGAACAGCAGGTTCGCAGAGCTGTGCGAGCAGTGCAATATCACATTTATCGGACCGGATTCCAAAGTCATCGCGAAACTTGGAAATAAACAGGAGGCAAGGAATACCATGGCTGCGGCCGATGTTCCTGTTATACCCGGAAGTACCGAGCCGATCTTCGATGCTTTAGAGGGCGCGAAGATTGCGGAAGAGATCGGTTATCCGGTCATCGTCAAGGCAGCTCTCGGCGGCGGCGGAAAGGGAATGCGTGTCGCCCATACGGCGGAAGAATTTGAGCACAGTTTTCAGACGGCGCAGAAGGAAGCACAGATGGCGTTTGGCGACCAGACTATGTATATTGAGCACTTCGTACAGCGTCCGAGACACATCGAGTTCCAGATTCTCGCCGATCAGTATGGCAATGTGGTCCACTTAGGAGAGCGAGACTGTTCGATCCAGCGCAACCATCAGAAAATGATTGAAGAATCCCCGTCTGTTGCCCTGACTGAGGAACTGCGCGGGAAGATGGGCGAAGCGGCGGTTAGGGCGGCGAAAGCGGCCGGATATCAGAATGCCGGAACCATTGAATTTCTCCTGGAGAAGAACGGTAATTTTTACTTTATGGAAATGAATACCCGAATTCAGGTTGAACATCCGGTTACGGAATGGGTGACGGGGATTGATCTGATCAAAGAGCAGATCAGGATTGCCTCCGGCAGAAGACTTTCATTTACACAGGAGGATATTCATCTGAACGGTCATGCTATCGAATGCCGGATTAATGCAGAGAATCCGGCGAAGGGATTCCGTCCCGCCCCCGGAACCATTACAGACATGTATCTGCCGGGAGGCAAGGGAATTCGGATTGACTCGGCAATTTATAGCGGATATACAATACCGCCGTATTATGATTCTATGGTGGCGAAGCTTATCGTATGGGCGAAGAACCGCAGCGAGGCGGTGCGGAAGATGCAGAGCGCGCTGGGAGAAGTAATCATCGAGGGAATCGATACGAATGTGGATTATCAATATGAGATTCTGAACCGTCCGGATTACCTTTCCGGCGATATCGACATTGAATTTATTGCGGAAAATGAAAAGGCTCTCAAAGCGGCTCTGCAGGGATAAGGGGCCGCCATGCAATAACTTTCAATTTAAGCAGAGGAATGAGAGGATAACATATGAAGCTTGATAATGTATTTAAGAAGACCAGGCGCCCGTCCGGGAGAAAAGGATATATATCGCTAAATTCCTCAAAACCGGAGGTGCCGGAAGGGCTTCTGCGTAAATGTAATAAATGCGGCAGCGGGATCATGGCGGAGGATGTGAAAAAGGACTATTATATCTGTCCGAAATGCGGAGGTTATTTCCGTGTACATGCGTACCGCCGTATCGAGATGGTGACGGACGAGGGAACTTTTGAGGAATGGGATCGAGACCTCATGAGCCCGAATCCTTTGGAATACAAAGGTTATGAGGAGAAGCTTCGCTCGCTTCAGGAGAAAACGGGTCTTAATGAGGCGATTGTAACCGGAAAAGCAAGTATCGGCGGAATAGAGACTGTTATAGGCGTCTGCGACGGACGGTTTCTGATGGCTAGTATGGGCGAAGCTGTGGGTGAGAAAATTGCAAGAGCCGTGGAACGTGCGACGAAATTACGTCTTCCGGTTATCCTGTTCGCCTGTTCCGGCGGGGCCAGGATGCAGGAAGGAATAGTATCTCTGATGCAGATGTCAAAGACGTCGGCGGCTTTAAAACGGCATAGCGACGCAGGGCTGCTCTACATCAGCGTGCTTACAGATCCCACTACCGGCGGTGTGACGGCAAGTTTTGCCATGTTGGGAGATGTGATTCTGGCGGAGCCGAAGGCTCTGATCGGATTTGCCGGGCCGAGGGTAATTGAACAGACGATTGGAGAGAAACTTCCAAAGGGATTCCAACAGTCGGAATTCCTTCTGGAGCACGGGTTTATCGACGGAATCGTGGAACGCCCCCAGATGAAGGAGACGTTGGCTCAGATACTGATGCTGCATGAAGACGGAAAAGATGTAATCTGTAAAGAAGCTGTAGAAGGCGCGGCGGGTTCAGAGGATAGGAAAGATACGGTAATGCCTGAAGGGGCGGATATATCAGAAATACGGCGGATGAGGGACCGGGCGGGATTGTCAGGGGAATTATCCGTCAGTCATAGATCGGCGGGAGCATGGGATCGGGTTTTGCGGTCGCGGATGAACGACCGTCCGGTCGGCATCGATTATTTTCGCGCATTGTTTACGGATTTTATCGAATTTCACGGCGATCGGTATTTTGCAGATGATAAGGCTATTATCGGAGGTATAGCCAGATTCCGCGGAAGGCCGGTGACGGTGATCGCGCAGGCGAAGGGAAGAAATACAAAGGAGAATATCGAGCGCAACTTCGGCATGCCCTCTCCGGACGGTTACCGTAAGGCGCTGCGTCTGATGAAGCAAGCGGAGAAATTCCGTCGTCCGGTTATCTGTTTTGTAGATACGCCGGGGGCCTTTTGCGGGTTGGAAGCGGAAGAACGGGGGCAGGGAGAGGCGATCGCCCGGAATATCTATGAGATGTCCGGTTTAAAGGTTCCGGTTCTTTCTGTTATCATCGGAGAAGGCGGAAGCGGCGGCGCTCTTGCCATGGCTGTGGCGGACGAGGTGTGGATGCTTGAGAATGCAATCTATTCTATTCTGTCTCCGGAAGGTTTCGCAAGTATCCTGTGGAAGGACAGCTCGAAGGCAAAGGAAGCGGCGGAGGTCATGCGGCTTACGGCAGAGGATCTGTACCATATGGGAATCGTAGAGCAGGTGCTGGCAGAACCGTCTCCTTATACTATAGAGAATCTGAAAAACGTAACGTCTGTTCTTGAGAGTAAGATCGAACAGTTCTTAAACCGATATGGGGTAATGTCAGAGGAAGAGCTTGTACAGCGCCGTTACGACAGGTTCCGCAGGATGTATTAATATTCCATATCATAAAACAGGAGACTGACCATGAATATATATCCATTAAAAATCAAGAATATAGAAGCAAAGATTCCGGTAATCCAGGGCGGCATGGGAGTAGGCATAAGTCTTGGCGGATTAGCCGGAGCGGTTGCAAAAGAGGGCGGCATAGGAGTGATCTCTGCCGCTCAGATTGGTTTTCGGGAGCCGGATTTTGATCAGGATACGAAGGGAGCCAACATAAGAGCTATCAGGAAGGAATATGAGAAAGCGAGGACAATTGCGCCGGAGGGGATCGTAGGGTTTAATCTCATGGTGGCGATGCGCCATTATGAGGAATATGTCAGGGCGGCGATTGACGCCGGGGCGGACATAATTATCTCAGGAGCCGGACTTCCGATGGAACTGCCGAAGCTTGCAGAAGGATCGGACGTGAAGTTGGCGCCCATCGTATCTACGGAGAAATCAGCGAAGGTAATCCTGAAATACTGGGGCAAGAAATATAAGCGCATGCCGGATCTTCTGGTGATCGAAGGACCGAAGGCGGGGGGACATCTTGGATTTACAGAAGAGCAGTTGGAGGAATATAATTCGGTTTGTAATGATGATTTAACCTATAATAATGTGAACTGCGATAATAATGGACTTTATGATGAAGAAGTAAACAGGATACTTAATCTGGTGAAACAGTATGAAGAGGAATTCGGATGCAGGATTCCGACGGCTCTGGGCGGAGGCATCGAGAATCACAGACAGGCTGCGCATGCTTTTTCCCTGGGTGTAGATGCCATACAGGTCGCGACGAGATTCGTGACGACTGAAGAATGTGACGCGGATATCCGCTACAAGGAAGCATATATTCATGCGGACAGAGAAGATATCACGATCGTAAAAAGTCCGGTGGGAATGCCGGGGCGCGCGATTGTGAATCCGTTTATGAAAAGGGTCATGTCGGGAGAACAGATTCCCCATATTCCCTGTCACGGATGCCTTCATAAGTGTGATCCGGCAAAGATCCCTTATTGTATCACGGATGCGCTGATTCATGCGGCCAAGGGAGAGGTGGACGATGCGCTGCTGTTTTGCGGAGCGTATGCATATAAAGCCAAACGTTTGGAAACAGTAAAAGAAGTTATTGATTCTTTGCTTACAAAAAGAGTATAATAGTGCCAGTACATTGTTGCTTAACGCAGTGATGTACTAGTACAGCGAATATTAGGTAATTGGCAGTTCGGCTTGCCTGTTTTCATTCAAAACTTAATTTTCGTTGTACGAGTGAGTGAAAGAGGTGAAGGGGAATGGAAGATGTGTACAGGACGATCAATAATGTCCTGGTGAGCCTGATCAACGAGATCTGGGAGTTAGAAGAGAAAGCGATAATCACGGATGAATTCAGGGATCTTACGAATAACGACATGCATGTAATTGAAGCGATCGGTACGGGAGACGGCGGGAATATGTCTTCTATTGCCAGAAAGCTGAATATTACGGTGGGTTCGCTTACGACAGCCATGAACGGTCTTGTGAATAAGAAGTATGTGGAACGTCACAGAAGCGAGGAAGACCGTAGGGTGGTGTACGTGAAACTGACGCAGAAGGGGATCAGGGCATATAAGCATCATGAAGATTATCACAGGCAGATGACTCAGGCTGTGATGGATAAGTTAGATGAGAAAGAGATGCCGGTTCTGTTAAAGACGCTTGACGCTTTGTCTGAATTCTT
>CAJUFA010000004.1:0-126198 GCA_910585725.1 uncultured Dorea sp. | reverse complement strand
ATGAGAAAGAGATGCCGGTTCTGTTAAAGACGCTTGACGCTTTGTCTGAATTCTTTACCGGGTACAGCAGACAAAAAGAGTCATGAAGTATAGCAGAAGTATAGCAGAAAGGCGCATGCATTAGTCTTTACCGTGATCACAAGCGGAAGGAGTCGTTATTATGGTAAGAGGAGTTATATTCGATATGGACGGGTTGATGTTCGATACAGAACGTCTGTCGTCCTTTTTTTGGAAACAGGCGGGAGATGAGTTTGGAACGGAGATACCGGCGGAATTTATAGACAGTTTCCGCGGAAGGAATCCTGCGGCGATCCGTGAATTATTTCTGGAGCGGTATGGGGCGGATTTTGAATACGACAGTTGCAGGGAACGCAGGCAGAAACTGCAGTATGAGTATATAGAGCGGGAAGGCGTGCCGCTTAAGAAAGGTTTGCTGAGACTACTGGATTACCTTGAAGGGCAGGAAATTAAAATGGCAGTGGCGACGTCGACAGAACGTAAGCTTGCCGATACGATGCTTGAGCGGGCCGGAGTAAAGAGGTATTTCGATGCGTTTATCTTTGGAGATATGGTGGAGAGAAGCAAGCCGTATCCGGATATTTTCCTGAAAGCGGCGAAGGAGCTCGGCGTTCCGATACAGGAGTGTCTGGTGCTGGAAGACAGTATTGCAGGGGTGGAAGCCGGGAAAGCGGCGGGCGGATATATTATCCATATACCGGATCTTATCGTGGTGCCGGAAGAAGTGAAGGAAGGAATTACGGCGCAGTTCGACAGTCTGGACGAGGTGACGGAGTGGATAGAAAATAATTAACAGCTCATGTCGGATAATAGAATAAATAAGTAGAAAGAAGGGAAAAACATGTATGAGGAAGAAGTAAAGAAGCTGCAGGAGATTATCGATGACAGCGCCAATATCGTGTTCTTTGGCGGAGCCGGAGTGTCTACAGAGAGTAGCATACCGGATTTCCGAAGTGCGGACGGGCTGTATCAACAGAAGTATAAGTATTCGCCGGAACAGATCGTAAGCCATAGTTTCTTCATGCGGAATACGGAAGGGTTCTATGAGTTCTATAAAGAGAAGATGATGTTCCTGGATGCAAAGCCGAATCCGGCGCATCTGAAGCTGGCAGAACTTGAAGAGGCAGGGAAACTCTCGGCAGTGATCACTCAGAATATCGACGGACTTCATCAGGCGGCGGGAAGCAGGAATGTGCTGGAGCTGCACGGAAGCATCCACCGCAATTACTGTCAGAAATGCGGAGAGTTCTATGACGCCGATTATGTGAAGCATTCTGAAGGAATCCCTGAATGCAGATGCGGCGGCAGAATTAAGCCGGATGTAGTATTGTATGAAGAAGGACTTGATTCCCATGTGATAGAGGAGAGTATCCGGGCGATCAGCCGGGCAGATACGCTGATCATCGGAGGGACGTCGTTGATCGTCTATCCGGCGGCAGGGTTTATTGATTATTTCCGCGGGAAACATCTGGTGGTGATCAATAAGAGCGCGACGGCGAGAGAGGTCGGAGCGGAACTTACGGTCGCGGCGCCCATCGGAGAAGTACTGGGACAGATTCAGGTGAGATAAACTTATTCAAAAGAATATCGGATCCTATAGAATTTTTATGATAATTGGTATATAATAAGAAAGTTGATGAAAGAATATAGAAAGGATCAGGTGATTTAAAATGAAGAAATATGTATGTGAACCATGCGGATATGAATATGATCCGGCAGTTGGCGATCCGGATAACGGAATCGAGCCGGGAACAGCTTTTGAGGATATTCCGGAAGACTGGGTATGTCCGATTTGCGGAATGGGAAAAGAAGTATTTGTACCGGAAGATTAAGATTTAAGTAAATAAAGAGACTATTGCAGAATGAAGTAGTTCGGCAATAGTCTTTTTATCTGTTTACGTTTATTTTCTCATGAAGGCTTCGATCTCTTCAATGGTTTTAGGGATTCTTCCGGATAATACCTCGCAGCCGTCTTTTGTCACGAGCAATGTATCCTCTATACGAATGCCGAGTTTTAAGTCGTCAAAATACAATCCCGGTTCTAAGGTAAACATCATATCTTCTTCAAGCGGCGCGTTGTCGTTGCCGACGTCGTGGGCATACATTCCGATATAGTGTCCGGATCCGTGGAAATAGTATCTGGAGATTTCTTCTGGTTTTTCAATATATCCAAGCCGGATCAATTCTTCCGCCATCACAGACTTGCTCAGGTCCTGGAGTTCATTCTTAGGTTTTCCAGGCTTGGATGCGGCAATCGCAGCGTCCAGCCCTTTTAAGACTACGTTATAGAGAGCGGCCTGTTCCTCGGTAAATTTCCCGTTTACAGGGAAGGTTCTGCTGATATCGGAAGCATAATATCCCCATTCGGCGCCCAGGTCGAAAAGGATCAGACTTCCGTCCTGCATCTGACAGTCGTTGCGCTCGTAGTGCATACAGCATGCGTTGATTCCGGAAGCCGCGATGGTAGGGAAAGCATGACGGGCGTTCATGGATTTTAACGTATAGTTAAAATGCGCTTCGATCTCATACTCGTACATACCGGGACGCAGATGAGCAAGGATGTTCTCTACGCCTTTGGCGGTGATATCGCAGGCTTTTCTGTGCAGGGCGATCTCTTCCTTCGTCTTGACCTGACGTATCAGCGCCAGATCGTTGAATGTGTTGTGAAGACGGAGAGTCGGGTCATACTTCTGAATGCGGGCGGCAAATTGCTGCGCTTCGTTCCTGGCGTGAGGGCCTTCCCAGTTCGCGATATCGATATAGACATGGCGGATACGGCCGGGAGATCTGAAAAGAAGGACAGACTCTTCAAATTTTTCCAGGTATTCGACATTCTCGATACCGGTTTCCTCTTTTACGCTTTCTTTGGTATAAAATCGGCCGAGCCATCTCTTGGCTTTCTCGTCAGGATGGTCTATAAAGAGATCTTCCCGGACATTCCCGGAGATCTTTGTTACCATCAGTACGGCCTTGGGTTCTGTGAAACCCGTCAGATAGTAGAAATTCGCGTAGGGAGTGAAAGGATGCATGATGTCGCCCCGGTCTTCTTTTTCTTTGCCGCAGAAGACGAACCCAATGGATCCGTCTTCTAACAGGTCAGCATATAATTTTCTTCTCGACGCGTGAAAATCTTTACTGAGCATATTGTATTTCTCCTTTATTATTCTTCAAAGCCTTTGGGATTCTGTGACTGCCATCTCCAGGTGTCTTCGCACATCTTATCCAGTCCGCGTTCTGCCTTCCATCCAAGTACGTCTGCTGCTTTGGCAGGATCAGCGTAGCACATTGCGATGTCTCCGGCTCTTCTTGGCTTGATTTCGTAAGGGATCTCTTTGCCGCATGCCTTGCTGAAAGCTTTCACCATATCGAGAACGGAGTATCCGACGCCTGTACCAAGATTGATCACGTCAAGTCCCGGATTGGTCAGGATATAGTCGATCGCTTTCACGTGCCCTATTGCGAGGTCCACAACATGGATATAATCGCGGACGCCGGTTCCGTCCGGAGTATCGTAATCATCGCCGAACACGCCTAATTTCGCTAATTTGCCGACGGCAACCTGGGAAATATACGGCATCAGGTTATTTGGAATACCCTTCGGATCTTCACCGATACGTCCGCTCTCATGAGCGCCTACCGGATTGAAGTAGCGAAGCAGGATAACGTTCCACTCCGGATCAGATTTCTGTAAGTCAGTCATGATCTGTTCCATCATTGATTTGGTCCAGCCATAGGGGTTGGTGCACTGGCCTTTCGGACAGTCTTCGGTGATGGGCATCACTTCCGGACTTCCATATACGGTAGCGGAAGAACTGAAGACAATCCTCTTAACATTGGCGTCGCGCATAGCGTTCATCAGCGTCAGCGTTCCGGTAATATTGTTCTGATAGTATTCCAAAGGCTTCTGTACGGATTCGCCGACAGCCTTCAGCGCGGCGCAATGGATTACGGCGTCAATGGATTCCTTCTGGAACAATTCTTTTAGCGAAGCGCCGTCGCAGACGTCGCCTTCGTAGAATGCAACCTTTTTTCCGGTGAGTTCTTCGACTCTTTTCAAAGATTCTTTAGAAGAATTGGAAAGGTTGTCGTATACAGTCACCTGATATCCCTGGTTCAGAAGTTCCAAAGCGGTGTGGCTGCCGATGTAGCCGGCGCCTCCGGTGATTAAGATGTTTGCCATAAGTAGGTCCTCCTTTTATCTGGTTTCTTTCAGATATTGTTGAAATGTTTTCTGATTATTATCATATTGCATAAATAGATGAAAATCAATAAGCATATTGGATAAAAATATAAAGATATTGATATTATGGCCCAATAGAAGGAATGTTACACTCCCAAACTATATTGTGACTTATATTGATTTATTATGGAATTAATGTAATAATGTATTCGTGAGATATGATTAAGATTATAGCTTGGACGATTGAGTGAGATGAAAGGAACAGATGATTAAAATGAAAATATATGAAATTATATTCAGCCCGACAGGAGGCACGAAAAAGGCTGCGGATATAGTCGCCGACAGATTTGGCTCAGACATTATCCTGATAGATCTGACGGACAGGAAGTTGGATTTTTCCTCATTGTCATTTGAGCAGGAGGATATCTGTATCGTGGCGGTTCCGTCTTACGGAGGGAGGATCCCGCAGGCGGCAGGGGAAAGGCTCCGGGAGATGAGAGGGAATCAGGCGCGGGCTATTCCGATCACCGTGTATGGAAATCGTGCCTATGACGATACGATGCTGGAATTAAATGATACATTATCGGAAGCGGGATTTTGTCCGGTTGCGGCGATTGCGTCGGTTGCGGAGCATTCTATCATGCGTCGGTTCGCGGCGGGACGCCCGGATGCGGAAGATGAAAGGGAGCTGGCCGGTTTTGGGGATCAGATCAGAAGAGGGATCCAGGACGGCAGCCTTACGGCCGTGCCGACGGTTCCGGGAAACAGGCCATACCGGTCATTTGGCGGTGTGCCGATGAAACCAAGGACAGGCAGATCTTGTACAAAGTGCGGGATCTGTGCAGAGAAGTGTCCGGTTGGAGCGATCCCTGCAGATATGCCCATGAGTACGGATCATGAGAAGTGTATTACATGTATGCGCTGTATCGCGGTCTGTCCCCAGAAAAACCGCAGCGTCAGTAAGGTTCTGGTTGCGGCAGGCGCGCAGAAGCTTAAGAAAGCATGTAAAGAGAGAAAGAGGAATGAATTGATGGTGTAAACGGAATATAGCTGGGGACAGAAATTATGAAGAATCGTTTGGAAGAGCTGCGCAGACAGCGGGGAATCAGGCAGGAAGAACTGGCTTTGGCGCTTAAGGTGTCGCGCCAGACAATCGGATCCCTGGAGAACGGAAGATATAATCCGTCGATCGGGCTGGCGTTTAAGATCGCCAGATATTTTGGGATGAGTATTGAGGAGATATTTATCTACGAAGAAGAGTAATTGCCTGCATCAGGAGCTTTGGTTAGTAGATTAGTGTTGAGGGAGGTATAGTGATGGAATATGAAGGACAAATCTGCCGTGCGCCTATGGAGAGATCTTCGTTCATGCTGCCGATCATGGTGGGATGTTCCTACAATCGTTGCAGGTTCTGCAACCTGTTCCGGCATCTTAAGTATCGGGAGCTTTCATTTGAACAGATTGAGAAAGAACTGGCAAGAGTGAAAGAAGCGGGAGGGAATCCCAGGAAGATTTTTCTGGGAGACGGAAATGCATTCGCCCAGAAAACAGAACGGCTGATGCAGATACTGGAGATGATCAGACAGTATTTCCCGGAATGTGAAGAGATTAATATGGATGCGACGGTGACCAGTATCCTGAAACGGTCGGATGCGGAGCTTGAAGCGTTCTGCAAGCTGGGAGTAAGGCATCTGTATCTGGGTATAGAGAGCGGTCTTGACGATGTGCTCGCCCTTATGGAGAAGGACCATGACCAGAGACAGGCATACGAGGCGATCGGGCGTCTGCATCAGGCCGGTATGATCTATGACGCGCACATTATGACGGGGGTGGCAGGGAAAGGAAGAGGAAAGGAGAATGCTTATGCGCTGGCAGAATTCCTGAACCAGACCAGACCGGCGCATGTGGTGAATTTCTCTATGTTTCTGCATAAAGAGGCGCCGTTGTATCAGAATATACTGGACGGCAGCTTTATCCCTGCGTCCGAGAGGGAGAATCTTGAGGAGGAACGCCGCCTGATAGAGCTGTTGACCGCGGATATCCTGTACGACGGATTTCATGATTTTATCGAATTCCGGGTGCGGGGCAGGCTTCCGAAGGATAAAGAGAAGATGACGGCGCGGTTGGATAAAGTGATTGCAGAGACGCCGGAGACGGAAATATATTCTTATGTACAGGGGGAATGCCCGGCGCTGGAAAGATGTGACGGCGGGAGTGTGTGGCGGACTGTTTGATAAAGTGATCAATTTTCTTTCAAAAGACGGCGGAAGCGCCGGAGTTTCAAGTAAATCGGGAGGGGCGTTCTGCCCCTTTATATTCGCAAAAGAATTAATGCTTTTTATAGATGACATTTTTGGTGATAATATATATAATATATTATCATCTAAGGCTGTTTACAGGTTCTGCAGGAAAGAAGGAATGTATATGAGATTTACGATTGAACATCTGGTGAAGCGTTTTGAGAAGAAAGAGGTACTACGTGATATAGATTTTACCTTTGAAAGCGGTAAGATCTACGGGCTTCTGGGACGTAACGGCGCGGGCAAGACGACGCTTTTTAATTGTCTGAACAAAGATATGAAAGCGGACGGGGGAGATTTTTATCTGGAAGAGGGCGGTCAGAAGAGGGAGACGGTTCCTGACGATATCGGATATGTACTGTCCACGCCGACGGTGCCGGAGTTTTTGACTGGCCGGGAATTTCTCAAGTTCTTTATAGATATCCATAAGGATAAGATAGAAGAATCAAAGAATTTGGATGCGTATTTTGACTATATGAGCATTGCGCCGGAGGACAGGGACAAGCTTCTGAAGGATTATTCCCATGGAATGAAGAATAAGATGCAGATGCTGGTTAATATCATAGCGAAGCCCAATCTTCTGCTTCTGGATGAACCGCTGACTTCTCTGGATGTCGTGGTGGCGGAAGAGATGAAACAGATCCTCAGGTCGCTTAAAGAAGATCGTATTATCATTGTATCGACACATATTATGGATCTTGCTCTGGATCTCTGTGATGAGATCGTGCTGTTAAATCACGGCGTGTTGGATAAGGTAGATAAGACGGATATGGACAGCCATGAATTTAAGGAGAAGATTCTGGCTGTTCTAAGGGATGAACGACCGATAGATTAGCGACAGGGAATTTGAGTTAGAATAGTAAGAGGGACAGGTATATGAACAAAACGTTTAAAATAGCATATTCACTGAAAAATACATATCGCGTCAATACGATTCTATATTCTCTGAAGCAGATTCCGGTGTTGAAGAAATTATTCCCGCAGGAATTGTACAGGGATCCGGATTATAAGATATTCGCGAATATCATGTCTGGCATATGGGAGTTTATCAAAGCATTTCTTGGAAAATTTCTGTATTTTCTGCTTATGATCGCGCTGATCGCCGGCCTCTATAAGACGGTACCGGAGGGGAAGGTATTTTTGCATATTTTTGTGTTTTTGACTTTTATCGGAGCCTTGACGAATACTTATGTATTCAATCCGACTAAGGATAAATATTACGCGCTGATACTTCTTCGGATGGATGCCAGGGAGTACGCGCTGTCTACATATGTATATGAGATGCTGAAGATATTGACGGGATATCTGGTCTTCGGTATGATCTTCGGGAAGATGAGGGGACTGACGACGTGGCAGTGTCTTCTGCTTCCCTTTGCAGCGGCGGGTATGAAGCTTGCGGTGGTTGCGTGGACTTTAAGAAAATATGAACGGACAGGATATGCGGTAAGCGAGAATCAGATAGGCGTCAGGGGATGGATAGTGATCGCCCTGGTTTTAGCCGCGGCTTATGGAATTCCGGCGGCTGCGGTGTTGGATATTCCGGTGATAGGGGAATGTGTACTGCCGGAAACAGTAAGCGTATCGATACTGGTGTGCGGGATCCTGTGCGGGATAGCGTCTCTTCGTAAGATATGGACGTTTACGGAGTTCAGAGACGTCTATCGGCAGATCCTGATGCAGTATCTGCACCAGGTGGAGGAAGCCAGGCGTTCGGTTAAGCGCCAGAGTGAGAAAGTTATACAGATAGACGAAGGAACCGGGAGCAGCCGTATAGGATTCGAATACCTGAATGAATTGTTTATCAGGCGTCATCAGAAAATACTCTGGAAATCTTCAAAACGGATTGCTGCCGTTAGCCTGTGTATCGTGTGCGCAGGTATTCTGGGGATCTTCCTGTTTCCGGAGTTTAAGGGGAAGGTGAATCATCTGGTGCTTACGAATCTGCCGTATTTTGTATTTATTATGTATTGTATCAACAGGGGGACGGGATTTACGAATGTGCTGTTTATGAACTGTGACCACAGCCTTCTGACGTATTCGTTTTATAAACGGCCGGAATGTATCTTGAAGCTTTTCCGGATCCGGCTTCGGGAGATCATGAAGGTCAACCTGCTGCCGGCGTTTGTGATCGGAGGGGGACTTGCCGCTTTATTGTATCTGTCCGGAGGTACGGCGGATCCCATGAATTATGTTATGCTGCTTGTATCTATTCTGTGTATGAGCGCGTTCTTTTCCATGCATTATCTGACGATCTATTATCTCCTGCAGCCTTATAACGCAGGAACGGAGATCAGGAGCGGAACTTACCGGATTGTGGTGATAGCGACGTATCTGTTCTGCTATGGATTTATGCAGCTTCGGATGTCTACTTTTGTGTTCGGTCTTGGGACGATTATTTTCTGCGTGGTCTATTGTGCCGCCGCATGTGTGCTGGTCTATCGGCTTGCGCCAAGGACTTTCCGGCTGCGGGCATAATAAAACGGCTGCGAATGGAGGATGTGTAAATGTCTTTTTTTGAGATTATATGCGGGAATCTTTTAAGCATAAGTATTACCGTGATTTTTCATGTATGCGTATCGCTTCTGCTTCTGGGAGAGATACCTTACAAGAATCGAAAACATTATTATACCATCTTTGGATCGTTGATACTGTATATATTTTTAGTAGCTTTGATTGGCAGCATCTTCTTTAAAATGGGTATGTTTGCATGGCCGCATGAGGGCGGAGAGATTATATTCAATTATGTTGAGATCGTCGGAATTATGCTGTTTTTGCGGGTGATGTATGAGAAGCCATATGAGATATGTCTGGCGACGTCGGTTTTTCAGATTATTCTGTATGCAGTTGGCTGGAATCTGGCGGATATATTCTCGCCCGATAAATTCTATCATCTGGAAATCCAGTCAGACAGACTGGAATACTTGTTCTATGAGTGGGTTATAGTGCCGCTTGCCCTCTTACTGGTGATTGGGCTTCTGTACGGGACAAAGGCGGGAAAATTGTTCAGCCAGTGGGAAGAGCAGAAACTTGGACCGGCGGTTCTGATTTTTCTGATCTTATATCCGGCGCTCTCTCAGATCGTGCAGGAGACGGTGGAGATCAGCGCCAAGGATGCCGGTTATAATCCGGCTACTACGTTTATTTTCCTTCTGATCATCTATATGATCTTCATGCATACCGGACGCGAGGGGATCCAGCAGAAAAGGATCGAGGATCAGGAAGTGAGCCTCAGGCAGCAGGGAGCATATATTGAGAATCTGGAAGGGCTGCAGAAAGAAGTAAGACGTTTCCGGCATGATTTTAAAAATATGATGTCGGGGATGTATCTGCAGGCAGAAGAGGGGAATCTTGAGGCGATTCAGGGTTATATTCAGGAGATGACTGAAGATTTTGACCTGCAGGTAGGAAGCCAGATCCGGCTTATGAATCAGCTTGCCAATATTCGCGTGACCGAGGTAAAAGGGCTGTTTCTGGAGAAATTACACACGATGCAGAGGGAGGAGATTCACTGTGAACTTGACGTCTTGAAACCTTTTAAGGAAACACGGGTACGCAGTACGGATCTGTGCCGCTGTCTTGGGATACTTCTGGATAACGCCATGGAGGAGGTGCAGGGGAAGAAGGACGGACGCATCCAGATCATGATCAGCAGTCAGAGTGGGTATACGACGTTTCTCGTAAAAAATACACTGTATTCGGCTGTGGATTTTCATAAACTTGGGATTGCGGGGTATTCTACTAAAGGAAACGGAAGAGGTATCGGGCTTAATAATTATAAGAGAATTTTAGGAAAATACGAGAAAGCATTGTCGCTTACCACGATACAGGACGGATATTTTATCCAGGAGCTGAAGATACAGGAATCATAGTTATCGATTTGGGCATTGAGAAGAACAGTTCGGGCATTTTTCACTGCAAAAAATATATATTTAGGTAAAATAAAGCTGTCAATGAAAGAAGAGGGAGGAATAGAGATGAGTTCAAAGACAGAAAAACGGCAGCTTGAGATTTTTGTGGTGATTACTTATGGGATTCCTTATCTGATGGGGATTTTGATGTGGTATGGAAGTGTGAAGCAGATCAACTTAAGCGCATTTCCCAATACGCAGATGTTATATCCCGCGATGGGTGTGATGTTTGCATTTCTTCTGACCCGCAGGAAAGATACAGATATGCCGAGAGCGTTCTACCGGGGCTATATTTTGATTACATTGATTTCGATTGTAATTACCGTACTTTCCGTATTATTTCCGGATAAAGAGATTACAATGCCCGGAGGAAACGTGTCTGTGTGGCTTCTTGGGATTCAAATTATTTTAATCATAGGGAATGTACTATGTCTGGTCTGTCTTCTGGCGGCCGGGAAGAAGAAGCGCGCGGCGTATGGTCTTAGATGGAAGAAAGGGAAGGCAACTGTATGTTGTATTCTTATATTTTTAGGATTATATTTTCTGAGGGCGGCTTTGGGATATGTTGCCATGGGGCAGTTTACCACCTTTTTGGAAATTTTGAAGAGTCCTATGGCGTGGATCACGATAGCTACGTTGCCGCTGAGTTTTGCGCTGGGGTATATCGCGTTCTTTGGAGAAGAGTATGGGTGGAGGTATTACCTGCAGCCTATTCTTCAGAAGAGATTTGGGGCTCGAAAGGGTGTTCTGATTCTGGGAGTAGTATGGGGAATCTGGCATCTGCCGCTGGATTTCTTCTTCTATGTGACTCCGGATAAAGGCGTGATCATGACGATAAGCCAGATCATCACCTGCGTGGGAATAGGTATTTTTATGGGTTATGTATATATGAAGACGGAGAATATCTGGGCGCCTGTAATCGTACATTTTCTGAATAATAATCTGGCGCTGGTTATCTCCGGAGAATTTTCTGCAGACGTGCTGATGAATCAAAGTGTATCATGGGGCGATATCCCGATTGCCCTGCTGACAAACGGTCTGCTTTTTGGATTATTCATATTTGCAAAGCAATACCGGGAAAAGCCGACGGAGCAGTGAAGACGTCAGACAGGGGAGGGAAGAAGTATGCTTCCGGTGTATATATGTGAGGATGATGAGAAGATACGTGCCGCTCAGAAGGAATATCTGAGGAAGCTGATTCTGATTGAGGGCTATGATATGGAGATTGCCCTGTGCAGCGGACGCCCGGAAGAAATCATCCGGGCGGTGAGGGAATCGCCGGGGCGGGGCATTTATTTTCTGGATATAGAATTAAAGGGAGAGCCTATGGACGGATTCGGCCTTGGTCAGGAGATCCGCAGACTGGATTCCAGAGGGTTCCTGATCTATGTGACGGCATTTCAGGATCTGGCTTTTGAGACGTTTCGGTATCACCTGGAGGCATTGGACTATATTGTGAAGGGGAATCCGAGGAAGATGCAGGAGGGTATTCGCCGCTGTCTGGAAATAATTACAGAACGGATGCGCAAAGAAGAAGGGGAGGAGCGGGAGTTCTTCTCGGTAAAAGTGATGGATGTTGTCAGGCATATTCCTGTGGATGAGATCGTATTCTTTGAGACTGCAGGACGGACTCATAGAATAGAATTACATGCGGTCAACGACAGGATGGACTTTATCGGCAGTATGCAGGACCTGGAAGAGAAGTTTGGAAAGAGGTTCCTGCGGGTTCACAGGAGTTATCTTGTCAATGTAGAGCAGATTGCTCAGCTGGATCTTAAAGACAGAGAGATCCTTATGAAGAACGGAGAGAAATGTATATTTTCAAGGAGTATGAAGGGAACTTTGCTGGAGAGGCTCTGAAAATCAGAGCTTCTCCTATTTTTTCGTTATATTTTAATGTATATCAGATTTCAATATATATTTTTCAACGACAATTATCTTTTCTCCGTTCCATGTTATAATGGAACTATATTTATCAAAGAATAATATAATGATTTTTAATTTAGGGTAACAAAAAATTAACTTCAACTTTTATTCTGCCAGCAGAATTGATTGCAAAGGAGAAATAAAAGGATTAATATTTAAGGAAAGGCGACAGTACGATGAAACAAATTTTACTGGTGGAAGACGATTTGAGTTTAATCGGCGGGCTTTCTTTTGCCGTCAAAAAGGAGGGCTATGGAGTAGATGTTGCCCGTACGGTTTTGGAAGCAGACGAATTCTGGTCCGATGAGAAATATGATTTGGTTATTCTGGATGTCTCTCTTCCTGACGGTTCAGGGTTTGAGTTGTGTAAAAAAATGCGCCTTACTTCCAAGGTTCCAATCATGTTTTTAACCGCCGCAGATGAAGAGACGGATATGATTATGGGACTTGATATCGGAGGAGACGACTATATCACGAAGCCGTTTAAGCTGGCGGTATTCCTGTCCAGAATTAATGCTCTGATGAGAAGAAGCAGTAATTTCAATCAGGAGTCCCCGGAGCTGAGCTCAAATGATATCCGGGTAGAGCTGGTAAAGGGAGAAGTCTATAAAAGGGATGAACAAATTGACCTGACGGCAAGTGAATATAAGCTTCTGTGTCTTTTTATGGAGAATCCGAACAGAGTGCTTTCTCCGGAGCAGATTTTAAATAGGCTGTGGGATTGTAATGAAAACTATATAGACAATAATACTCTGACAGTTTATATCAGGAGGCTTCGTACAAAGATTGAGGATGACCCGGGAAAGCCGGAGAGGATCGTCACCGTCCGCCGTATGGGATATAAATGGAGTACAGAAACTACGGTTTCTAAACGAGGTATATAATGTATATAATGAAGATACTTTCGAATCGAAAAATAAAGGCGCTATTTTACAGAATTTTGTTATATATAATAGGATTCTCATTACTTTTTGCAGTCGTCATACAAACGGGACTGAGACAAGGAGCGCTATATATCGGGATTAGCGTTTGGGTTATGGGATTTTTGATCACAGCAGCCTGTTATGGATATTTCAAAGAGCAGAATGAGATCATGGAGAATGCGGCAGAGCAGATCAGGGAATACATTTCAGGGAGCAAGGACGCCCGTATCGAATGTTATGACGAGGGCGAGTTGTACAGGTTGTTCCATGAGGTGAATTCTTTGGTTTCTATTCTGAATGCTCATATTGAGAATGAAGGAAAAGAGAAGGAGTTCTTAAGAAATACGATATCGGATATTTCCCATCAGCTGAAGACGCCTCTGGCGGCCTTAAATATCTATAACGGCATTATACAAGGAGAGGCGGAGAATCCGCCGGCGGTCAGAGAATTTACGGAGCTTTCCGAGCAGGAACTGGAACGGATTGAAACCCTTGTACAGAATATGCTGAAAATCTCAAAGTTTGACGCCGGTACGATCGTGATGGTGAAATCCCTGGAAAATATATCTGAGATGATGGAGCGTATAAAAAAACAGTTCTCGTTTCGTATAGGGCAGGAAGAAAAAGAAATGATCTTATCGGGAGATGAATCGGCAGAGTTGATCTGCGACCGCAGTTGGCTGACGGAAGCGTTGATTAATATTGTAAAAAATGCTTTGGATTATACTGAAAAGGGAGATTCTATCCTGGTTGAATGGAAACGGACGGCGTCCGCGCTTCAGATTGCCGTCAAAGACAGTGGGAGCGGCATCCATCCCGAGGATCTGTATTATGTTTTTAAGAGATTTTACCGAAGCCGGTATTCCAAGGATACGCAGGGAATCGGACTGGGATTGCCGCTGGCGAAGTCTATTATTGAAGCGCATGGAGGAAATATTTCAGTAGATAGTGAATTAGGGGTTGGAACGACGATCTATATAAATTTATATAGAGAACAGACATGAGAAGGAGGAAAAAGATGGAAGTTATGAATCATAGCGGAACATTGGAGGCACAGCTCTCAGAGAGGGAGATTGCGCATGCCCAATTAGCTAGAAGAGCGGCGGCAGAAGGCATGGTTTTGCTGAAGAATGAAGGGGTTCTTCCGTTTCGGGTTCCTGCGTCTGTCGCACTGTTTGGCGGCGGCGCAGTTCGGACGGTTAAGGGCGGTATCGGTTCGGGAGACGTCAATAATCGGGAGAGTATATCAGTCTATAGGGGATTAAAAGCAGCAGGCGTAACGATTACAAGCGAAGATTGGATTACAGATTATGAGGATCGTTATGAAGCGGCAAGGACTGCGTGGAAGGAAAAAGTTTTAGAGGACGTGAAGCACATGGAAAATCCCTTTGACGCATATGCGGAAAATCCCTTTTCGCTGCCTGAGGGACGGAAGATTAAGGCAGAAGATCTGAAGGGCGCTTCGGCAGCGGTGTATGTGATCAGCCGAATTGCAGGGGAGGGTAAGGACCGCCGCAGGGCCAAAGGAGATTATTATCTGAGCAGCAAAGAGGAGGAAGACATTCTATATTTGAATCAGACAGGGGCGCCGATCGTATTGCTTTTAAATGTCGGAGCGCCGATAGAGCTGACGGATATACTGGAGGAGGCAGGAAACATAAAAGGAGTTCTGAATATTTCGCTTCCCGGGCAAGAGGGGGGATATGCGGCGGCAGATGTGCTGACCGGACGCGCGCAGCCGGGAGGCAGATTGACAGCCACTTGGGCGAAGCATTATGAAGATTACCCTTCGGCAGAAAATTTTGGCTATCTGAACGGAAATTTAGAAACAGAAGAATACAGAGAGGGGATCTATGTCGGATACCGATATTTTGACAGTTTTGACATAGAACCGTTGTTTCCCTTTGGTTATGGGATTTCTTACACTACGTTTTCCATAGAATTTGAAGAATTACAGAGAACAGAAAGAGGCATGGATATTATAGTCTCGGTAAAAAATACCGGGATATCTTATTCCGGACGAGAAGTGGTGCAGGTATATGTGACGCCGCCGCAGTCGAACGCTGCAAAGGAGTACCAGAGACTGGCTGGTTTTGCAAAGACCGGTATCCTGAAACCTCAGGAAAAAGAAAGGCTTACGATATCGATTGATCAATCGTATCTTACCAGTTATTCAGAACAGCTTCACGCATGGATTATGGAGGCGGGTACATATGGCGTATGGATCGGGAATCATGCAGCGTCGTTACGGCTTGCGTCGTTATTCACGGTTCATGAACAGACAATATTGGAACGGACAAAAGAAATATGTCCACGAAAGGCGTCGTTTGAAGAACTCGGAGCTGCGATGGCTGCCGGAAGAAAGGCAGATAAGTGGCTTAAAGCGGCAGAGGAACAGGAGATCCCGAGCTTTTCCTTTACGCCGCAGGAAGAAGAAAAGAGGATATATCAGGCGCCGTTTGCCAGAGAGCAGTCTGCAGAGGAATTGATACCGCTCTTGTATGGAAATATTACAGAAGGAACCAGCATGCTTGGCTCTGCAGGCATTCGGGTGCCTGGCTCCGCGGGAGAGACGTCGGAAACGCTGGAAGAAAAGTATGGAATACGCTCTTTGATCATGGCGGACGGTCCGGCAGGTCTTCGATTGAGACAGAGCTATGAGGTGAATCGAGAGACGGATTCCGTATATGGCGCCGGTATTTTAGGTTCTTTGGAGAATGGCTTTTTGGAGGAGACAAGGCGCCATGAAAATGCAGATACATATTATCAATACTGTACTGCATTTCCGGTAGGAACGGCGTTGGCCCAGTCATGGGATACAGGTCTGATGCGGGAGTTTGGAGAGGCCGTTGCCATAGAGATGGAAGAATTTCATGTCGATCTATGGCTGGCACCTGGTATGAATATCCACAGGAATCCATTATGCGGGCGGAATTTTGAATATTATTCGGAGGATCCTTTTTTGTCAGGAATCATGGCGGCGGCTGTGACGGACGGCGTACAGAGCCATAGAGGATGCGGCGTGACGATTAAACATTTTGCCTGCAACAATCAGGAAGATAATAGAATGGGGGTAGATGCTCAGGTCTCAGAGCGTGCTCTCAGAGAGATTTATCTGCGCGGATTTGAGATTGCGGTGAAGAAGAGCAGGCCGGTTGCCATGATGTCTGCTTATAATCTGATCAACGGCGTTCATGCGGCAAATAACCGAGATCTCTGTACGGCGGCGGCACGAGAAGAATGGGGATTTGAAGGTGTAATTATGTCTGACTGGAATACGACGGGCCCCGAAGACGGAAGCGTGCCGTGGCAGTGCATCGCGGCAGGAAATGATATTATTATGCCCGGGAATCAGAAAGATGATGAGAATATCCGCAAGGCGTACGAACAGGGAAAGCTTTCTGAGGAAATGATACGGCGCAGCGCAGGACGGATCATCCGTATGATTCATAAATTACGGCAAAAATAGAAATATCTGCTTAGGCGCGTACACTTTTGGCGCCTGAGCAGACATTCGGAGGAGCTTCCTGATTTTGTAAGATTCAGGGGTGTTATTTTTTTTAGGATGTGATAGAATAATTATGGCACAGCGTGTTTACTGAATTTAATTTACTGAGTTTAGAAGAAGGAGATAGTATATGGGAGGATTTTTTGGTGTTGCAGCACAGAGAGATTGCGTACTAGAACTTTTTTACGGTGTGGATTATCATTCACATCTGGGAACGCGGCGAGGAGGAATGGCCGTCTATGGGGAGGACGGGTTCAACCGTGCCATTCATAATATTGAGAATTCTCCGTTCCGGACCAAGTTTGACCGGGATGTCGGGGAGATGAAAGGGAATCTTGGAATTGGCTGTATCTCGGATTTTGAACCGCAGCCGCTTTTGATATGTTCTAAGCTTGGCAGTTTTGCCATTACGACTGTGGGCAAGGTGAATAATTATGATGAATTGCTGAAACAGTTGTACGAAAGTACACATTCTCATTTTCAGGAGATGACGAACGGGCAGATTAATGTGACGGAATTGATCGCGGCTCTGATCTGTGAGAAGGATTCCATCGTAGAAGGGATTGAGTACGTCCAGGATATCGTGGATGGTTCTATGACGCTGCTTCTTATGACGAAAGAAGGTATCTATGCGGCGCGCGACCGCTATGGGAGGACTCCGCTGGTTATAGGACATAAGGAAGACGCGTACTGTGTATCTTTTGAGAGTCATGCATACATTAATCTGGGTTATACGGATTACAGGGAATTGGGACCGTCAGAAATTGCGTTTATCACTCCGGATAGTGTGAAGACACTTCGGGAACCCCGGGATAAGATGCGGATCTGTTCTTTCTTATGGGTATATTATGGTTACCCGACTTCGGCTTATGAAGGGGTTAATGTAGAAGATATGCGTTACAAATGCGGAAGTATGCTGGCAAAACGGGATGGAGACAGCGTGCATCCTGACATAGTCGCAGGCGTGCCGGATTCCGGTATTGCCCATGCGATCGGGTACGCGAATGAATCAGGGATTCCGTATGCGAGACCATTTATCAAATATACACCGACCTGGCCGAGATCCTTTATGCCGACGAATCAGGAACAGCGTAATCTGATCGCGCGTATGAAGCTGATACCGGTACGGGCGCTGATTGAGAATAAGAAGCTTCTGTTGATCGACGATTCGATCGTACGGGGAACCCAGCTTCGTGAGACGACAGAGTTCCTGTACAACAGCGGCGCGAAGGAAGTCCATGTCCGTCCGGCATGCCCGCCGCTTTTATATGGATGCAAGTATCTGAATTTCTCGCGGTCCAAGTCAGATATGGATTTGATAGCAAGGCAGATGATCAGGAAGCGCGAGGGTGAGGAGTGCCCGAAAGAGACGCTGGACGAGTATGCAGATCCGTGTTCCTGTAAATATGCCCAGATGCTGGAGGATATCAGGAAGCAGCAGAACTTTACGACGCTTCGGTATCACAGGCTGGATGATTTGCTTAATTCTATCGGAATCGAACCCTGTAAAGTGTGCACATATTGTTTCAACGGAAAAGAATAGACATGCCGATGAAGCGGTGTGCGTCTTGATGTTATATCACAGACGCACGCCGTTTATTATGCTTTTACCTGCACTATGACTATTTATAATAGTTTTACAAATAATTGATTCCGCTTATACGGTTATACGTGGTATAATGAAGTACATTGTTGTATAAGCGAGCCGTACATTTTCTGTGAAAATCGGCGGTATGGTTCGCTGCCTGTGGGGAATAAAGTTTATTTCGGAGGAAACATATGAGTGGATTTGTTATACTTAAGGATGTGAAGAAGAGATACCGCATGGGAGAAGTCGAGATTATGGCGGCGGATGGGATTGATTTTCAGATTGAGCGGGGAGAGTTTGCCGTTGTGGTAGGTCCAAGCGGCGCGGGGAAGACTACGGTATTGAATATTCTTGGCGGTATGGATACGGCGTCGGAGGGAGAAGTGCTCGTAGACGGCCAGGATATTACGGCATATTCTCAGAGACGGCTTACAGCTTACCGGAGAGACGACATTGGATTCGTATTCCAGTTCTATAACCTGATTCCGAATCTGACTGCTTTGGAGAATGTGGAATTAGCGCTTCAGATCTGCAAGAATCCGATGGATGCCCGGGAGGTCTTAGAAGAAGTCGGATTAGGGGAAAGACTGGATAATTTCCCGGCGCAGCTATCCGGCGGGGAACAGCAGAGAGTGTCGATTGCCAGGGCGCTGGCGAAAAATCCCAAGATTCTCCTATGTGACGAGCCGACGGGAGCGTTGGATTATAATACGGGGAAGGCGATTTTGAAACTTTTACAGGATACATGCCGGATGAAAGGGATGACGGTTATCCTGATCACGCATAATTCTGCGATCGCGCCGATGGCGGACCGGGTGATCAAGATTAAGAACGGACGGGTAGCGGATATTATAAAGAATCCATATCCGGTACCGGTTGAAACCATAGAGTGGTAGGAAGGGCAGATGAAGAAGACGAAGAAAGCTACAAGAAAAGATTTTTGTATGGAGATTCGGAAGAGTCCGGGGAGGTTCCTGTCGATTCTTTTTATTGTCGCTCTTGGCGTGGCGTTTTTCTCGGGTATCCGTGCTGCGGAACCGGATATGAGACTAAGCGGGGATTCTTATTTCGACGGAGCCGGGCTGATGGATGTCAAGGCGCTCTGTACATACGGCGTTACCGAAGACGATATCCGCAAGATTGAAGAGGAAGACGGCGTGGCGTATGCGGAAGGTGCGTACAGCGCTGATTTTCTCTACAATACTTCGGATGAGCAGCATGTGCTTCATGTGATGTCTCTGCAGAAGAAACTGAATCAGGTTACGGTGAGCAAAGGAAGACTTCCGGAGAAATCCGGGGAATGTATGGCGGACGACAGTTCGGCGTTCCGAATCGGAGATGAGATTAAGCTGGAATCCGGTACGGACGAGGCGGTTACAGATACTTTGAAGACGGATACTCTGACGGTGGTAGGTCTGGGCAACAGCCCCTGCTATCTTTCTTACGGAAGAGGGAGCGCTACCGTGGGCGACGGGAGTATCAGCGCGTTTCTTGTAATACCGGAAGAAACCTTCGATATGGACGTCTATACGGAAGTCTATCTGCAGGCAGAAGGCGCGAAAGAGCTGACTGCGTTTACGGATGCGTATGACGACCGGATAGAAGAGGTAATGGATCGTATAGAGGAATTGTCAAAGAAAAGAGCGGCAGCACGCAGGAATGAGCTTCAGGATGAGGCGAATGAGAAATTAGACGAAGCAAGGGAGGAGCTGGAGCAAGGGAGAGCGGATGCGGCGAAAGAGCTGGCAGACGCGGCGAAAGAGATAGCGGACGCCGAGATTCGGCTTGCGGATGCCAGAGCACAGATAGCGGACGGGCGAGTAAAGATTGTCAATGCCAAGTCAACTTTAAGTTCTAAGCAGAGGGAACTTGACGATGCCTGGGCAGACTATCATTCGGGGCTCGCGCAGTGGGAGGAAGGCGCCGCGGCGTATGAGCAGGGACGGCGGCAGTATGAGGAGGCGAGGGCAGAAGCCGAGGCACGGATGCATGAAGGTATGGAACAGCTGGAAGGGCTGAAAATGCAGATTGCCGCGGATGAGCAGAGTTATGAGACTTTGCAGGAACAGATAGAGAATCTGAAAGCCCAGATAGAGGCTCTTAAGGCACAGGCCGGAGGTTCTGCAGACCAGGGTACGCAGTTAGAACCACAACCGTCGGAGCCGGAAACCGGAGGAGAAGGACAGCCGCAGCCGGATCAGACGGATTCGGAGCAGGAGGGAAGCGAAGGAGAGGAGGAGCCGGTTCCGAATCCAATCCCAACTCCCAATCCTGAACCAGACCCTGTATTGCCAGACCAGAACCCGCAGGAACTGATCGAACAGCTTCAAAGGCAATTGGCGGAATTAGAGACGGCTTCGCAGATGCTCCTTTTAAAGATAGAGGCAGAGAAGCAGGCGTACGCTGCCGGGCTTGAGGAGATTCAGGCAGGTCAGGCAGAATTGGAGGAGGCAGGAGCTCGGCTTGAGGCAAGCAGGCAGGAGCTGGAAGCTTCGGGGGCGGAACTGTCGGCTGTACCGTCTAAGTTATGGTCAGGACAATCGCAGATCGACCAGGGATGGAGCGAGCTTCAGAATCAGGAAGCAGAGTTGAACAAGGGAGAAGCCGAGATAGCGTCCAACGAGACAAAACTTACGGATGCAAGGAAGGAATATGAGGAAGGAAAGGCTGAGGCTGAGGCAGAGATTGCAGACGGAGAGAAAGAGATTGCCGAGGCAGAAGAAGAGATCGCCAAGATCGAACTTCCGAAATGGTATGTATATGACCGCAGTACGCTGATCGAGTACAGCGGATTCGGAGAGAACGCGGAACGGCTCGGGGCCATAGGGAGAGTATTCCCGGTTCTGTTCTTCCTGGTAGCGGCATTGATCAGTCTGACCAGTATGACCCGTATGGTGGAAGAACAGCGGACGTCGATCGGGACGATGAAAGCTCTCGGTTACGGCAAGGGTGCGATTGCGTCTAAATATATTGGGTATGCCCTGCTTGCCACGGCGGGAGGGAGTATCTTAGGCGTCTTGGTCGGAGAGAAGATCCTTCCGTATATTATCGTCTATGCGTATGGGATTCTGTACCAGCATCTGCCGCAGATCTTAGTGCCTTATGACTGGGGATATGCGGCTATGGCTTCCGGCGCGGCAATGTTCTGTACGATATTCGCCACGGTAATGGCGTGTTATAGGGAATTAGACGCCCAGCCGGCAGTATTGATGCGGCCTCCGACGCCGAAGAACGGCAGGCGTGTGCTGTTGGAGAGGGTCGGTATTATCTGGCGGCATCTGAACTTTACATGGAAATCTACGATCCGGAATCTGATGCGCTATAAGAAGCGTTTCTTTATGACGATATTCGGTATCGGGGGATGTATGGCGCTAATGCTGGTTGGATTCGGCCTTAAGGATTCCTGTTATGAGATTGCAGAATTGCAATACGCTGAGATTCAGTTCTATGACGGCAGTGTGTACCTTCAGGAAGACATTACAGAAGAACAGCAGGAATCACTCATGGAAGCGCTTGATAAAGAAGATCAGGTTACGAAGTATATGGAAGCGGACATGAGGAATATTACCTTAGTAAAAGGTAAGAAAGAGCGGGCGGCTTATGAGTGCGTATTCAGTGAAGTTGAAGATATCCCGCAGTTTGTAGATTTCCACGATCGGAAGACGAAGGAAAAGTATCTGCTGTCGGATGAGGGTGTGATCGTAAGTGAGAAGACGGCGAAGCTCTTAGGGGCAGAAGCCGGGGATACCGTCGAGATTAAGGACGAGGAAAACGGCAATAAGAAGGTCAGGATCGCGGCGATATGCGAGAACTATATGGGTCATTACATCTATTTTACGCCTTCTTGCTATGAAGATGTGTACGGGGAAAGACCGGAGTATAACAGTATCCTGTTTAAGGTAGAAGATGCCTGTACGAATACGGAGATGGAGAAGATCGGAAGAAATGTCCTGAAAGAAGAAGGGGCGTTGAGCGTCAGCTATACTCACGATATTGAGAAACAGTTGGACGATATGCTGCGAAGCCTGAATCTGGTAATCGTAGTACTGATTATCTCAGCGGGGATGCTCGCGTTTGTAGTGTTATATAATCTGAATACGGTAAATATCGCTGAGAGGAAGAGAGAACTGGCGACGCTTAAGGTCCTGGGATTTTATAATAATGAAGTGGCGGAATATGTGTACAGAGAGAATATTCTGCTGACATTCCTGGGCGCGGTTGTCGGCGCAGTGTTGGGAAAATTCCTTCATCTCTTTATTATCGAGACTGTGGAGGTAGATTCCGCTATGTTCGGAAGGAATATCAATATGCCGAGTTTTATCTATAGTTTGGTTTTGACAGTGTTGTTCTCATTGATGATCAACGGGGTAATGTATTTTAAGCTCAAGAGGATAGATATGGTGGAATCATTAAAGAGTATAGAGTAGACAGCGTTTTACTGGCATAAGGAAGCCGGAATGGAAATTATTATTATAGTTTCTGTTTCGGCTTTTATTGTCTGTTTTTTTGGTCGAAATTTGTGTATTGACAAGTGTAAAATGGCTTATTATAATACCACTGCCAAAAAATAAAACGGAAGGGATTAACCAAAAAGGAAATCGGGAGGTAATCTGCCATGATTACAGATATTATTGAAGAAAGCGGCGTCGAGGTTATATTTTCATATTCGCCGGCATGGGAGATGTTTTTCTCTATGCATGTACTTTCCGGGCCGGATCACCATATAAGCAGAAGGAAGTGGCGGCGGGCGGCAGAAAAGAAACATCCGGAACTGGCAGAAAGGATCCGGAATCTGCAGGATATTACAATAGGATGGACGATTCTTATTGATACACCGGTCTGGGATAAGCTGCGTCAGATGGAGATTCCTGAGTTGTTTACTTTTCTGCGCCGGAAGAATATCTATGAGTGGAATGAGATGATCCAGCCGCTGGGAAAGCAGATGAGTATTGAAGAGAGAAATCAGGTATTGGATACATCAAGCGAATACTATCATCTCATTTTCAAGAGAGAAGAGGTTGTGTTAAGGCCCTATATCAGCCGTATTCTTAAGGAAGAGAGGGAATCCTGCATGAAGAGGGGAATCTGGAATTGGTGCCGCATGATTCATCCAAGACTTTTTGTAGGAGAGGATTATATTACTTATCTTAAGAACAGGGAGTATTCATTTCAAAAGAAGGAGATCAAGAGAATTTATGCATCGGTAAGTACTTTTGCCGCGCCGCATCTGTGGCTGTATGAAGAAGCGCATGGACTTGAGATTGTGAAAGGAATCCAGGTCGAGTATCCGGAGGATTCGATTCCGGATGATTTTGTAAGACTTCTTAAGGCTCTGGCTAATCCGACCAGACTCATGGTCGTTAAATTATTGCTTCGGGATATTCATACGATACAGGAATTGTCGCATTGCCTGTCCATAAGCGAGGCGGGAGTATATAAGCATCTGAAAGCTCTTGATGAGGCGGGATTGGTAAAAAAGAAGAGAAAAGGCGCGTATGTAGAATATTATTTTCAGACAGAGATGATTGATTTTATTCCGTATACATTCTATGAGATTATGAATTGATATGCAAAAGGGACAGGAAAATTCTGTAGAAGGAGAAGGAAAGTTATGTGTCAGGTTATGTTTGCTACTTACAGGAAAAATAGAATAGGAATCCTAAGGGCTGTACCGTGGTCATTTATGGTTTCAAGAGTGATTACCGGAGTCACTCAGATTATATTTCCATATTTTATGTATTACTATCTTATGCGGGGAAATTTGAACGGAGAGTTTCAAGAATATGCCAATGGAACAGATTATATAACGTATGTCGTGCTGGGTTCCGCGCTGAATGTGTTGGCGGTATCTACGCTCATGAATATAGGCAGGGCGCTTATTACTGAACTGAGGGAAGGAACACTGGAAGTTCTGCTGATGACGCCGATGCCGAGAAAAGCGTATTTTGCCGGCTGCCTGTTGGAGCAGACGACGAGGGCTTTGCTGGAATTCGGGACAGTGCTGGTAGTCGGCGGGGGCGTCGGGGCGGATTTAAGATACTTGTTCTCAGTTCAGGCGGTTGTCGTGATCTTATTAGCGGTTATTAGTTTTTTCTGTATGGGGCTGGTCTTATCTGCAGTTATGCTGTATACCAGAGATACCTATCTGACGCAGAATACTCTTTTTATAACGATGAATCTCATCTGCGGAATTATGTATCCGATCCAATATCTCCCGGCAGGACTTCAGTACATTGCTCAGGTGTTTCCTCTGACACCGGCAGTCAGCCTGTTTCGAAATGTAATGACGGAGCGTCAGAGTCTGGCGGGAAACGGTTTATTGATCTTGCAGATTCTGGTATTGTCTTTTTTGTATCTGCTGATTGGGATTGTCTGGTATAAGAAGATGGAGCCCCGCCTGCTTGAGAGTATATTTGGTTAATCCGAAAACAGAATCCATAATAAAAAATTTAGAAAAATATATATTAAATTAAGGAACGATATCTTATATTTTTACATATTTTACCGAAGAATAGTATCAAAGGTATATCGGCAAATGAAGCAGGATATATTGGAAAGGATGTAAATAGTAAATTCAGTGATTGGGGGTGACGGAAATGGAAGTAAGCGTATTTGAACTTTTAGCGGCTGCCAGGGAGATTCAGGGAACCGATTATGTAGAGGGAGACGGGATCATGTGCGGCAAAAGGTACGATAAACAGACTGCTCATATGATAGAATTTTCTTTTTTAGAAGAGAAGAACGGTCTGTCGGGGAAGAGCAGATACCACAGAAGTTTTCTGACGGACGATGGTTACAGGCAGGCCCTTGCAAAGGAAGCGCATGGGGAGATACGGATCGTCCGGTATGCCAGGCTGAACGGCAGCGCTCTTAGTTATAAAGCGCCTCCGGTAGAGTTGGCTGCCGGATAGCCGCAACCTTTTATTCCCGGAAGGGAATCCCTGTCGGGAAGGGTTGATCTTCCGACAGGGGGGAAATATCAGGTCACACCTTTAAAACTCTCTCTTATCCATATATTTCTTAGGGAAAACAAATCTTGCTGTCTTTTGGGGATCTACGACCTGTGAGATCTGAACGTCTCCGACTAAGCTCATGAGCATTATGATATCGGGACGGGAAAGGCTGCTTCTCTCTTCCAAAAACAGGCACATCAGCTTGGTAGCGTAACGAATCGCTTCGTCGACAGTTTCTTTCGAGACGATAACCGCAAAACTGTTTTCATTTTCAATTATGGGATATTCCGGCGCCTTTCCTTTGATTACTTCTAGTTTTACGGTGACCTCTGCAGGCGTTTCAAGACCGGATACACCGATTTCTCCATCGCCCATGACAGAGTGCACGTCACCCAGACCGAACAAGGCGCCTTCCACGAAGACTGGCAGGTAAAGGACGGCGCCTTCTGTGATCATAGCAGTATCCATGTTTCCGCCGTGCATGCCGGGAGTTCCGTTATTAATTGACCCTTCTTTCGGAGCAACACCAATGACGCCGATCATTTTACGTAAGGGGAGTTTATATTTCCCCAGAAAATCTGCATAATCATCTGTGATGTTCATAACATGCAGATATTCGCCCTCCAGCATGTGGCCGAGGACGCCGTCCCCCTTGCAGCAGCAGACCGTGCCAAGTGTATCCAGATTAATCTGCTCGACGGTTACTTTCAGCGTATCTCCAGGCATCGCGCCTTCTACATAGACAGGACCTGTCGCCGGATTTATTCTGTCCCAGTCCAGAGACTGCAGTTTATCATCTTCCTTTCTCAATTGATTCGAGAAGCAGTCCAGTGTCTGGATTGTAACAGAGGCCGGAGCAGCCGTGTGAAGTACAGGCTTATTTGTTTTAGAAAAATTAAAGCAGACTTTGTCGTTTGATAGTTTCATTATGCGCACCTCTCCAACTTTTTTCAATTAAACATAGTAATACTATTTTAACATTTATAACAGAATCGTCAACGGTAACTTTGGCGGCGGAGCAGGTTTTGCAGGTTTTGCAGGTTTTTGCAGATTTTTGCAGATTTTACATACCGCATGCCGTCGCCGATTCAATAAGGCATCGGTCATTCATTACTCCGTCATAAAAACGGAAACCGCCTGAAAAGTTATATACGTCATATCCGTATCCAGACAGGATCCTAGCCCCGATATAACTGCGCAGACCGCTCTGACATATCACATAGACCGTTTTCCCTTTCTCAAGCTCGCTGATCCGCTCTCTCAGCTCATCTACCGGAATATTCACGAAACCTTCGATATGTCCGCACTCATATTCCCCTTCTGTCCGGACATCCAGCAGGATCACGCTCCCGTCGCGAGGCAGAGTCCTGACGTCCTCTGTATGGAACTGCTTCAGAATTCCCCTGGAAATGTTTTCAATCATAAAACCTGCCATATTGACCGGATCCTTCGCGGAAGAATAGGGCGGCGCGTAAGCAAGATCCAGCTCCTTTAAATCGGCTGCTTTCATACCCGCATGGATCGCTGCAGCAAGAACGTCGATACGCTTATCCACACCCTCGTATCCTACGATCTGGGCTCCCAGCAGATTTCCGCTCTCCTTTTCAAAGACCACCTTCATCGTCATGACTTTTCCGCCCGGATAATAACCTGCGTGGTTCATAGGCGATAAGATCACTTTATCCACATGAAGTCCTGCTTTTTCCGCGGTCTTTTCATTGATTCCGGTGGCTGCGGCTGTCAGATCGAACACCTGAATCACGGAGCTTCCGAGAGAACCCCTGTATCTGCTGTCACCGCCGCAAATATTATCCGCGGCGATACGTCCCTGCTTATTCGCCGGACCGGCAAGTGAGATCAGTGCGTCCTGCCCGGTGACATAATGCTTCACCTGCACCGCGTCTCCGACGGCATAGATATCGGAAATAGAGGTCTCCATCCGGTCATTGACGATAATGCTGTCCTTGATTCCAAGCTCAAGACCTGCGTCTTTTGCCAGCCGTGTATCTGGTGTAACACCGATGGCAAGCACTACCATATCCGCGTGAAGAGGCGCCTCATCCCTGAGAAGAACATCTACGCCGCCATCCTTCTCCTCGAAGCCCTCCACGGTATGGCCAAGAGCCAGCATGACGCCGTGTTTGCGCATCTCTCCATGAATAAAGGCGGCCATATCCGGGTCGAAGGGGTTCATCAACTGCTTCGGACGCTGGACGATCGTAACCTTCATGCCAAGGTTTCTCAAGTTTTCGGCGAGTTCAAGTCCGATAAACCCTCCGCCTGACAATACTGCGGATTTCGGATGATTCTGCCGGATATATTCTTTGATACGGAAGGTATCTTCAACCGTGCGCAGGGTAAAAAGCCTGCTGATTCCTGTCCCCGGAATCTTTGGCTGAGTCGGTTTTGCTCCAGGAGAGAGAATCAGCTTATCATAGTTTTCTTCAAACTCTTCTCCTGTTTCCAGATTCGTAACAGATACCGTCTTTTTCTCTGGATGAAGAGCAGTAACTTCGTGGCGTACCTTCATCGTTACGCGGAAACGTGAAAAGAAACTCTCTGGAGTTTGAAGCGTCAGTTCTTCCGGATCTGTAATGACGTCTCCTATGTAATAAGGAAGACCGCAGTTCGCATAGGAAATATATCCGGATCGTTCAAATACAACAATCTCTGCCTGTTCATCTAATCTTCGGATTCTGGCGGCGGCAGTCGCTCCGCCCGCCACGCCGCCTACAATTACAACCTTCATACTATCTTACCACCTTTCCTGTATAAGAGCTGATACCGCCTATGTTTTTCACATTACTATATCCCATCTGCCGAAGCAGGCCCGTCGCCTGACGGCTTCTGCCTCCGGAATAACAGTATACAAAAACCGGCGTATCCTTTTTGTCTGTAACCGTCTTTATGTTTCCCATCGTTTGAAGCGGAACATTCTTGCTGTTGGGGACGTGCCCTTCTTTATATTCCTGCGGCGTCCGCACATCTAAAAGTACGGCGCCCGGTGTGTTTTCATATTCTTTCAAGCCCTGATTGATATCGGCGCCCTTTAGTAAATTAAAAAAACCCATCTTCCTACCTCCTTCTTTTCTTGTATGAATTATTATAATAAATTATTGAAAACTTTTCCGTGATTTTGTCACAGAATTAATATTTATTCGGAATTAAAAAAGTTGGTTTTGATGTGACAGTATGCCGGCTTTATGTTTTAATCATTTATATACTATACGAAATTTCAATTATAATGTATTATAATATATAAAATGTGCTTCGGGGTATATTTTGCTTTGTTGAAGAAGCCGTTTCATATTTTTGTGAAAGGGAGAAGGTCTTTGTCGTAAATTTTGTGAAAGAGAGAAAGTCTTTGCCGCCGATAGAATGAAATATATTAGAAATTTAAGCGAGATAAAGATAATTTTTTGACTGGAAAAAGGGGAATGAAATCCCGACAAAGATTGTAAGTAAAAAGCAAAATGGAAAATTGTGCTAAAAATAAAATGTATTATGGTTTGTATGCGTTTATTAGTTCGTTTGTTTTAACACGAGGAATTTTTTTGTTATATTTATCATACAGGGGATTGTCGGCTGGTGAAATAGCAATATATTCGGTAATTCTTAATGCTATGACTGCGTTTTGTGAAGTTCCCACAGGTATTTTAGGAGATAAAATAGGTACGAGAAATTCGGTGATGTTAGGATGTATATTGTTGTCTCTACATGCTGTTATAATGGCAAATGCTCATAATCATATTATACTGATTGCAATGGGCGGTATTGAAGGCGCTGCATATACTTTTGTATCGGGAAGTGATAGCGCACTTTTATACGAAATATTAGAAGAAGGGGAAGAACAAAGAGATTATTTATCAGTTAATTCAAAATTACTTGCGATTCAATCGATAACAATGGGAATTATGATTTTTGCAGGCGGTGTTATTGCTAAATATTCATGGGAAACGGTGTATTATATTCAAGGGTTAGCAATGTTTATCTCTATGTTAATGCTGGTAAAAATAACGAAACGAGAAAAAAAGAATTTTACATTAAATAAAAATAATAGACAGAAGAATTTTAATAGATGGAAAAATTATATTAAATATGATTCTAAAATAGTGTTTTTGATGTTTGTTTTAGGATTCAGCATTTGCGATGGGGTTTTTTGCGGATATTATAATATGAACCAATTAATATTTTCAAAAATTGGAATTAATGTCGCTATAATTGGGACCTTTTTTTCTGCATCATATTTTATAAATTCTGCATCATATATTTTGGTTAATTATATACTAAGAATAATTAATCGAAAACAGATGTTTGTTTATGGGTTGTTGCTGCAAAGCATTATATTATTAGCGCTTGTTGTTGTGTCTGATAAAAGAGCCTTTTTGGTTATATCGATTATTGCCTGTTTTGTTCCTGAAATTATATTTACTGTTGCAGACAGTGTTATCCAGGATTATATTATTTCTGAATACAGGGCCACTATATTATCGATTGTTTCTATGGTTCGTACAGGTATGACTGCAATATGTTACGGCGGTATGGGAAGTATGTTTGATCAAGTTTCAGTTAAATTGTTTTTACTTGGAATGAATATTCTTGTAATAGTACTATCAATTATTTCGTGGGGGTTTTATTTTAAGTTGAATGAAGGAAAAAAAGAGGCTGATGTATCATAATTTCTGCATTAGGCAAAGCAAGACGCTTTCCTTTTGCGCCTCCCGCCAGTAAAAACGCTCCAAAGCTGGCGGCAAGACCTATACATATTGTCGAAATATCACATTTGACGTATTGCATCGTGTCATAAATAGCAAAACCGGCCGAAACAGAACCGCCTGGACTATTTATATATAACTGAATATCTTTTCCAGGGTCTTGTGATTCTAAAAATAGCATTTGTGCAATAATTAAACTTGCTGAAACATCACTTACTTCTTCTCCTAAAAAAACAATTCTATCGGACAATAGTCTTGAAAAAATATCATAACTACGTTCTCCCCGGCTCGTCTGTTCAATAATATAAGGAATTGTACTCATGCTACTGTTTTACCTCCTGTTAAATAACACATAAATGAGTATCCGTTATATAAACTCGTCATGAATATCTTCGATTGTTTAGGATAGAACACACCTTTTTTTCGATAAATATTAGGCGTACATTTTGTTTCTTTAGTAAAATTTCTGGCTAAATAAAATTCTAAAATTATCTTAATAGAAATTGCCCTAATTAAAAGCAAGAAAAGCAGCAAATTATCAAAGATGTCTACCGGAAATATGCTATATAAAAATAATTTTCTTGCTCACAAATTCCGTCACATAAGTCCCGGTGAACAGATCTAATGCGGGCGAGCGAATGTCCGTATAATGTCCGGTATTTCTATAGTCCAGGCGGGATCATGGATACGGAGTATTCCGTCCGGTAGTAATCTCTGTAAAAATTACTTTAACAGTAAAAAAAGGCATTGAAAAGTTAAAGAAGGAGTGTTTATAAATGACGATAACAGAAAGAATTGCAAGACTACCGGCGGCAGTTAAATAGAGTTAATTTGGTTGTTTTGTACAAAATTGAAGAGTGCATTTTGTTAAAAATTACAATTTTTTTCAGTAATATCACAAAATATAATATATTTATATAAAAATGTGATTTTTGTTAAATCATAATATATGTTGGACACATCGTTTCATTTACAGGCAAATATCCTTCGATTATAATTTTATTCAGCTTGAGTGGTTGTGTGAGAAAAGGCTGGCCCGGGCGGATTTTTCTTGCTTCAACTATGTATTCAAACTATTAAATGAAATATTATAAAAAGGAGTGGAGTTATGAGAAAATTATCCCGTATGACAGCAGTAATTTTAATATTGACCCTGTTGCTGTCACTTATAGGGTGCAGCAGTTCAGCAGATAAAAAGACTCATCTCACTTTCCAAATATGGGACGTTTATCAGCGTCCTGGGATGCAGGCTATGTGTGATGCGTATACTGCAAAACATCCTGACGTAGTGATTGACGTACAGGCTACCAGTTGGAGTGAATATTGGACGAAACTGGAAGCTTCTGCTGAGAGTAATACCATGCCGGACATTTTTTGGATGCATACTAATCAATTGCTGTATTATGCTGATTTCGGTATGTTAGCCGATGTGACAGACCTCTATGATGATGTAGAGCCTAATTATTATGAGGAACATTTTTCTGAGATTTCCCGCAGCAACGCCAGCGGCAGCGATGGCCGGCTCTACGGTGTACCCAAGGACAAAGATAATGGTCTGCTGGTGTATAACAAGGAAATGTTTGACGCCGCTGATGTTCCCTATCCCACAGATGATTGGACCTGGGAGGATTTGGCGGATGCTTCAAAAAAAATCCACGATGAAACCGGAAAATACGGTTTCATGGCTTATAATGACGACCAGTTGGGTTACTGGTGTTTTGCCTATCAGGCTGGCGGACACATTCTTACCGCCGACCGTACCAAGGCTGGTTACACAAATCCCGGCACCGTTAAGGGCATAGAGTTTTATGTGAATATGCAGAAGGAGGAGTGGTGTCCTGACCAGACATATTTTGCCGAAACTGCGCCTGGAACTGCTTTCTTCTCTGAAGAAGGAGCCATGTATCTGGAAGGTAACTGGAATTTGCCGCAGTTGATGGAGAATTATCCTGAGATGCGGGGTAAGTGGGATCTGGCAAAACTTCCCAAGTGTGCGGATCCTATTGAGGACGGTGAAAGCCTGGATCAGGATGGCCGCGCCACTATGTCCAATGGTTTGTGTTATTCTACAGCCGCTCATGGCAAAAAGCGCGATATTGCACTGGATGTAATTAAATTTTTCGGTACGGAAGAGGCTCAGCGTATCCAGGGAGAAAATGGCGCTGCAATTCCTGCTTATATCGGTTGTGAGGAATCCTGGCGTGCCGCGTTTGACTCTTACGATGAAAAGCTGAATCTGGATGTCATCTTTGAACAGTTTGATTATGCGGTGCAAGCGATTTATAACTCTGCCAGTCCTAAGTGGAAGAGCCTGGTACTGGACGAATTGACGAATGTATATGCCGGCAAGCAAGAACTTATGACAGGGTTAGAGAAAATGGAAAACATTGTTAATACGGAAACCGCCAAGAAATTGGCGAAAGACTGAGAGAGGAGGGAGTTTCATGAAGAAGAAATTATCTGTCGCTGCAAGACGGGAGGAGAGATGGGGCTGGTTTATGGTAGCGCCTACGATCATCGGTTTGGTTGTGTTGAATCTCTGGCCCTTCGTACAGACTCTGTATTCCAGCTTCTGTGAACATCTGGGCTTTGGTCATTATAGTTTTATCGGTGTACAGAACTATAAGGACATGTTTGGAAATACGGAATTTTGGAAAGCCACTTGGAACACGGTTTATTTTTGTATTTTGACCGTACCTGTAGGTATAGCTCTGGCATTGTTGGTTGCCTTACTCCTCAACGCGCGTGTGAGATTCAAAGGCGGTTTCCGCACTATCTTTTTCCTGCCGTTGGTTTGTGCTCCGGCGGCTATAGCCATGGTATGGAGGTGGATCTTTAATACGGAGTATGGCATATTAAACCAGATGATCGGCGGCAAAACCCAATGGATTACCGACCCAAAGACGGCTGTACTGGCTGTTGCCATTGTGTCTGTCTGGAGCAGTATAGGTTATGATGCAGTTCTTTTGTTGGCTGGATTGCAGAATATTCCAGGTACACTTTATGAAGCCAGTGGTCTGGACGGTGCAGGTAAGATTCGCCAGTTTTTCACAATCACCCTGCCTATGGTGTCGCCAACCCTGTTCTCTGTTCTGATCATGCGTTTGATGGCATCCATGAAAATCTATGACCTCATTTACATGATGGCAGATGAGACGAATCCGGCGTTGACAGATATGCAGAGCCTGATGTATCTGTTTTATCGTTCCTCTTTCGTGGCTGGAGACCGAGGTTATGGTTCCGCTATCGTTATCTGGACAGTTAGTCTGATCCTTCTTGTGACTCTTGTTCAATTCCAGGGGCAGAAGAAGTGGGTTACATATGACGTTTAAGGAGGTATTACAATGAAAAATTCTTTGAGACGCTCCTATATGATTACCAAACTGCTTACCTATTTCTTCCTGATTTTAGGTGCAGTCATTATGATCTTTCCGTTTGTGTGGATGATTCTTACCAGTTTCAAGACGGTTCCTGAGAGTATGCAAATTCCGCCGGATATTTTGCCGAAACAGGTTAATTCGGATAATTTTAAAGAGGCAATTGCCAGTTTGCCTTTTGGCAATCTGTATTTGAATACGATACTGATGGTATTCTTTCGTGTGGTCTGCGCCGTTTTATTCAGCTCTATGGCAGGGTATGCATTTGCCAAGCTGAAATTTAGAGGCAAGAAACTGCTTTTTGGCATTGTACTGGTTCAAATGTCTTTGCCAAGCCAGATTTTTATTATCCCGCAGTATCAGATGGTTGCCAAGATGGGAATGGCTAATACAGTTTTTGCTCTGGTTTTTCCGGGGTTAGTCAGCGCCTTTGGTGTATTTTTTCTGCGCCAGACATACATGAGTATCCCGGATGAGGTGGGCGAGGCCGCTTATCTTGATGGCTGTAATCAGTGGCAGACTTTCTACAAGATTATGTTTCCTTTGACGGGAACTTCCGTAGCGGCTCTTACTATATTTACTGCTGTTTTTGCATACGGTGATTTGATGTGGCCGTTGGTTGTTAATTCAGATCTGAAGATGATGACGCTGTCATCAGGTCTTTCTACTTTGCGCGGTCAGTTTACTACTAACTTCCCTGTGCTGATGGCCGGTTCGCTGCTGGCTATGCTGCCGATGGTAGTGCTGTACCTGATCTTCCAGCGTCAGTTTGTGGAAGGAATCGCCGGTACCGGCGGAAAATAAGCTTAAAGACAGTCCCGGCATAAGCTGTCGGGACTGTTTATCTAAATAACTTACAAGGGGGTATTTTTCAATGATTGTACTTGACCGTGAAAACAGAATTTTTACGCTGCATACTCTAAACACTACATATCAGATGAAGGCCGACCAATACAATGTACTTCAGCATATTTACTATGGATCAAGGATTGATGATTGCGACCTGTCTTTTTTGATTCAGTGCGGCGATCGCAGTTTTACACCCAATCCCAACGAGGCGGGGAGTAACCGGAACTATTCACTGGATGTCATGCCGCAGGAATATTCTACCTGCGGCGTAGGCGATTTCCGATTGCCTTCTGTTGAACTGGAACTAAAAAATGGCAGCCATACGGTGGATCTGCGCTATAAAGGTTTTCGTTTGGAAAAGGGAAAATGCCCTTCGGAGGGTTTGCCTGGTTTTTATGGGACGGAAGATGAGGCGGAAACACTGATAATTCTATTGGAGGATTCTGCTGCTCGGGTGGAGATAGAATTGTTTTACAGTATTTTTGAGAATTATGACCTTATTACCCGGGCCGTCCGGGTATTCAATCAGGGAACAGATGAGATTCGTCTATATCAATGCGCTTCTGTCTGTCTGGATTTTCTCCGAGATGATATGGATCTGCTTACCTTCAACGCACGCCATCTGATGGAGCGATGTCCGGACCGGGGACCATTGCGGCCTGGGATACTCAGTGTGGGAAGTGTGCGCGGGATATCCAGCCATCAGCACAACCCCTTTGTAATTCTTTGTGATCATGATGCTGATGAAGACAAGGGGATGTGTTACGGTGCTATGCTTCTGTACAGCGGCAACTTTGAAGCGGCTGTGGAGTGCAGTCAATTTGAGAACAGCCGTCTGGTCATGGGGATTCATCCTTATCATTTCTGCTGGACGCTGGAACCGGGGCAGGCATTCACTGCTCCAGAGGCGGCAATGGTCTGTTCACCTGATGGCTTTGGACAAATGAGCCGTCAGTATCATAGGGCTATTCGGGAACATCTCCTGCGAGATCCTTATTATGGCAGGCAAAAGCCGGTTTTGGTGAACAACTGGGAGGCTACTTATTTTGATTTCAATGCCGACAGGCTGATTGATATAGCCAGAGAGGCTGCTGCTCTTGGGATAGAGTTGTTTGTCATGGACGACGGCTGGTTTGGCTCCAGAAATGATGACAACAGTGGCCTGGGCGATTGGCAGGTGAATTTGGAAAAGCTGCCTGGAGGGTTGGAGGATTTGGTTTTGCACATTAAGAATCTGGGAATGAAATTCGGTATCTGGATGGAGCCGGAGATGGTCAATGAAGACAGTCATCTCTATCGCGCTCATCCGGACTGGGCGCTGCATGTTCCGGGACGTGCCCCTTCCAGAGGCAGAGGTCAGTTGGTACTGGACTTTTCCCGCAGGGATGTTCGGGATTATATTTATGAGCAGATGAAAACGGTACTATCCAGCGCCGACATCTCTTATCTTAAGTGGGACATGAACCGCAGTCTTACTGATGTATGGTCTGCCGGTCTGTCTGCTCGGCGTCAGGGGGAAGTTTATCACCGGTACGTCCTGGGAGTTTACGACCTGTTAGAGCGCCTACACCATGATTATCCGCATATTCTTATTGAAGGCTGCTGCGGAGGAGGAGGACGGTTCGACGGCGGTATGCTCTATTATACGCCCCAAATCTGGTGCAGTGATGATACGGATGCTATTGACCGCCTTCGTATTCAGTATGGAACATCATTCTGCTATCCGGTCTGTACCGCGGGGGCTCACGTCTCTGCTGTTCCCAATGAACAGAATGGGCGCGTTACTCCTCTGAAAACCCGGGGAATCACTGCAATGAGCGGGGCCTTTGGTTATGAGATGGATTTGGGTAGGTGTACTGCGGAAGAAAAAACCGTGATTCACCAACAAGTGAAAAATTATAAATCACATTATGATTTGCTGCATTATGGAGATTATTACCGACTTAGCAGTCCATATCAGGACGGCGCTTTTACAGCCTGGGAGCAGGTGTCCCCTGATCAGCGCGAGGCTCTGGTGAATGTGGTGTTTGGCGGCGTCAACACTGCGCCGCTTTTTTGCACTCTTCGGCTTAAAGGGCTAAATCCTGCGCTGCAATACCAGGTTGACGGAACAGATTCTCTTTACAGCGGCAAGGCTCTGATGAATGCCGGTTATCCGTTTCCTCAGGTACAGGGGGATTACCCGGCCTTTCAAATTTATTTAAGAGCGGTCGAATAATCAAAGGGAATACAATTTTGTTTTCTCCATTCCTGGGGCGACAAACCGTAGCATTTCTTAAAAGCCTGAGAGAAATAGAATTGATTAGGATAACCGCACTGAGAGGCTATGGTTTTAATGGGCAGATCAGTGAGACGCATTAACTCTGTCGCGTTCGTCAGGCGCTGATGGATTAAGAATTCCTGGGGCGAACAGCCCATTACTTTTTTGAATTTTCGGCTGAAATAGTTTCGGTTTAATTTGCAGAAGCTGGCAACCTCATCAATTGTCAGTTCACGTCCGCAGTTTTGCTGAATATAAGCTACGGCCTCATTGATGTAAAAATCCTTTTGAGCTTTTTCAGAAATATTTTGTCGAGTAGATGAAAATTCAATCAGTTCATCCAGAAACAGATATAACTGTCCTACCAGATGGATGGGTGATTTTGCAGAATTCTCATAAAAATATAGCATTCGATCCCGCAGAAGTTCCCCCTTTTCTACACTTTGCGGGAGATAGATGGGCTGATCCCACTCCAGTCCTGCCTGGAGCAGACAATCTTCCGCGCGGATTCCGTCAAATTCAATCCATACGTATTTCCAGGGATTCTTTTCATCGGCGGTATACATATTAACCTGTCCGGGACAGATCAGAAATGCCTGGTTTGCTTCCAGGTTATATTCATGTATTTCACCGGTGGTGGTGTGTGAGAACAACATTCCCTGTCCGCTGATGATGTAGTGAAGTAAATAGTGGTTGCGTACAAAGGGACCAAAAGAATGGAGGGGCTGACATTTTTCCCAGCCGTATTGATAGGGGCGGATATCTAGAAAATGCTCATTTGGGAAAAGTGAGATGTGGTTTGTTTCCATAATACGCAGCTCCTTCTAAACATCAAAATTTATTTCCTTAATATATAATAGTGATATTATACGATATCGGCGGGAAAACAACAATATTATTTCGTTATGTAATTACAATTACAACTTTGAATTATCAGGATTAAACTAAATAATCATTGACAAAAGTATGAAACATCTCTATAATACACGCGCTTAAAGCAAGAATAGAAGTAATTAACCAATTTGTAAATCATTCTCTTGCTTAAGAGTTATTCGGATAAAGGAGAGCGTGTGATGTGCAGTGAAGTCAAGGAACGGTTTGAGAATCAGGAAGCAAGGAAAATAATTGCCCGGCATTTGGTGAAAGATTATATCTTAAAAGAAAAAAAGGGGTTGTTTGTCCGCAGGCAGAAAAAGGTGGTTCATGCGGTGAAAGATATATCGCTGGAGATTCCCCAGGGAAAAATAACCGGAGTATTAGGCATTAACGGCGCGGGAAAGACAACGACGATTCGTATGCTCGCATCTGTTATAGCCCCGACGGCAGGCAGCCTGACCATGAATGGAGTCGACGCAGTAAAGAATCACCTGTGGGTGAAAGAGCGGATCAACATGATCTCAGGCGGAGAGAGGAATCTCTACTGGAGACTGACTGCAAAGGAGAATCTTAGATATTTCGGAAGTCTGTATGGATTAAGCGGGTCCGGACTGAATGAAAAGATTGCTTATTTGCTAAAGATCGTGGGATTGGAAGACGCCGCGGATATTCCGGTGGAGAGATATTCAAAGGGGATGAAGCAGCGTCTGCAGATTGCCAGAGGGCTGATCAATGATCCGGAGTACCTTTTTATGGACGAACCCACGTTAGGGTTGGATATCGTGATTGCGAAAGAGATCCGGAAGTTGGTTTTGGAACTGGCGAAGAAGGAAAAGAAAGGGATATTACTGACAACCCATTATATCCAGGAGGCAGAGGAACTCTGTGATTACATCTATGTTTTGGATAAAGGAGAGATCATTGCACAGGGAACCAAGGATGAGCTGAAAGAGTTATTTATGTACGAGCCTCAGTTGTTAATACAGATGAAAACGCCGGATAATCAGAGATATGAAGAATTTATCAGGGCGGTGGACGAAGAGGTGAATAAAGATATAGATATCAGAATAGAAGACGCCGGTGAAAAGATAAAGGTTACAGGAGGGACAGACACCTGGTTAAGCGTCCTGGACTTGCTGATGAGACATCAGATCGAGGCGGCCGGCCTGAGTATACAGGAGCCGGAACTGGAAGGAGTATTAATGAAGATTATCGATCAGTCGAGGGGTGAGGGCAATGAAGAAAAGTCTGTTAGTAATTAAAGCGGAAATACTTAAGCAGCAGAGGCACGATTATCATTCGGCGTTTATCTGGTTCTCTCTGCTTGTATGGCCTGTTTTGGGATTCATGGAAGTCTATTATTCATACAAACCCTTTGAGATCACCGGATATATGGGTATGTTGAGCGGTAAGGAATTATTAGCGTTTCTGGGAACCGGATACATGGCGTATACCTGTTTCTGGTCCATGGTACAGAATGCATGGTCGATGGCGAATCAGGAACGTAAGGGGGGAACGCTTGAAATTATATTCCTGACGCCGGCAAACAGGCTTGCGATGTGTTATGGGAAGGCATTAGGGGCGCTCGTTCAGGAGGTCTGGATGTTTTGCTGTTTCTGTGTATTTATTCTAATCTATACGGGGACCATTGGTTTTGATAATCTGGTTATGTTACCTTTCATCTTTTTCATGCTGATTATTTCTTCGACAGTCTGGGGAGGTATGCTGAATACTATATTTATGTTTTCCAGAGACGCGTCTATCATCATGGATGTCTTTGACACGCCTATGGTTCTGTTTTCCGGAAGCCGGATACCGGTCGGGTGCTTTCCGCAGTGGGCGAAGATGCTTTCTCTGATATTTCCTTTAACATATTGCATTAATATTATGCGGTTTGTGCTTAACCTTCAGGGGAGAAAGGAATGGATCGGCGATATTACCGGGCTGGCGGTCTGTCTGAGTGTGATGATTGCAATCACGCTGGTCCTGATAAGGAAGATTGAACAGCATAACAGGGAAACGGGGGAACTGCAATTTTATTAAACAGAAAAAAAGAGCTCCATCCGGGATGCGTCCGCACCGCCGTCAATATTTTCCTTTATTTTTGCTCTTATGTTTTTGCCCTTATGGACCAAAGTATCCCCAAAAAATTGAGCGGCAGTAAAAAATAATTCCCGTTGTTTAACTTGCGTTCAATTGTTTTTTGAACTTTAATCAGCTATACTATCCATAGGATCGATCCAGAAATTGTGAAGGAGACAGTTAAATATGGCAATAGGAGACGTTATCAAGAAATATAGAAAAAATAAGGGAATGACACAGGAGGAAATGGCCGCTTGTCTCGGCATAACTACCCCTGCTGTCAATAAATGGGAAAGAGGCAACACGCTGCCGGATATCACTTTGCTTGCACCTATTGCACGGCTGCTTGATATTACCACAGACGAACTTTTGTCCTTTAAGGATGAATTAACAGATGAAGAAATTAACCAATATATATCGATTGTTCAAAAAGACCTGGAGGATAAGAGCTTTCATGATGTGTTTATTTCTGTAAAAGAAAAAATTGAAGAATATCCAAATTGTGAAGAACTGATTTGGCAGGCGGCGATCATCCTTGATGCGAAACGGACAGCAATAGAACTTCCGAATAAAGAGAATTACGATAATACAATATTTGGATGGTTCGAGAGGTGCTTGCTCTCAAAGAACGAACAGATTCGAAACCGAGCGGCGGATTCACTGTTCCATGCGTATTTTCGGAAAGAGGATTATGAAAAGGCGAATCAATATTTGGATTATTTCTCTCTGGAAAACCCTGAACGCAAACGCAAGGAAGCGCTTGTGAACAGTAAAACAGGAAAACAGGCGGAAGCTTATCGTGCATACGAAGAATTGATTTTTACCGGGTATCAGCACATGCAAATGACATTAAATGATTTGCGTGGCCTTTATATGGAAGACGGCAATCACGAGATGGCAAAAAAGCTTGTTGAGGTTTCGTCTGCTGCTGCGTCCACGTTTGATATGGGGAAGTATAATGAGGTTTGTTACGGATTGGAGGTTGCCGCTTGGGAAAAGGATGTTGCGTGGACAGCGCAGCTTATGCAAGATATTTTGGATGGTATTGAGACAATTGGTGATTTTGCGAAATCCAAACTTTATCAACATATGGCGCTGAAAGCTATTGAATCTGAATTTTCAGTTGCTTTAAAACAAAAACTTTTAGAATCATTCAGAGGCGAATCGTTTTATTATATGCAGGGAAACGAATACTGGGAAAAACTGAGAAGCGGCGTTTATAGTTGTTAAACCAGACCGTTGCAGTAACCGTTTGTCAGGCAAGAGAGTCTTACTTCAAACCGTTTTCAGGGAATGGGTTATGCGTATTATACGGGTATACGCCGATATGCCGTTCTTCTATTCTAATTTAGAGAAATTTTATATATTTAAGAAAATTGTTAGCACTCACCAAAAAAGAGTGCTAACTTTCTATTGACTTTTAAAAACTAAGGTATTATTATATTTGTTAAGCAAGAGACATCCGGTATATAGTTTGGATGTTTTTGTATGTATACCTTTCCGGGGATTCTGCAGGATGCGTCTGGAAAGGCATGAGATATTGGAGTTTATTATAAAAAATAAAAATGAGGTAGGAGTGATAAAGATGGCAGCAAAGAAAGGAAATCTATCAATCAGCAGCGAAAATATATTCCCGATCATCAAGAAATGGGTATATTCCGACCATGACATCTTCGTACGCGAGATGATATCCAACGGATGCGATGCGATTACAAAGTTAAAGAAACTGGACATGATGGGCGAATACCAACTGCCGGATGATTACAAACCGTCTATTAAGGTAGAAGTCAATCCGGAAGAGAAGACATTAAAGTTCACAGATAACGGACTTGGTATGACTGCCGACGAAGTGGAGGAGTATATTACGCAGATTGCGTTCTCCGGCGCTACAGAGTTCCTTGAAAAATATAAAGATAAGACTACGGAAGACGACATGATCGGTCACTTTGGACTTGGTTTTTATTCCGCGTTCATGGTGGCGGACGAGGTGCACATCGATACTCTGTCTTATAAGGAGGGCGCAGCTCCGGTACATTGGGTCAGCGACGGCGGTACAGAGTATGAGATGGATGAGGGAAATAAGGATGGCGTAGGAACGGAGATCACCCTGTTTCTGAATGAGGACAGTATTGAATTCTCCAACGAATACCGTGTCAGGGAAGTGCTTGAGAAGTACTGTTCTTTTATGCCGGTAGAGATCTTCCTTAGTAAGGCAAACGCGGAGCAGGAGTATGAGACCATCGACGAGGCTGATCTGAAAGAGGATGACGTGATCGTAGAGCACATCCACGAAGAGGCCAAGATGGAAGAAAAAGAGAATGAAAACGGCGAGAAAGAAATGGTAGAGGTAGAGCCGGCAAAAGAGAAGGTTAAAATCAACAAACGGCCGGTTTCCTTAAGCGACATTCATCCTCTGTGGACGAAACACCCGAACGAGTGCTCTGATGAAGATTATCAGGAATTCTACCGCAAGGTATTTTTAGACTATAAGGAGCCGTTATTCTGGATCCACCTGAACATGGATTATCCGTTTAACCTCAAGGGAATCCTGTATTTCCCAAGGATCAATACGGAATACGATTCTATAGAAGGAACCATTAAACTGTATAACAACCAGGTATTTATTGCAGACAATATCAAAGAAGTCATTCCGGAATTCCTGATGGTATTAAAGGGAGTGATCGACTGTCCGGATCTGCCGCTGAACGTATCAAGAAGCGCGCTGCAGAACGATGGATTTGTTAATAAGATTGCGGATTACATTTCCAAGAAAGTGGCTGATAAGCTGACGGGAATGTGTAAGACTAAGAGAGAGGATTATGAGAAATACTGGGATGATATCAGCCCGTTTATCAAGTTCGGCTGCTTAAAAGACGAGAAATTCTGTGATAAGATGAAGGATTCCATCTTGTTTAAGAATATTGACGGAAAGTATCTGACCCTTAAGGATTGTATCGAAGAAAACGGCGGAGAAGTCGTAGAGCCTAACGATAAGAAGGATGAGGATAAAGGCGGGAATGCTGAGAATTCGGATGAGAACAAGGTAGAAGAGATCAAGACGACCATCTACTATGTAACGGACGAGATTCAGCAGAGCCAGTATATCAATATGTTCAAGAACCAGGGGCAGGATGCGGTGATCTTAAGCCATAATATTGATTCTCCGTTTATCACACAGTTAGAGCAGAAGAATCCGACGATCCGTTTCCAGAGAATCGACGCGGATGTGACGGAGAATGTCAAGGAGGAGGTTGCGGAAGAAGATAAGGAAGCATTTAAGGCAACTTCTGACAGCCTGATCGAGATCTTCCGTAAGGAGCTTGGCAATGACAAGCTGGATGTGAAGATCGAGAAGCTGAAGGACGAAAAGATAGCATCCATGATTACGCTGTCTGAGCAGAGCCGCCGTATGCAGGAAATGATGAAGATGTACGGTATGGGTAATATGGGCGGCATGGATATGGGCGGCGAGAGCACGCTGATCCTGAATGCGAACCATCCGCTGGTGAAGTTCGTGGTTGATAATAAAGAGAATGAGAACGTATCCATTATCTGTAAGCAGCTGTATGATCTGGCGATGCTGGCACATAAGCCGCTGAATCCGGAAGAGATGACGGCATTTGTACAGAGAAGTAACGAGGTTATGATGTTGTTGACAAAATAGTATGGTTTATAATGAAATCCTCACCGGCAGCGGTGGGGATTTTCAGATTTTCTTAGTTAAAGGGATATTTGTCCAGACGCCGTTTTCGCCTATATAGTAATAATCTTCCCCGGTAGAGGGATTCATATTCCTGCCATTGAGCTGGCGGTAGGTCCGGGGACTCATCCCGTAGTATTTCTCGAAAGTGCTTCCGAAGTGCTGGCGGCTGTTGTAGCCGGACTGAAAGGCGACGTCCGTGATGGAGAGAGAGCTGTTAATCAACAGGAAGACGGAGTGTTCCAGACGCTTCTGGTTAATATAATCTGTAATAGTACAATTCATATATTTTGAAAACAGAGACTGAAGGTATGATTTGTTGATACCGGCGTATTCTGCCAATTGAGGAATCCGTATTTCTTCCGTCAGGTGAGAGGAGATATAATCGCGGGCTGTCTTCAGGTAGAGCATGCCGGTATTTTTATTATGGTTCAGGACAGATTTTGCCAGCTCTAACATCATACGCTGAAACAGGAGACGTATTGTGCAGCGCTGATCGGGTGTATAGATATCGGACAGATTCCGCACATTATTTTTGTGAGGGATGCCGCTTCGAAGCTGATTGATCAGGTCTTTCAGGGAATAACCCAGATGATCCGTGTCATTTCCGACGAAGTATTCTTCCGAATAATTACAGAATCCGGCAAAGGCGGGACTTCCGGCATGTAATTCCGCCAGGCATATGTCGGTCTTGGAATGAAGGCATGAGAATTCCAGATTCAGAATCGAGCAGGGGGTTCCTTCGGAAATGGACAGTTGATGCAGGATATCGGCGGTTAAGAAGATAAACTGCCGCTCTTTGAGACGGAATTCATGGTTATTTACATGGATCAGACAACTGCCCTTTGTGACGTACATGATCTCGCAATGAGGATGTCCGTGAGGGCGCATGCTGTATTCGGGCAGATTCAAAGCATAAAAAGCTGTGATTGCGATATATGGATTGCGGATATCAAACAAACTCATGATAAATTCTCCTGTACTATAGTGTTCTCAGGGTATAGCATTGTATAATTACGGAGTATCGGCGCTGTGAATATTTTTTTTCTGCAAATCGAGCGACGAAGCGAGGAAATGAATTAATCTCTTTTTACAGTCGTCGGACATGATCTCTTCGTCTGCGGCCTCAGAATCATCGCTCTCGTCATCTACGAAATACGTAAGACTGTCCCTGTACAGTGATAGGGAATCAAGGGGCCATCCGGGCTGCCTCTTTGGAGAGGGACGGTCGATCATGTAGAAGGAATCAGATCTGGTTGTGGGATTATCCTCCATAAAGGAATAGATCTTATGACCGCGGCAGACTGCGATACCATCCAGGTAATAAGCCAGGACTTTTCCTCCAAGAGAACGGATCAGTTTAGAATAATACGCTATCATCTCTTCATCATTCAGCCGGAGTATCCCGCCGGGAGTGCGGATATTCAGGCCCGGCTGCCGGCTGTCTTCCAGTGTGAGTTTTTCAAAATATAGTCCGGAATCATTACAGATTACGGAATCAAAGTACTGACTATAATGGCGCGCCTTCAAGACGGCGTTTTCTTCGGGAGTCTTGCCGCATTCTTTAGGTTCGCTCGTGATATTCAGATCTTCCGGTGTGCAGAATTCCACATCGTATTCAGATAATAAGGCGCGGAATCTCTGGAATTTCGATGGATTTGTCGTACCGATCAATACCTTTCTCATATGTATTCTCCTTCTTGCAGATGATAAGTCGTTTTATCCCTTTGAATGATCACTCGTTCATAATCAGGTAAAGGACTGTCATTATTTCATTATAAACATTTACGCCGATTAATCAAGACAGTATTATAATGCCTGAATTATAATGCGGCAATATCTTGCATTTTTCTGTTTTGGCCGCAATACTTTACACATGGCGGGAAAAAGAGGTTTATAATATATTCATACACAGATAAAAACGTTTCGGCGGAGTTCTTATATAGATTCGGGAATCCGCTGAGAGCGTGTAAAAGAAAATCAGGAGGTATTGGTTATGAGTTTTAAGATTTCATTCATCGGAGCAGGAAGTCTTGTGTTTGCAAGAACATTATTTACAGACATTATGTCTGTGCCCGAATTACAGAAAGCGGAGATTTCTTTTACAGATATTAACGCGGATAATCTGGAGAAGACACGGGCGCTCTGCCAGAGAGATCTGGACGCAAACGGGATTCCGGTGAAGATTCAGGCGACTACAGACAGGAGAGAGGCGTTCCAGGACGCGCGTTATGTTATCAACTGTGTACGTATCGGGGGTCTGGAGGCATTCGAAACGGATGTTGAGATTCCGTTAAAGTACGGAGTAGATCAGTGTGTGGGAGATACTTTGTGTACGGGCGGAATCATGTATGGGCAGAGAGTGATTGCGGCGATGCTTGATTTCTGTAAAGATATCAGGGAGGTAGCGGAACCGGGCGCCATCATGCTTAATTATTCGAACCCGAATGCCATGGCGACCTGGGCGTGCAACAAATACGGCGGGGTCAGGACTATCGGACTGTGCCACGGGGAGATCCACGGAGAGATGCAGATCGCGGAGGTCTTAGGGATTCCAAGAGACGAGCTGGATATCATCTGCGCGGGAATCAATCATCAGACATGGTACATATCCGTGAAACATCATGGCGAGGATATGCTGGATAAGATCCTGCCGGGATTCTTAAAGCATGAGAAGTTCTCCGAGGAGGAGAAGGTACGTATTGACGTGCTGAAGCGGTTTGGTTATTATTCTACGGAATCAAACGGTCATCTCTCCGAATATGTGGCCTGGTACAGGAAACGTCCGGATGAGATCAAAGACTGGATTCATCTGGATAACTGGATCAATGGAGAGACAGGGGGGTATCTTCGTGTGAGCAGAGAAGAACGGAATTGGTTCGAGACAGAGTTCCCGAAGATTCTTGCGGAAGAGCCGAAGAAACTGGATGGCTCCGAGAGAGGGAAGGAGCATGCTTCTTATATCATCGAAGCTTTGGAGACGGGAAAGAAATACCGCGGGCATTTTAATATCATGAATGAGGGCTGTATCACGAACCTGCCGGATGAATCGGTTGTAGAGGTTCCCTGTTATGTGGACGGCAACGGCGTCAGCGTACCAAAAGTGGGGGATCTGCCCCTTGGCTGCGCGGCAGTATGTTCACAGTCCATCTGGGTACAGAAGCTTGCGGTGGAAGCGGCGGTACACGGGGACGCGGCGCTTTTAAAGCAGGCGGCGCTTATGGATCCGTTGACAGGCGCCGTATGCAACCCGCCGGAGATCTGGCAGATGATAGACGAGATGCTGGCGGCGCAGGAGGAATGGCTGCCGCAGTATAAGGAAGCCATTGCACAGGCGAAGGAGAACCTGGCGAAGGAAGACAGGATTCCGACGAAGGAAGGATATCGGGGCGCGGTAAGGCTCAGGGAAAAGTCTGTGGAGGAAGTTGCGGCAGAGCATGAGAAGAGGAAGATTACGGTATAAGGATTATGCGTGCAGTTTTTTAGTTTAGAGGCCGTATAAAAAGAGCTACCGGGAAATAAGCAATTTCTGATATTTCCCGGCTGCTCTTTTTTATAAATGCTTTTATGAATTTTTCAGTTTAAACTTGGAAACCAGAGTGTTCAGCATATTTGCCTGACCGGACAGCTCCTCGCTGGCTGCCGCGCTCTTCTCTGCGGTTGCCATGTTGGATTGTACTACGTTAGAGATACTGTCGATGCTGGACAGCACTTCCTCGGTGGCGGCGGCCTGCTGTGCGGAATATTCTGCAATTCCCTCGATTAACTTGTTCACTTCGTCTGCCTGAGCTACTACTTCAAGCATAGCTGCCGCGGTATCCTGCGCCAGGCTGGTTCCTTCTTCAACGGCTTCTATCGTCTGATCGATCAGGACGGCGGTATTCTTCGCGGCTTCGGAAGATTTGCTGGCTAGATTGCGGACCTCATCTGCAACTACGGCAAAGCCTTTACCCGCAGATCCTGCCCTTGCCGCCTCTACGGCCGCGTTTAACGCAAGGATATTGGTCTGGAAAGCGATATCCTCGATCGTCTTGATGATACTGTGGATCTCGGTAGATTTGCTGCTGATTCTCTGGATGGCTTCGTTCATGTGCTGTACCTTGTCGTTGCTCTCCAGAATATGCGTCCCTACGTCCCGGGAGATCTGGTTTGCCTGCTTGGCGCCTTTAGCGGTTCGCTGGATTCCGTCGGATACCTCGCTGATATGGGAGGCAAGCTGCTCTATTGCGCTATTTTGCTGCAGTGAACCCTGTGAAAGAGTCTGCGCTCCCTCAGACACATATCCCGATCCTTCGGCTACTTCGTTTGCAGCCAGGTTAATCTGCCCAAGAGTACCGTTAAGCGAGCGGGAGATTGCCTCTAAGGATTCTTTGATCTTTGCAAATTCACCCAAGTATTCATGCGAAAGAGTGAAGGAAAGATCGCCTTCGGCAATATCCTGAAGCTTCGCGGAGATCTCGTTGATATAGTCTACGTAGTCCCGTAGCCGCGTGACGGTGAGTCCAAAATTATTAGCCAATTGTCCAAGTTCATCGTCGGAATTGTGGTGAATGGTCTGATCCAGTTCGCCTTCTGCAATTCTGGCTGCGACATAGTTCAGCTCTTTTATCGGATTACCGATGATCCGTCTTACCAGAAGGACGATCAGGAAGACGGCGATAATGACTACCACTACAGATACGGACAGCATCATGGTGGTCAGAGTAAGCAGATCGCTCAGGACTTCGGCTCTGGATACATAGGACACTGCGATCCAGTCGCTGTTCGGTACCTGCGCTATATTGATATAAGTCTTGTCGTCATAGAGGGACAGTCCGGTTGCGTTAGACCTTATCTGTTCTTCGGCGTATGCATACATATCATCCGAGAATTCTCCAAGAGTCCGTCCGGTCATCTCCGGGTCCGGATGTCCGATGATGGTGTCTGTGCGTGTGTCTATCAGGAAGATTCCCCCGGTCTTTTCAATATGTATATCGGATACGATATCGGAGATGGAGTCCAGATATACGTCTGCGGCTGCAACGCCGCGTGTGTTGCCGGCGGCGTCTTTCAGTCTTCCGGAAGCGCCGACTACATAGGACTGGCTGTCTTCGTCAAAGTAGGTGTCGCCTAAGAGGAATTCTTCTGATTGGATCCCGTTCTGATACCAGGATTTTTCAGTGGCAACATAATCCGGGCCCGGTACGAAAGAGGCATGATACAGGGAACCGTCTGTCAGTGCAACATACAATCCTGCCGGGTAGGCGTCGTTTTTGCCGGCAGTGTGACGGATATATTCCATCATAGCAGGAACATCCATATTTTCATATTCGATGGTATCCCGCTGTGTCTCCAGCATAGTCAGTGTTTTGTTCATCCATGCCTGAGTTTCCTGAAGCGCTTTGCCGGTAGTTTCTGAGAGCAGGTTTTCGCTCTTTTCCAGTAACGTATTGGAGACGCGGTTATACACGATCAGCAGGAGCGCCGCAACCATGATGATGATGGTTCCCATGATTGCCGCTACCAACTTACGGGTAATACCGTGCTTTTGCCTCTGGGAAATAGCCAGTGGTTTGTCTTTTGTTTGTTTTCTTTTTTTCATCCTTATAGTCTCCTTAGAAAATTGATCGATACGCTTAATATAAATTATAATTGATATAGAGAAAAAAAACAATAAAGTATATGCAAAAGAAGAAAATATTGGTTATTTTTTACAAAAGTTCCTGTTCGATTCCGGATCTTTTAAAGAATTCTTCTGCATAGGAATCCCACTCTTTTTCCAATGTTTTATCCATATAGAAGGTTTTCATGGAAATACCCGTAATACATTGCAGTACGGCGCCGTCGTAATGGAAATTCAGATATAATCCGCTGATTTCTTCAGAATGAAATGTAGTGATCTGATGTTTTTTAAGGAAATCTTCGAAATTTTCCGGAGCGAGGGAAAGAATAATCTTGAAATTTAAAGGAGTTCGCTTTCCTTTAATGATGCTGAGACAGAATTCCCGCACCTGTCTCCAATAAGAATAGGTATATTCCGGTTCTTCATCAAAGAAATTCTTATGTAAAAATCCGTCGATTGTGAATTTATTGAAAGTTGTAATCTCTCCTTCTAGAAAAGAAAACCGGTCAAAGGTATCTTTTAACAGGAGATGAGACATGCAGATTTTCGCATTTAATGTTATTACGGTCATAAATTTTCCTTTCTGGCTTTGACTTGCGCAGGAGATTTTTGATTCGATCTGCGTTCGCCTGCCGCTGTGTGAACTGTAGCCCTATTATAGCAAGAAACCATGAAAAATGCACGATATGTTTTTGACTTTTACTATTTGAGATAGTATAATAATTACTGTTCGATTGGTACTTTACAAAAGCCGGGAGACAAAATAGATGAGAAAAAGAAGACGCGTCAGGGAGGAAGACCGTATTCTGCGTTACGGAATTACGGTAGGAGTTTTTCTGCTTATCGTAGGTGTGATCGTAGTGGCGGTAAGACTTAGACAGCTTCGGGCAGATACGGCGGAAGGCGAGAAGAGATTGAAAGAGCTTGCCAGAGCAGATGTGCAGGAGATCGACGCTAAGATACGAAAGTTGGAAAAAGAGGAACGGAAGTCGTCCAGAGAGTGGCAGAACAGTTCATATAATGAGATGTTCTCAGAATGTCTGGTATTAGGAGATTCTATCAGCCAGGGACTGTATATCTATGATTATCTGGATGACTCGCTTGTCAATGCACAGAAAGGCATAGGCGTGGTATCACCGGAGGATACAGGATTTGATAAAGTCATTGGTCAGGTTATTGCCGCCGGTCCGGAGAAGTTATTCATTGCGCTTGGTATGAATGATACGATTTCGGCGGAAGCTGATGCGGAGGTTTTCAAGGATGCTTATTTGACGGCGCTTAATCAAATAGAAGAAGGGCTGCCAAATACACAGATTTATGTAAATAGTATACTTCCGGTAAGTCAGACGGCGGTTCAGGCGGACGAGAGGTTTGCCTGTGTTCCGGATTTTAACGCGGAACTAAAAAAGTTGTGTGAGAATGAGAAGATTGTGTTTATTGACAATACAGAGCTTGTGGAGGACGATTACTATGAGGAGGATGGAATCCACATGTCAAGCGATTTTTATCCGGAGTGGTTGGAACACATGGCGGAGGCTGCGAGTCTATCATGAAGAAGAGTGGAATTGATGTGATCAACATCCTGAAATACACAATGACACTGACGATTTTTATCTATGTTGTATTTCTGGTGATTGCGCAGGGGGCGGACGCGCCGATGGAACAGGTTGCAGAGAACGTCCTTGGAATGGTTGAGACAGATGGTATGGAAGAAGCCGGCGCCCAGGATTTCAAACGTTATTATGGTCTGAACGCCGGTGATTACGAGGACGTGGCGCTATATCTTCCGGATGATGTTATGGGGGTTAAAGAACTCCTTCTTGTGAAAGTGAAGGATAAAAGCCAGATTGAGACGGTGCGGTCGGCGGCCCGGAGACGGCTGGATACACAGACGGAGAGTTTTGAAGGATACGGAGCCGAGCAGACGAAACTTCTTAAGGCAGCTCTGTTAGAGAATCGAGGGAGCTATGTATTTATGTCCGTGGGAAAAGATGCGGATAAAGCATATACCGCATTCAAGAAAAGTCTATAATTGATAGAAGGAAACAAAAGAAATGCTATTCAGCAGTATTGTGTTTTTATTTACGTTTTTGCCGATTATTTTGGTATTGTACTATCTTGTCCCAAGGATTTATGTGAATATTCTATCTTCGAGGGGTATAAAGAATGCAAAAGAACGATATTATCCTGCGGTTAGGACGTACAAGAATATCGTAGTATTGTCAGGGAGCCTGATTTTTTATGCATGGGGAGAGCCGGTGTATCTTTTTCTTATGGTGTTCTCTATTTTGTTCAACTATATCAGCGGGTTGGATATTGCAAGGAACTTAAAGAACAAGGAAAAGGCGAAGAGAAGTCTTATATATAATGTGGGAGTGAATTTACTGATTCTTGGTTTCTTTAAATATGAAGGGTTTCTTCTTGACAGTATAAATGCGGTGCTCCCTGTTGATATTCCGTTTCGAGAGCTTCCTCTTCCGATTGGGATTTCGTTCTATACATTCCAGATCTTATCTTATATTATAGATGTTTACCGGGGTGAGGTAGAAGTACAGAAGAATTTGATTGATTTTGCAGTCTATGTTACTATGTTTCCGCAGCTCATAGCGGGACCTATCGTACAGTATGCGGATATAGACCGGCAGCTCCATGCCAGGAAAGAGACGATAGAGAATTTTGGAGAAGGGACGCTTTTTTTTATCCGCGGGCTTTCGAAGAAGGTTCTGCTGGCCAATACAATAGGAATGGTTTTTCAAAAAGTGTCTCTTATGGACGCGGAGCAGGTGTCCGTCTTAAGCGCATGGCTTGGATGCGCGGCTTATACCTTTCAGATTTATTTTGATTTCAGCGGATATTCTGATATGGCGGTCGGTCTTGGGAAGATGCTGGGGTTTGAATTCAAGAAGAATTTTTTCTATCCGTATGTATCGACGAGTATCACGGAATTTTGGAGAAGGTGGCATATTTCTTTGAGTACATGGTTTCGGGATTATGTCTATATCCCTCTTGGAGGAAATCGTGTAAGTAAAAGGGCGCATGTAAGAAATATTATGGTCGTGTGGATGCTTACCGGACTCTGGCATGGCGCGGCATGGAATTTTGTCATATGGGGGCTGTATTACGGAATACTGCTTCTGATAGAGAAATATATATTGGCAGATGTGATTGAGAAAATTCCCACGGCTGTCCGTCATATCTATTGCCTGGCGCTTGTGATGATAGGATGGGTTTTTTTCTTCAGTCCGACGCTGGGAAGCGCGGTGGATTATCTGAAGCTTATGGTTGGCGCCGAGGGTCATGGATTTATCGATAAACAGGGACTATACATACTTATGACAAACGGATGGATGTGGGTTATGCTTGTTCTGGGTTCTACGCCGGCAGTGCATGATTTTTATGAGGGCTTTATCTATAGTAAAGGGCAGGCAAAGATGAAGGCGGCGGTAAACTGCGCGATATATGCGATACTGTTTCTCTTGTGCGTTGCTTATCTTGTGACAGAATCATATAATCCATTCTTGTATTTTAGATTTTAGGAGTGTATATCATGATGCGGGGAAAGGAAGGCAGAAAAAGGAGGATAAAGTTTTCGCAAGGCAAACAGATGATTGCCGTTATGTTCGGCGGTATTGTTGCGTTTATCTGTCTGGTTAATCTAATTACAAGAGACAAGTCTTTTTCCGAAAAGGAAAACCGTATGCTGGAGCAGAAACCGGAGTTAACGGCGGCGGGAATTGAGAGCGGGCGCTTTATGGATCAATATGAATCTTATAAGTCGGATCAATTTGCAGGGAGGAATCTTTGGGTATCTCTAAAGACGAATGTGGACCTTCTGTTGGGGAAGAGGGAATCAAACGGCGTCTTCAAGGGAAAGGAAGGATATCTATTGGAGGATATTGCCGTGCCGAATCAGGAACAGCTTGACGAGAACCTGAAAGCGATGAAGGAATTCTCCAGTGATTATTCTAACGTGCCGTTTTATATGCTGTTGGTGCCGAACGCAGCGAATATACTGTCGGATAAGCTTCCGCCTCTTGCAGTGACGGAGGATCAGGAGAAACAGTTCGAAGATATTAAGAAGACGTTACAAGGGGAATACGTGTGGGTTGACGCCCAGAAAGCGCTTAGAAAGCATAAGGATGAAGAGATTTATTATCGTACGGATCATCACTGGACGACGCTTGGGGCGAATTATGTATACCAGGAACTGGCGAAATACATGGAGCTTGATACTTCGAAGGCGCCTGAATTAGAACCATATGCAGTGACCGCAGATTTTAACGGGACATTATCTGCAACCAGTGGTTATAAGAGTGGTTACAAGGAGCCGATCTATATTTACGGTGCGAAAGATCTGAAGGACGAGGTAGAGATTGTGGTAACTTATACAGATGAACAGAGGAAGACGGCGACACTGTATGATAGCTCCAAATTAAAAGGTAAAGATAAGTATGCGGTATTCTTCGGAGGGAATTTCTCTGTGATGAACATTCGGACAACTGCAGATTCTACGGATCGTTTGCTGCTGGTAAAGGATTCTTACGCGAATTGCCTGATTCCCTTTCTTGTACCATATTACCGGGAGATTATCGTTATAGATCCCAGGTATTATTATGGGGATATTTATCAGGTTATGAAGGAGAATAAGATTACCAGTGTATTATTTTTATATAATGGAAATACTTTTGTGGAAGATAAAAGCATCAGCGGAGTGTTAGAGAGTCATGAGACTGAATAAATTCTTAAGCGAAGCAGGCGTCTGTTCCCGCAGAGAAGCGGATCGTTTGATTGAAAAGGGAAGAGTAACGGTAGACGGAAAGAAAGCGGCGCAGGGCATGCAGGTGACGGAAGGGCAGGTTGTATGCGTAGGGAAAAAGGTCATAGAAAGCAGAAACGACAAGGTAGTACTTGCGGTCAATAAGCCGGTAGGAATAGTATGTACGGAGGATATGCGGGTGAAGGACAATATCATCCGTTTTTTTAAATATCCGGTGAGAGTGACTTATGCCGGCAGGCTCGATAAGGACTCGGAAGGGCTGCTTATCATGACGAATGACGGTGATCTGATCAACGGAATGATGAGGGCAAGATATGGACATGAGAAGGAATATAAAGTTACGGTAGACAGGGCGGTTACGGAGGAGTTCATCCGACAGATGTGTAAGGGCGTCAGGATCCGGGATCGGGAGAAAGGGCTAGACGCCGTGACAAGACCGTGCAGGGCGTGGATGGTTGGAAAGTATACATTTTCCATCATATTGACGCAGGGATTGAACCGGCAGATAAGAAGAATGTGCGGCGTGTTAGGATATAAAGTGACCAGACTGGTCAGAGTGAGAATCATGAATATAGAGCTTGGCGCTTTGAAGCCGGGCGCATCCAGACGATTAACCAGACAGGAGTTAGAGGAGTTATATGAGCGAATCGAAGAAAGTCAGAATGTTAGAATTAGTAGAGAAGTTGAATAACGCGGGACGCGCGTATTATCAGGAAGCGGCGGAGATCATGAGCAACCGTGAGTATGATGAACTGTATGACGAGCTTATGGATCTGGAGAAAGAGCTTGGGATTACCCTTGCCAACAGTCCGACGGTGAACGTGGGATATGAAGTGTTAAGCGAGCTTCCTAAAGAGCGGCATGAGAGCCCGATGCTTTCCCTGGATAAGACGAAAGAAATAGAAGAACTGAAGCGGTTTGTCGGGAATCAAAAGGCGCTGATGTCCTGGAAACTGGACGGACTGACCATTGTACTGACTTATCGAAACGGTGAGCTTTATAAGGCGGTCACCCGGGGAAACGGAGAGGTCGGCGAGGTGATCACGAATAATGCGAAGGTGTTCCGGAATATACCGCTTAAAATCGCGTATCAGGGAGAGTTGATTCTGCGGGGGGAGGCGGTCATCGGATATAGAGAGTTTGAGCGTATTAATTCCGAGATTGAGGATGTGGACGCGAGATATAAGAATCCGCGGAACCTGTGCAGCGGTTCTGTCAGGCAGTTGAATAATGAGACCACGGCGAAGAGAAATGTGAGATTTTATGCGTTCTCTCTGGTTCAGGCCGGGGATGTGGATTTTCATAATTCCAGGAGTTTTCAGTTGAATTGGCTTAAGGGCCAGGGATTTGAGGTTGTGGAGTTCTGTGAAGTGACGGCGGATACTGTGGAATCCGAAGTTCTAAAATTTTCAGAAAAAATTGCGGAGAATGATTTTCCGTCTGACGGACTTGTGCTAATATATGATGATATAGCGTATGGTCAGTCCCTGGGACGTACTTCCAAGTTCCCGAGGGATTCCTTCGCTTTTAAATGGGCGGACGAGCTCAGGGAAACGAGACTGGTGGAGATCGAATGGAGTCCGTCGAGAACAGGGCTTATTAATCCGGTTGCGATATTTGAACCGGTGGAACTTGAAGGGACGACGGTCAGCCGCGCCAGCGTCCATAATATCAGTATAATGGAAGAATTAAAACTTGGCGTGGGAGATCGGATCGAGGTATATAAGGCGAATATGATCATCCCTCAGATCGCCCGTAATCTGACACGAAGCGGTGTGAAGGATATTCCAAAGAGATGTCCGGTGTGCCGGGGACTGACGGAAGTCAGGCAGGTGGCCAACGCGAAGGCTTTGTACTGTATGAATCCAGAGTGTCAGGCGAAGCATGTCAAGTCTTTCGCTTTATTCGTAAGCCGAGACGCACTGAATATCGAAGGTCTGTCCGAGGCGACTCTGGAGAAATTCATATCTCTGGGATATATTAGAGAATTCTCGGATATCTTCCATCTGGACCGGTATCAGGAAGAGATACAGTCCATGGAAGGTTTCGGAGAGAAGTCTTACCGGAATTTGATTGCAAGCGCAGAGAAAGCAAGAAATACGACGCTGCCGAGAGTGATCTACGCTCTTGGGATTGCGAATATCGGTCTCGCCAATGCAAAGGTTATCTGTAAAGAATTCCGGTATGATGCAGAGGCGATGCTTAAGGCCACGGAGGAAGAGCTGAATGAGATTCCGGGAGTCGGACAGGTGATCGCGAAAGCTTTTGTAGAGTATTTCTCTTCAGAGCGCCATGTGAAGCAGTTTCAGGATCTGCTCCGGGAGCTGGTGATTCCCAAAGAAGTGCAGGAAGAGAAGCGGCAGATATTTGAGGGAGTTAATTTTGTAATCACCGGAAGCGTGGAACACTTCGCGAACCGGGGAGAAGTAAAGGAGCTGATCGAGAGCCTGGGGGGAAAGGTGACCGGGGCGGTCACATCGAAGACGAATTATCTGATTAATAATGACGCGGCGTCCACATCGTCTAAGAATAAGAAAGCGAATGAATTGGGAATTCCAATTATATCCGAGAAAATGTTTCTTGATATGGTTCAGGAGAATACCGGTATAGCGGCGCTGTGATGCGAAACAGACGGCATACGAAGAGAAGAGGGAAGAGAATGTCTGAGAAAGATAAGAATAATATAGAGAAAACAGGTGATGGACAAGTGGAAGAGACGAAGAACCATGAGGACGAGTATGAGAAGATCTGCTTTGTGTGCAGACGTCCGGAGACTACGACGGGAAAGATGATAGACCTTCCTAATGGGATCTCGATCTGCGGCGACTGCATGCAGAAAAGCTTCGACGCTATGATGAGCGGACAGATTGACTACAGTCAGCTGATGAATATGAATATACCGGGAGTACAGATTCTGAATATGGCGGATATGGAACAGAATATTCCGAAGAGACAGAAGATTAAGAAGAAAAAAGAAGGGGAGGAGAAAAAGCCCCTGATTGATATTCGGAATGTTCCGGCGCCCCATAAGATCAAGGGAAGACTCGATGAATATGTGGTAGGGCAGGAGTATGCGAAGAAAGCGATGTCCGTGGCGGTCTATAATCATTATAAACGGGTGGCTTCGGACACGATGGACGAGATTGAGATCGAGAAGTCCAATATGCTGATGATCGGGCCTACCGGTTCCGGAAAGACTTATATGGTGAAGACGCTTGCAAGACTTCTGGATGTGCCGCTTGCCATTACGGACGCTACTTCTCTTACGGAAGCTGGGTATATCGGCGACGATATCGAGAGCGTGGTATCGAAGCTTCTGGCTGCGGCAGATAACGATGTGGAGAAAGCGGAGCAGGGGATCATCTTCATCGATGAGATCGATAAGATCGCTAAGAAGAAGAATACGAATCAGCGCGATGTAAGCGGAGAGTCTGTACAGCAGGGTATGCTGAAGCTTCTGGAAGGGGGCAACGTAGAAGTTCCGGTGGGGGCGAACAGTAAGAATGCCATGGTTCCCCTTACTACGGTGAATACAAAGAATATTCTCTTTATCTGCGGCGGTGCGTTCCCGGATTTGGATATGATTATCAAGGAACGGCTGACGAAACAGTCTTCGATTGGATTCGGCGCCGACCTTAAGGATAAGTACGACCATGATAAGTCAATCCTTGAGAAGGTGACGACAGAGGATCTGCGCAATTTCGGTATGATTCCGGAGTTTTTGGGACGTCTGCCTATCGTATTTACGCTGCGGGGACTGAGCGAGGAGATGATGGTACAGATTCTGAAAGAACCGAAGAATGCGATTCTAAAACAATACCAGAAGCTGCTTGCTCTGGACGAAGTAAAGTTGGAATTCAATGATGGCGCGCTTCACGCAATCGCGAAAAAGGCGATGGAGAAGGATACAGGGGCGAGAGCGCTTCGGGCAATCATCGAGGAATTTATGCTGGATATCATGTATGAGATACCGAAAGACGATAATATCGGACAGGTGACCATTACCCGGGAATACATAGAAGGAACGGGTGGTCCGCAGATTATGCTCAGAGGGCAGGCTCTGCCGGAAATTGGGTGTAATTAGTATAGGAGTTCTTGGCTTATGTCAAGGACTCCTTTTGCGATGACAGGTATGATCTATATATTGACAGAGAATCCGACAATTGATAGAATAGTTATAATTAACGATATTTTGGGAAATTGGTTAAGAAAAATTCTGCAGTTGGCGGAGAAGATAACTGCAGTAATAATTAATGAGGAGAGAACAGTTATGTATCATTGTCATATACATTTTTGTTTATCAGGCGACGCGTGTAATGTATTTGAGATTGCGAAGGAGATAAGTCCTTTTGAGCATTTTATACATGATTTTTTAGAAGAAGATAAGCCGGAGGCAGAAGCGGTCGCTGAAGCCGATGTAATTTTGCTTCATTTGCATGGAGATGAATGTGTGGAGACTTTGAGGAGGTTCGCCGACGGAAAGAGACCGGAGGCTGAAATGATTCTGCTTGCAGATAAGGAGCAGATACCGTCGCTTGAAGAGTACATGCACCAGGTTGAAGATATCTGGGTTATGCCCATGTCGGACGCTGAGGCACGGTTTCGATTCTTGAGATGGCAGAAGAATTATAAGAAGAATAAAGATTACTGGCAGACAAACCAGTTTTTTGAGTCTACAATCAACAGTACTCCCAGTCTTGTATGGTTTAAAGATAAGAATGGTATACATGAGAAAGTAAACGACAGCTTCTGCAGAACAGTCAATAAGACGAAGAAACAGGTGGAAGGCAGAGGGCATGCTTATATATGGGACGTGGAGCATGATGATCCGGCCTGTATCGAGTCTGAGAGAGAGGTTATGGAGAAGAGACAGACCTGTGTCTCTGAGGAAACGGTCAAGAGCGGAGAGGGCACGAGGCTGCTTACGACTTACAAGTCTCCATTGTTTGACTTGGACGGAAGCGTTATGGGAACGATTGGCGTAGCCATTGACATAACGCAGGAACGATCATATGAGCAGGAGATCATGAGGAAGAATCAGATATTGGAGATGATCTTCACCAGCATGGATTGCGGAATCTTGTGTCATTCTCTGGACGGTTCACAGATTATCAGCGTCAACAGGGCGGCGCTTGAGATCCTGGGCTATCGCTCCCAGAAGGAATTAGAAGACGATGGTTTTGACATGGTTGCGGAATCAGTTATGGATGAAGATAAACCAATACTGCGGGAATGTATCACAGAACTTAAGAAAACAGGGGACAGCGTCAGCGTGGAGTACCGCGTGCAGCATAAGAACGGAGAGATTCTGCATGTGATGGGAAATATTAAGGTGCTGGAAGAAAACGGCGAGATGTTCTACCAGCGTTTCCTTCTTAACATAACGGAACAGAAGCAGGAGGAAAGGAAAAAAGAGAGGCACCAGGAAGGGCTTCTGCGGGCGTTAAGTATTGATTATAGGCTGGTTTGTTTCTTTGATTTAAATACGGGGATGGGGATTCCGATTCGGATTGGCGGCGACATGCATAAGCTCGACAGGATCTTTCGCGATGAGATATCATTGGAAGAAAGCATGGGACGTTACATATGCGAGTCGGTATATGAAGAGGACAGAGACGCCCTTAAGCAGGCGGTATCCCTGGATTTTCTGAAAAACGAGCTTGCAAAAAAAGATATGTATTATATAAATTACCGTGTCTTCCGGAATAATGAGATCAAATATTTCCAGATGAAAGTGGTACGTACGGGACAATGGGAGGAAAACAAAGGTATCGTAATGGGATTCCGGAGTGTGGATGCGGAGATCCGAGATGAGATGGAGAAAAAGGGGATGCTTGAAGACGCTCTTTTGCAGGCGAATCGAGCCAGTAAAGCAAAGAGTGTGTTCCTATCCAATATGTCGCATGATATCCGGACGCCGATGAACGCGATCGTCGGCTTTACGGCTTTGGCTATCGCCCATATCGGCGATAGAGAACGGGTGGAGGAATATCTTAAAAAGATCATGACATCAGGAAATCATCTGCTTAGTCTGATCAACGATGTTCTGGATATGAGCCGTATCGAGAGCGGGAAGATGCATTTGGACGAGAAGGAATGCAGCCTTCCTGAGATACTCCACGAACTGCGCAATATTCTGCAGGCAGACGTCCATGCAAAGCAGATAGAGCTGTATATCGATACGGTGGATGTTCTGGATGAGAATATATTCTGCGATAAACTGCGTTTGAATCAGGTGCTTTTAAATCTGTTAAGCAATGCGGTCAAATATACCAGGGCAGGGGGCGTAGTCAGCCTCAGGATTACAGAGAAGCAGGGGGCGCCTTCGGGCAGTGCGAATTATGAGTTTGCGATCAAAGATACTGGTATCGGCATGAGTCAGGAATTCGTAGAACGTATATTTGAACCATTCGAGAGAGAACGGAATTCAACAATCAGCGGGATCCAGGGAACTGGTCTTGGCATGGCAATTACCAAAAATATTATTGATATGATGAATGGAACCATCCATGTGAAGAGTGAACAGAATGTAGGAACGGAAATTCAGGTTTCTTTCACCTTCCGTCTGAATTCCAAAAACAGAGAACCCTTCGATATACCGGAATTCAAGAATTGCAGGGCTCTGGTTGTGGACGATGATTTCAATACCTGTGACAGCGTATCATATATGTTGGGCCAGATAGGACTGCGTGCGGAATGGACTTTGTCAGGGAAAGAAGCAATTCTGCGTACACGTCAGGCAGTCATGCGCAAGGATGCTTATAATGTATATGTTATCGATTGGATGCTGCCGGATATGAACGGTGTCGAAGTTACCAGAAGAATCCGTAAAGAGATGGGGGAAGACGCGGCGGTGATTCTCCTGACCGCGTATGATTGGACGGATATTGAAGAGGAAGCAAAAGACGCCGGGGTTACGGCATTCTGCAGTAAGCCGATGTTTTTATCGGAACTGAGCGATTGCCTGCGTTCAACTCTTGATTCGGAGGAGTTGGGAGCAGAGATTTCCGGGGAACAGATTGAATTTCGTGCAGGACGTATCCTGTTAGCGGAAGATAACGAACTGAATCAGGAGATTGCAGAAGAGATCTTAGAGGAAGCAGGTTTTACCATAGAGATTGCAGAAAATGGCCAGATAGCCGTAGATATGCTGAAAAGAGCTGAAGCGGGATATTATCAGTTGGTATTGATGGATGTGCAGATGCCGGTGATGAATGGCTATGAGGCGGCAAAGGCGATCCGCGAGCTTGAAGACCGCAGACTGGCTTCCATACCGATGATAGCGATGACGGCGAATGCTTTTGAAGAAGACAGAAAAGAGGCGCTGAAAAGCGGGATGAACGGTCATATTGCCAAACCGATCAATATAGATGTTTTATTTGAAACCATGAATAAGATATTAGCAGAGGCTTAAGAGGAATCTGAATACTGTTGTAGAGAAGATATCCTATAGAAGGGCTGGCGCAAAGTATGCGTCAGTCCTGTTTTTTGATTATATGTGTAAAAAACTCTGGATAGTTAATCTCCAATCTCGCTTAGGTAACGGTAAATAGTTGCCGTTGAGCAGGAGAATTTCTTGGCGACAAAAGAGATGGCTCCTTTTAATTGGAAAAGACCCTGTTCATTCAGTTTTTCAATGATGTCTTTGCGTTCGTATTGGTTGAGTCTGTCAATGGATGTAGGAAGAGATACGGTTGCATCGTCGAAGATCTTTTGCATCAGTGACGAGATGTCTACAGGGTAGTTTTCTGTCATTGCTGTATGAGGAACAGCAGATGTATCCTTAGGGATAGGCGGCGATACTTTGCTGTCATCTGTATCCGTTTCCAGGAAAGCGCCTGGATGTATGGTAGAAAGAATAGAACCCTGTAGTTCCTGAAAACGGCTGTCGTCAAAGTTAATACATAGAAGTCCGATCAGTTCTCCTTTGGAATCTTTAATAAACATTGTAGAGGAGCGCAAGATGTGTCCATCTTCTGTAATACCCTTATAGTTACAAACGAAATCATTCATCTTATATGCTTGAGCAGAAAGCATCTGGAGTGCGGCTTCCGTTAAAGGGCTGCCGACTGATCGGCCGCTGATATGGCTGTTTGTAATTGCGGCGATAGCCGGAGGATCAGAGCCGAGGTCATGCAATACGACTTCGTAATCCTGGCCAAGAGCATTTCCAAGAAACTCTACAATAGTAATGCACTGTTGAAGGATTTCTTTTTTCATAATAATTCCCCATTTCAAAAATAAATACAATTTACAATTTTCTGACTATAACCATTATGACACGGTATCTTGCAAAATTCAATATAAAATTCGTGCAATTTACAATTCTTTATGTTGAACTATATTTTGCTAATTGATTCGGGCGGCTGTTTTATCTGGTATCGACATAATAGAAAAAAATTATAAACACAATAATAAATAGAAAAAATCGATTTGCATTTTGTCAGGGAGGCAGAGTACACTATAAAAGGTGTAAAAAAAGGTTAATCAATGTAAAGAAAGGAGAAATTATGAGGTATTATGGAGAGGAAGCTTTAGGGATGCTGGAAACTCTAGGCATGGTTCCAGCGTTGGAAGCTTGTGACAAAATGCTGAAAGCTGCTAATGTAGAGCTGGTTTCATATGAAAATGTGGGCTCAACTTTAGTAACGATTATGGTAAAAGGAGATGTGGCGGCATGCAGGGCATCTGTTGATGCGGGGAAACAGGCTGCCGAGAAAATCGGTAAAGTGACGGCTGCGAGTGTGATACCAAGACCGGTGCCAATTATCGGTAATATTGTATCTTGTCATGATATAGACAATTGTTAGAATGAATTGGGAGGTAAAGAATTATGGCTAAATATAATGCTTTGGGCATGGTAGAGACATTTGGTCTGGTATATGCAGTAGAGGCGGCGGACGCAATGATAAAGGCTGCCGGAGTAGAATTGATTGGATATGAAAACGTTGCTTCCGGGTATATCTCGGTATTAGTCGCAGGGGATATAGCGGCTTGTCAGAGTGCAGTAGACGCCGGTGTAAAGAGAGTGAATGATATGGAAGGCAATCTGCATAGTTCGGTAGTAATTGCAAGTCCGCATCCTGAGATATATAAGATTATCGATCGCTATAGTATAGACAAAATCCTTCCCAGCGGAGAATAGTAATGAAATTCATAACAGAATATGATCTTCGCACTCAATTTAATAAACGGCCTTTTACGAATTACCGGCTGGAAGAAAACGTCCGTTTGACACCGAGTGCACGGCAGTTTCTTATTGATCAAAGAATCCGTATTTGGGATGGGGAAGAAGGACTGGCCGATGTCCTGGACAAGGATGGGAAAGATACTCCGGAGCTTGCGAAGTTAGTAAACTATATTGAAATTCTTGAAGCAGAATTTCTTGTTGTAATCAGTCAGATTATGGATCAGAATCTTAAAATATCTGAACAGATTATGCAATTAAAGAACGAGCTTTCTGGAATTCGATTAAATCTTATTGACGGAAAAGTGGATTCAGTTGTCAGTTTCGATTGCTGTCCGGGAATAAATGAAGAAAATTGTTGTCAGGACTTGGATAGTTGCTTTGAAATTAAAGACTTTCATATTCAATTATCAAATGGAAAGCTGCTTGCTCAGATGAATTTTTTGAGAGCAAAAATGAGGTTGGCCAGAATTGACTGTACAAATTTGTTTGCTGATTTTGAGGATGAGAAACGTCGGATTACCGTGATAGAATCGTTCAACCGGATTATTAATAAATTGTCGCAGTTAATGTGTACGGCAGCGGGGGTGCAGGAATGCAGATGGGCAAAGTAGATTATCTGTTTTGTGATAAATTAGTGGATAAATTAAAAAGAGTAATGAAGCAGCCGATATGTCAGAAAAGCTCTGTCTATTATGTAGGCGTTGATCTGGGTACGGCATGCGTAGTAACGGTTGTGTTGGATGAGAATCGTGAACCTGTTGCGGGTATTTACGAGTATGCGGATGTAGTGCGTGACGGAATGGTTGTAGACTATATCGGAGCAGTTAAAATTGTTCAGAGAATGAAAGAGAAACTAGAGAAGGAACTGGGGATAGAGAGATTACTCTATGCTGCCGCTGCAATTCCGCCGGGAACGGATTCGCTGGACGGAGGAGCCGTAAGAAATGTGGTGGAAGCGGCGGGGTATATTGTTACTTCATTGAAGGATGAACCCACTGCGGCGAATGAAGTTCTCCACATTCAAAACGGAGCTATAGTAGATATTGGAGGCGGTACTACGGGAATTTCTATATTTAAAGACGGTAAAGTGGTATATGTGGCGGATGAACCGACAGGAGGAACACATTTTTCACTGGTATTGGCAGGAGCATATAGAAAGAGTTTTGAAGATGCCGAGCTGTTTAAGCGCGATCCGTCAAACCATAAAGAAATATTGCCCGTATTGAAACCAGTAGTTGAAAAAGTTTCTATGATCATCAATAAACATATAGAAGGGTACCAAATAGACAATATCTCATTGGTAGGAGGTACTTGCTGTCTGACAGGAATCGAAGAAATAATTGAAAAAAGCACAGGGGTGCCAACCTACAAACCAGTAGATCCGATGTTTGTGACACCTTTAGGGATTGCATGTGGCTGCGGGACCGAGCAGATATAAGGCGGTGGAATAAATGGATTTTCGAATTATTAAATCACCTACGCAGGGAACTCTGGATATCTTGGAACGACGGAGGGGTTCCGGAGGGAAGCAGAAGTTGGGACGAGTAGATTCTATAGGGCTTGTGCAGGGGAAATTGATTGAAATGATTGCTGCCGCGGATATTGCAGAGAAAGCGGCAGGCGTTACAGTGGAAGATATTAGAGGAAATTGCCCGCAGAATATGGTATTGCTGGCAATATTCGGAGACACTGCTTCCGTAAAAGCTGCGATAGAGAAAATTAAAGAGAGTTTATAAGAGGGAAAGAAAGATGATAACGGCAAAATTAGTCGGCAGTATCTGGGCAACAAGAAAAGCAGAAGTTCTAAACGGCTATAAACTGATGCTTGTGGAGGTTGTCGGAGGAAAAGAATCAGGAAAACGGATGGTTGCGGCAGACGTGGTCGGCGCCGGAGTCGACGACAGGGTACTGGTAACTACAGGAGGTTCTGCGCGTAAAATGTTAGGAGATGATAATATTCCGGTTGACGCGGCAATTGTCGGTATTATTGATGAGGATTGCTGTTTTGAAGAATAGAAGCGGGGTGGAAAAAAGGGATGAAGAAGCTGATTGACGTAACGGCTGTGAATATAATGAAAGCAGAAGGGAAAACAGTTGTTTATGTGGACGATAATACCCTGATCACACCTGCGGCGCGGGATGAAATCAGTAAGAATGACATGATAATTCAGGAAAGAGAAGAACGGTTAGAAAGAGAGAAATCTTTTCCTGAGACGAGATCGTTTGATTCAGACGGTCCAAAGGCTAAGCAGGAGAGAGTTACAGGGTCATCAGAGGATGAAGTAAGCGTGGCGCAGATCTTCAAGGTATTGTCCTATTTACATAAGTCCGGCTTGCTGCAGAGACCGGAACTGTTGGAAAAAATGTTCGACTCCTACATAGAAGAACTCCGCGGTCCAGGTACGAATCAGAATTAAGGAGGAGGAAGATGCAGGCTCTGGGATTTATTGAGACGAAAGGGCTGGTCGCCGCGCTTGAGGGCGCTGATGCGATGCTTAAAGCTGCGAATGTATGTTTGGTAGAAAGGACATTTGTAAAAAGCGGTATCGTTGCAATTACGGTTACGGGAGATGTGGCAGCGTGTATGGCTTCCGTAGATGCGGCGGCTGTCGCCATCGAAAAGATGGGAGGAACACTTCTTTCCAAACATGTTATTCCACGTCCGCATGAAAGTCTTGAAGGTCTGATGGTTGGCGCTGCAGCTTCGGATGAAGGAGCTGCTGACATGATTTCGCAGCAAAAACCAGGAGAAGAACAGAATGACGAGTTAGAAAAGGCAGAGTTCAACAGGATATTTGTAGAAGAGATGGTCAAGTCCAATGGAATTGACAGGGCGATTTCACGGCTGAAGCGCTCCAGGTCAGGCGAGATTAAGGGATTAATCTGTCATGAATATCCGGAATTGGGAATGAACGAAAAAGCTGCGGAAAGTTTAACCAAAAGAGAGTTGTTAGAAAGATTAAACGAGTTTTACAAGAGGGTAGAGGATATGTGACTCTCGAAAATAAAATGAATGAATAAAAGCAAGAATTACGAAATTAGGAGGAAATAAAAATGGCAAAACAGGATGCATTAGGAATGATCGAAACAAAGGGACTTGTGGGCGCTATAGAGGCTGCGGATGCTATGGTAAAAGCGGCGAATGTTTATTTAGTCGGAAAAGAATTTGTAGGCGGCGGATTGGTAACCGTTATGGTGCGGGGAGACGTTGGGGCAGTTAAGGCCGCTACAGACGCAGGCGCCGCTGCCGCGCAGAGAGTAGGAGAACTTGTGTCAGTGCATGTAATCCCGCGTCCGCATCAGGATGTAGAAGCTATTCTTCCTGCTGTTGATAAATAAAGTCGACCGGATTTTCAGGATGGGGTTACGCTGGAGGAAAAAGATGCATAAAGATGATCATATGACGCCTGTGGAGCGTCTGGGAAATTTTTGGGCAGGGAGAGATATGGATCGTATTTTGGCGATGCCATTAATCTGTTCTATGTCCGGAAAAGCGACAGGTATGACGCATAAGCAGAAAAGATCCACAGCCATAACAGAGGCATATTGCCAGATAGAAGCATATAAACGATTTGGAAATGATCTGTTGATTGCAGATTATGGGCTTCATTCGATAGGAAGTGCTTTGGGAAGCGTGATGGGAGATCCGGAAGATGCCGTGCCGGCAGTGGAGCGTCATGTATTACAGGAATTGAAAGATATTGGACAGTTAGATTTTGACAGATGCAGGTTAAAAAACGACCCTAAGTTTCAAAAGCATTTGGACTGTGCTAAGATTCTCATTAATGAAATGGGTAAGGAAGTACCGACGGCTGTTCTGATTGCAGGACCATTTACATCCGTTTCCAGTATATATCCGATAGACAAGCTTTTAAAAGCAACAGTTAGAGATCCCAAGGCCGTGCATAGATTAATGCGTTTGTGCACGGATACTTTACGTGAAGTTCATAATGAATTTATTAAAGCCGGCGCTATGATTTTAGTTTGCGAACCAGTCGCAACAGGGACTATGATCAGTGTCGGTGCATATAAAGAGTTCGTAAAACCATATACAATTGAGCTGATGAGTAATATTCATGCAAAAGGCGGTATAGTCTGCTATCACATCTGTGGAGACGCTAAGACTATTCTTGCGGAGATGGTAGAGACAAGACCGGACATGATTAGCATTGATAATCGAGTGAGAATAGATTTTGCCAAAAGTATAGTGGGGCCACAGATGCCGTTAGCGGGTAATATTGATCCTGTGGATATAATGATTCTTGGCAGTACAAAGGATGTTGATGAGGCATGCCGGCAATGTATTCAGGACGCGTATGGCAGCGCTCATGGTTATGTATTGTGTACCGGGTGCGATTTAAACGGTGACGTTCCGTTAGAGAACCTTGATGCATTTATGGCAGCAGCGAGAAAATACGGCAAATATCCGTTGACTCCAAAGAATTGGATGAATTAGAAAGAGAGTGAATTATGAAAAAAGTAGTATTTGTATGTGATAAATGTGGAAAAATTATACAAAGGGATCCGATTAGTATTGTTCCGGTGGTTTTGAAAGAAGACGGAAATATACCTGCGCAAAGTCAGCCGAATAAATATAGTAAATTGAGTGAAATGCAGTTTTGTTCAGAATGTGCAGATAAGTTTGTCGAATTTCTCACGGGAGATGCAATGAAGGAGGCAGACGCTGTTAATCAAAATGTTGATACTGAAAATTCTGAATCAGTCGCTTCACATTTCCCGGGACTTGATGCGCTGATGGAAAAGTATTCGGAAAAATTATATGATTGCGGGCCTGCGACGCCTGTGTCCAAACGGGATGAAAAGCGGAAAGCGGAGTTGATTTCCAGATTATCAGAATGTGTTGTGGAGATGGAGGAAGAAGAGATTGTCGAAGTTGCACGCACATATATAGAAGAAGGTTTTTCTGCTTTTGACGGTATTTATGAAGGTCTGTTAGACGGTATGAACAAGGCCAGTGATCTTTTTGACGCAGAGGAATATTTTGTAACAGATATATTGCTTTGTTCAGACGCAATGTATGCAGGGCTGGATGTTTTACGCCCGTATCTTCCTATTACAAGCATAAACGAAAAAGGCTATAAAGTAGTGATCGGTGTAATAGAAGGAGACACGCATGATATAGGAAAAAATCTGGTTAAGATCATGTTGGAAACAGCAGGTTTTGAGGTGATCGATTTGGGGCGAGACGTACCGCTGGATGATTTTGTTGATAAAGCAATGGAAACAGGCGCTTCTATTATTTGCATGTCTACATTAATGACGACAACAATGGGCGGTATGAAGACAGTAATCGATAAACTTGTGGAGAAAGGTGTTCGCGATCGTTTTAAGATTATGATAGGCGGCAGTCCTATCTCGAAGAAATATGCGGATGAGATAGGTGCGGACGGTTATACGGCGAATGCAGTAGAAGCAGTAAAGCTGGCGAAAAAATTTGTGGGAATGAAAGAAACGGATGTCGTTTTAGGAATGTAAATTTTTTTAGGAAGGAAAAGAAATGATAACACAACTTCTATTTGATAAGAAACTTAGATATACGAAAAAGGGTATTACTATAGGCGCTATTGCAGGTATGCTTTGGGGCTTAGGCGGGGTGGTTATGGCTATTGCGTTTGGCTATGAACCATTTGCCAGCTATGCGGATGTAAGCCTCTATATAGTTCCGTTAGTCGGAGCATGTTTAGGGGATCTTTTTGCAGGTTTGGTGACCCTTTGTATTAATTGTAAAAAAGGAAAAAGGAAGGAATATTTTAGAATTTTAAAAACAAAACCGGGCTTGATAATTTGTTTGGGAGCAATATTTGGCGGTCCAATTGCAATGAGTGGTTATTATTGCGGATTGTATCTGGCAGGACCATTTTACACAATGGCAATTACAGCGATTTACCCTGCCATCGGCGCTGTTTTATGCAGAATTTTTCTAAAAGAAAAAATTTCAAAAAACGGATGGATCGGTATTCTTCTATGCGTGGCCGGTGCGATTGTAGTTACCTATGTAGCGCCCAGCGGCGAAGTATATCCCAATTTCATTGTAGGTATTATCGCTTGTATTTTAGCGACTATCGGATGGGGAATGGAAGGAGTAGTATGTGCTTATGGAATGGATTTGGTGGATCCAGATCTTGCGATCGGTATTAGATGGTTTGTATCATTTATAGCATATTTTATCTGCGTACTTCCATTTGTGGCCGGATTTGGAGCGGCCGGATATAAGCTTTTTGCGGCTGCGTTTACATCTCCATGGACGTTAATCCTGGTTGCTGCGGCGTTTGTTAATGGTATTTCTTATTTCTGGTATTATAATGCTATTAATATGACGGGAGCATCCAGAGCGATGGCGTTGATGATTACATATTCCCTGTGGGGAGTAATTTTTGGCTGGATCTTCTATGGTTCTGTAAGTATCACTTGGAATATTGTCGTTGGAGCGGTTATGATATTTATAGGGGCGGTTTTTGTTGCCGGAAAACCAAGTGAAATTTTGAACGTTAGGGATAATTAGGAGGTGTACTGTGAAAACGTTACCATTGAGATTTACTTTATTAAAAGTTCTTGAAGAAAGAGGAGCTGCATTGGAGCCGGCTGAATTATATGAAGCTGTAAAAGGACAGTATCCAAATGAAAAGCAGTGCACACCTTCGGCAATCGACGAACATATGATGTCTATGCGCGGAGTTGGTCTTGTAGATGTAAAAGACTGTTATGAAAATGCAGATAAACAATTAATCTGTAAATATGAGTTGACGGGATATGGAAAAGAGAAAGTAAAGCAACATATCTGCTTGACCCATGGAGGCAAAAATGCATAGAAGATTTTTAAATGATGGATTAATATCTGAATTACATGATAAAGTTTCGGAAGCGCTGCAGAAAGTGGGAATTCGTTTCGAAAATGAAGAAGCGCTGGAACTATTTCGTGCACATGGAATGAAAGTAGACGGTCAGTATGTATATTTCACAGATCGCCAGATTGAAGAAGCGTTAGCCTGTTTTTCGTCTTTTGAGATGGGGGAAATAACAGAGAGAAGCGTAACAAGCCAGTTGTTTTATGGGGTGCCGTATATTCTGGATGAGAATACGAATATCTGTAGGAACGCTACGGTTGCCGATGTGGTGAAAATGTATAAATTAGGCGAAACGTCAGACCTATATGGGGGCTGCGGAATTGCGGTTGTCGATCCATGTGATAACGATGCTGAAGATAAGTATTTAGCTCAGATTGCAATGATGCTGAAGTACAGTGACAAGTATTTTACAAATGGTTTTAGGGCAAGCAGTTACAATACGAAAGATAAAGAAGTATACGCAAGTGCATGTAAGGCGATTGAGCTGATAAAAGAGTTTAGGAGCACAGGGGAAGACGATAATTATATGAACCAATGTGTATGTCCTATGTCGCCGCTGGCATATGACGACGAATGTATTTTGAATATAAAAGCGGCGGTAGTGAACGGACAAAGTGTCACGATATGTCCGTGTTCCATCGGATATTTGACGGGGCCTGTTACGATTTTCGGACTGAATGTCCATGATATGGCGATTGCGCTGGCGGGTACAGTGTATATTCAGTTATTAAGGCCAGGGACGGAAGTTTATTATTCTGTATGCAGTACACAGTCGGATTTGCGCACGATGCAGCCGACATATGGTTCAGTTGAGGAAATATTTGTTTCCGTAGCGTTCTATGAATTATGCCTTTCTTACAAACTGTGCAGCTCCATCTGTGCGGCATTGACGGATGCGATTAGACCTGATTATCAGAGCGGCGTAGAATCTGCGCTGACTACTTTAATGCCCTTTGAATTAACGCAGTTAGACGTCGTATATGCATATCCTGGTTTGATGTCGGGATTTTCATGCGGCAGTTTTGAAAAGGCGATTTATGACGAGGAATTGGTCAGAGTTTCCAATCGTTATCTGAAGGGAATTAGTTTGAGTTTGGATGAGGGTATTATTGAGGATATGTATAAGGCAAAGACTACGGATACATTCCTTTATACAAAATCTTCACAAAGATTTAGAGAAGATTTCTTTATGGCAAAAGGGTTTTATAAAGGAGGAATTGCGCCGCATGAGTATCCGGGTAAGGACGAGCTGAAACATAATGCGCTGAATGAGATTTCAAGAAGAATAGATAATTATGTGCTGCCGCAGAGAACGTTAGAACAAAAGAGAATTTTAAACAGATATTTACCGTCGCAGTGTAAATATTAAACAATAATGAGAATGTGAAAAAATTGCTGTATCCCGGTAAGATATCGGGATATAGCAATTTTGTATTCAATAACAGACGGAGGTATGGAAAGTAATTTATGGTAATTATGAATGAAAAAGAGAGATTGAGAAAGGCTATGCATCAGGAAACAACGGATAGGCCGCCATGTATTTGTCCTGGCGGAATGATGAATATGATTACAGCCGATCTGATGGACAGGAAAGGAATCAGTTGGCCTGAAGCTCATCAGAAGGCCGAAATGATGGCAGATTTAGCGCTCGCAAATTATGAAAATAGCTGTTTTGAGAATGTAGGAGTTCCGTTTTGCATGACGGTTGAGGCAGAAGCAATGGGGGCGCAGGTAACAATGGGAAACAAAGTTAATGAGCCGCATGTAAGCGGATATGCGGTTCATTCGGTGTCTGAATGGAAGAGGATCTCTCCTATAAATGTGAATAAGGGAAGAGTCAAGGTTGTACTGGATGCAATCCGAATTCTAAAGTCAAAGAACCTGGACGCGCCAATTATTGGAAATATTACCGGACCGATAAGTACCGCATGTTCTGTGGTGGAACCTACCGTGTTTTATAGAGAGATCCGCAAAAAAAGAGAGGACGCACACTGGTATATGCAGTTTGTGACTAACGAGATTATCAAATTTGCAAGAGCGCAAATTGAAGCAGGCGCGGACGTCATCGCTGTGTCAGATCCAAGCGGGACAGGCGAGATTCTTGGGCCGAAACTTTTTGAGGAATATACAGTAAAATATAATAATCAGATTTTTGACAGTCTTCAAGGGGACAAGTTGGGTACGATTATGCATATCTGCGGACAGATGAGGAGCGTATATCCGCAGGCAGAACAGATTCGTTCGAATGTATTAAGCTTCGATTCTTGTGTTGCAATGGGCGAGGCAAGAAAAAATCTTGTGAAACATGCGTTGATGGGAAATGTCAGCACATGGGCATTGGAATTCGGGAATCCGGATAAAATTAAGAGTCTTGCGGTAAAGTGCTGGAAAGACGGATCAGATATTATATCTCCGGCATGCGGACTTGGCGCAAAGTCTCCAATTGCAAATATCCAGGCAATTCGGAAAGGAATTATTGAAAAATCTAAAGAGGTAAAATAAATGTATAAATTGCATGTTGTACAGTCTGGAAATGAATATGAATATGAACCAGGCAAGAGTTTGTTGGAGATCCTGTTAGATCATAATTTATTTATCGACAATTCCTGCAATGGAAAAGGTATTTGTGGAAAATGCAAGATACGTATCAAATCTGGAGATGTGGGTGAAGTATCTCCTACGGAACTTCGTTTCTTAAAGCCAAAGGAAGTCAAAGATGGCGTGCGTCTGGCTTGTTTGATTTATCCGCGGTGTGATTTGGAGATAGAATTGATGCAGAAAGAGCGGAAATATGAAGTATTATCAAAGGGATATGTGCCGAAGTTCAGTTATGATCCGGATGTTTCTAAACAGTTAATTATAATCCATAAACCTAAGCTTGAGGACCAGACGTCATTTGAAAATCAGATACAGGAACAAATTGCGGGGGTAGAAATACCATTTTCGCTGCTTCGTGAATTCCAGTTTAAGGAAGGAAGTTATACGGCGGTTCTTTACAGAGAGCGTGACGGAAGACAGATTCTTATGAATCTGGAACAAGGGGATACGACAGAAGAATTATACGGGGTTGCGGTAGATATTGGTACAACGACAGTAGTAACATCATTAGTTGACATGAAGACTGGAAAAGAACTGGCGAATGCGTCAATGATTAATGCGCAGAAACATTTTGGGCTGGATGTTCTTACGCGTATTACTTACGAGATGGAACATCCAAAAGAGGGGGGACAGGCTCTTAAGGAGGCAATCGTTACGTCAATAAATGAGATGATCCTGGATGTCTGCCGTCAGTCAGGAGCAGCGCGGGAATATATCTATGAAGTAACGGTAGGCGCCAATTGTACCATGATGCATATGCTTCTCGGCATAGACGCACGGTCTATCGGTAAAGCTCCGTATGCCCCGGTATTTGTTAAGGCAAAGAATATGAAAGCGGAGGAAATCGGTCTATATGTGTCGAAGGGCGCAAGATTATATTGTCTCCCTTCTGTGTCGGCGTATATTGGGGCTGATATCGTAGCAGGCGTATATGTCTGCGGATTACACAGGGTAAAAGAAAATGTTCTTTTTATTGATATTGGAACGAATGGAGAGATTGTATTTTCGGATTGTGGAAGATTGTTAAGTTGTTCCTGCGCTGCGGGGCCTGCTTTGGAAGGTATGAATATTAGTTCCGGAATGCGTGCGGCAGAGGGGGCGGTTGAGGATGTCCGTATTACAAAAAACGGGGTTAAATTAAAAGTAATTGGAAAAACAGATCCGGTCGGCGTTTGTGGAAGTGGAATTCTTGCAGGAGTAAAGGAACTTATTCATGCAGGGCTGGTGAGAAAAGACGGCGCATTTATAAAGCCGGATAAATTGGATAAAAGTGATTATCGCTGTTCAATGCTGGAGATGGATGGAAAAAAGCGACAGTTTAGAATGACAGAAGAATTGAAGATTACGCAGGGAGACGTACGTCAGGTTCAGCTTGCCAAAGGTGCGGTTTTGTCAGGATTTTATGCTTTGCTTCAGAAAGCGGGGAAAAAAATGAAAGAATTAGACAGGGTATTGGTTGCCGGACAGTTTGGCGCGCATTTGCCAGTGGATAGTATGATTGGAACAGGAATCTTACCGGAAGGAATAAGAGATAAGATAGAGTATGTAGGAAATTCCTCTAAAACAGGCGCATATATGGCGTTGCTTTCAGGGAAGGTAAAACAGGAAATGGAAGAACTGGCAAATCATATAGATTATATGGAGTTGGGGGCAATGGAAGGATATGAGCGCCTTTTAGCGGAATGTCTTATATTTCCGGAGGTCTAGCGTCTCACTCATTTTCGGCCGAATAACGCGGCAGATGGAAATTCAGGCAAGTTAAAACAGACCCTATTGACATTAAGTAATTTACATATCATAATAATAAAATATTGTTTAGCTTTGGAACAGGTCGGTCTGCAAAACAGGGCGTGCAAACTGTAATATTAGTTTCGGGTCAGTCTGCAGAGGGATAGGATTCGTGGAAAGGGATATATTACAGATATGACGGAGGAACAGAAACGGGCAGTCAGAAGTCTGGAAGAGAGATTGGAAGAGAGAGATACGGATATGCTGGATGAGATTCTCTGGGAAACACTGACTAAATTTCAGGGGCATCCTTTTTATACTGCAAAGGAGCTGGAATTCTTTTATATGATCAAAGGAAACGAGATGTTTGTGACCCGGAAGGATAAGTCTATTACCAGGGCAAGCGTCATGATGGCATTTCATAAGGCGTTGGAGTTAGACCGGGTGGTGACGGGGCCGAAGAAGCTGGGAACCTTCGGGGCAAGTTATCTGTATCCGGTTTTTTGTTGTCTGGGAGTGATCTGTCAGAAGGTCTGAGAACATATGCGGCTGTCAATAGTAATAGAAAGGCAAGAGTGAACATGAGCAGAGGGACAGAATATCTGGACTATGTAACGAAGCAGTTGGCCTTAAGACTAAGGGAACTGGATGCGACGATTCAGGACGTCAGGGAAGATATCGCGGGCATGAATGAATATTACTGGGAAAATTATGCAGAGATGGATGAGTACGGTTATGAGAACTATGACAATCAGCAGGCGTTGATCAGTCAGGTGAATGCCGGACAAGAGTATCAGAAGCAAAGGCACAGATGGGAGAAGATGCTGGATTCCCCCTTCTTCGGGAGTGTGGATTTTGTCTATGAGGGAGAAGATGAGACAGAGATTTTCTATATAGGAATCGGTAATTTTGCCAGAAAACGGGGAGCAGTGCCGCTGATCTATGACTGGCGGGCTCCGGTGAGCGGGCTTTTCTATGATTATGACAAGGGTGCGGCAGCCTATGAAGCTCCCGGCGGGACGATGAAGGGAGAGATCCTGTCGAAATGGCAGTATAAGATTCGGGACGGGCGTATGATCTATGAGTTTGAGAGCGACATGAAGATTGACGATGATATCTTAAAGCAGGAGTTAAGCGCCAACAGTGATATACAGCTTAAGAATATCGTACGGACGATCCAGAAGGAACAGAATGCGATCATTCGCAATACCCGGGATAAAGTACTGATCATTCAGGGGACGGCGGGCAGCGGAAAGACGTCTATAGCGCTGCATCGGATCGCATATCTTCTCTATCATGACAGAAAGAACCTGAAGTCTTCGAATATTTTGATCTTGTCGCCGAACAGCGTGTTCTCAGATTATATTTCACACATCCTTCCGGAACTTGGAGAGGAGAATATTCAGGAGATGAGCCTCGACCTCTTTGCGTACAAGGAACTGAAGGATGTGGCGTCTGATTGTGAGGATCGCTGGCATCAGATAGAGAGACAGATTTGCAATGACGATGTCGATGAGGACCGAGGGTATAGATGGAAGCAGTCGGCAGAATTTGTGGAAACAGCGGAAGGTTTCCTGATAGAACTGGAAGACCGGCTGGTTGACTTTAAAGACGTGCGGTATAAGGGAATGGAGAAGAAGGCAGATGAGATCCTTAAGATGTTCTACCTGCGATTCCAGGGGATACCGCTTTTATCCCGGATGGATGCGGTGATGGAGTATTTCACGGATGAATTTGAGACTTTGCAGGGAAAAGATATTCCGGAGGAAGACAGGGAATTTATACGCAGCCAATTTCAGAGTATGTATGCGACGACAGATCTGTATGTAATCTACAACTGGTTTCTGGAAGAATATGGGTGGCGGCGGCTCGCAGACCTTCCATGTGAGAAAAGAATTCTTGCATATGAAGACGTCTACCCGCTGTTATATCTGAAACAGCGTCTTCTGAAAGTGACAAATCATAAGAATATACGCCATCTTGTCATCGACGAGATGCAAGATTATTCTTATCTTCAATATGTTATCATAGAGAGGATGTTTTCCGGCAGGATGACGATACTTGGAGACCGCGCTCAGACTTTGGACGGGTTGTCCCAGGATGTGACGGTTTTTCTGCCGAAGGTATTGGGAAAGAAAGTTAGGAAGATTGAGCTGAACCGTAGTTACCGTAATACCTGTGAGATCGCGGAATATGCTAACCGTATCGCCGGTTTAGAGGGGTTAGAGCATATAAAGCGGCACGGGAGGGAAGTAGAGGAGGTAAGGTGTACTTCCATAGAGGATGCGGCAGAGAAGACGCTGGCACAGGTGCGTCTGGGAGAAGACGGATATGAGACGGCTGCGTTTCTGGTTATGACGGAAGACGAGGCAAGAGCGCTCTATAAGCTGGTGAAAACGGTCAGGAAAGATGTGTCTTATATTGACAGAGACAGTTCTGCTTTTCGGAAAGGAATCACGGTAACCACCTTCTACATGGCAAAAGGGCTGGAGTTTGATCAGGTATTTATCTTCGGCAAAGACAGAGAGAACCCATTCTTTCGGCAATTTTGTTATATATGTGCTACTCGCGCGCTGCATGAATTATGGATTATGGAATGGTAATCCAGGCGCCCCGCTGTTCGGCGGCGCTGTAAGCTTGACGACTTAACGGATATATGGACATTGGATTATCTGCCGCATGTCGTCGGGAAGAGGAGCGGTGAACTCTAATGTCTCTCCCGTGACGGGATGCCTGAAGCGAAGCCGGTAAGAATGAAGAGCCTGCCTCTTGATGTATTCCATGTCGGGGTTATACAGATAATCTCCGACGAGCGGATATCCAAGGTATTTCATGTGTATGCGGATCTGGTGGGTACGACCTGTTTCCAGGCGAAGAGAGACAAGGCTGTGTCCGTTCTGTTCGTCGATAACATTATAATGAGTGACTGCCGTCTCGCCGTGTGAGAAATCTACGGTTCGCTCGATGACCGTCCCGGGTTTGCGGGCAAGAGGCGCCGTGATTGTTCCGGTTTTGGGAGAGACGCTCCCGCGTGCGATGGCAAGGTATTCCCGATGGATTTCATGGCGGCGGACCATATCGGAGAGAATACTGCCGCTGACCAGATGCTTGGCGACAACGGTGAGGCCTGAGGTATCGCGGTCTAAGCGGTTGCAGCAGCGGAAAATAAAAGGTTTCCCCTGTTCCTGATAATACCAGGCAAGGGCATTGGCCATGGAATTGATATAGTTGTTCAAAGACGGATGGATCGGCATGCCGGCAGGCTTATTGATTACGATCAGGTCTTCGTCTTCATATACGACGGTGAGAGGAAGGCAGACAGGAGGAATATTCAGGGAACAAGCAGTCTCCTGGATAAGAACCTGAAGATGGTCTCCTGCGGCAAGCTGCTGCTTCATATAATAATGGACGCCGTTTACAAGGATGCTCCTGGGCATCTTCTTGATCTCGGTCAAATTTTGGGCAGAGTAGCCGCGGCGTCTGAGGTATTGTTCTACCCGCAGACCGGCGCTGGCGGGATCAATGTTATAGTCGATGGTACGATTCATTTGCATTTCCCCTTTAAATTCGGTAATATATACTATAGCATATTTTGAGGGAGGAGGAAAGAGATGACGGGATTAAGTACCTTGTGTTATATCGTGCAGGACGGCAGATATCTGATGCTTCACAGGACGGTTAAGAAGAATGATGTTAATAAGGATAAATGGATTGGAGTAGGAGGGCATTTTGAAGAAGGGGAGAGCCCGGAGGAGTGTCTGCTGCGGGAGGTCAAAGAGGAGACAGGGTATACTCTGATTTCTTACAGGTACAGAGGAATCGTGACCTTTATCTCGGGAAACGGAGTTACGGAATATATGTCGTTATTTACGGCGGATGAGTTTGAGGGCGAGCCGATTCTTTGCGATGAGGGTGAGCTTGCGTGGGTGCCGGTGAAAGACGTGTATCAATTGAATATCTGGGAAGGAGATAAGATTTTCTTTCGGCTTCTGGAGGAGCGGGAGGAATTTTTCTCATTGAAGTTGGTCTATGACGGACACGACGGACTGGTTTCGGCTTCGTTGGACGGGAAACCAATACATTTTTGAGGGACTTGGACGCATCGGCTGGAGCCTTTAACAGTGAAATGGTATGAGCTGCGCGGCTCAGGTTCGATTGCCGGCTGAAAAGAGAAATAGTGTGAGTGTGAAAAGTGATAGAAAAAAGAAAAAGAATAAGAGATATTGAGGTTTTTTTTGAGAAATAGGTTATAATAGAGAATATGAAATATATGGAAGAAAGGATGATGAAGATGGCAGTAGTACATTTGAACAAGGATAATTTTAAAACAGAGGTGTTGGATTCTAAAGAGCCGGTATTGGTTGATTTCTGGGCGACCTGGTGTGGTCCGTGCCAGATGCTGGGGCCGGTAATAGAAGAGGTTGCAGGCGAGGTCACGGACGTGAAGATCTGCAAGCTGGATGTGGACGAGAATCAGGAATTGGCAAAAGAGTACAGAGTTATGTCGATACCGACTTTGCTTGTATTTAAAGACGGACAGATTGTAAAGAGAGAGGTTGGGGCGAAACCTAAGGATGAAATATTGCAGATGCTGAAATAGTCGACGTGTTAGATGATAGCCTCTGTGGAATAATCGGAGATATATTTCTGATTATTTTACAGAGGTTTTTGTATATCTATATTGACAAATCCACGGATAGTGAGTATATTATATATGAACATATGAATAAGTGTTCATATATAATAAGTGTACTGTTGAATTTATTACAATGGAGGAACTTGCTATGGGTGGAGAGAAAAATAAAAAGATAGATGTTGAAAATCATGAGGATCATAACCAAAGGCACGGTCACCATCATGAAGGCTGTGGTCATGATCATCATCACGATCATGAGGACTGTGGCTGCGGCCACGACCACCATCACGACCATGAGGACTGCGGCTGCGGTCGTGATCATCATGGGACAGGGCAATCTCATGAAGTGAGGCATATGCCGAAGGGGGTGGAGAAAAGGACGTATATTCTGAACAATCTGGGCTGCGCCAATTGCGCGGCGAAGATGGAACGTCAGATTCAGGAGCTGCCGGGAGTGGAGATGGCTGTGATTACTTTTGCGACGAAACAGCTTGTGGTGGCGGCGGATCATCAGGAGAAGCTTCTGCCGGAAATTCAAAGAATCTGTGCATCGATTGAGTCAGAGGTAACAGTGACTTTGCGGGAAGAGGCTGAGATAATACGGAAGAAAAAAGAGAGTCCGTTAGAGGAGAATAAGAAAGATCTTATAGCTATAGCGGCAGGAGCGGCATTGTTTATTGCTGGTGAAGTGTTGGAACGAACAGCGCCGGATTCTATTATCAGTATGGTATTGTTTGTAGCGGCGTATATGATCCTGGGGCTTGAGATCGTGTGGACCGCGGTAAAGAATCTGCTGAAAGGGCATGTTTTTGACGAGAATTTTCTGATGAGCGCTGCAACTTTAGCGGCATTTGCAATCGGTGATTTTGCAGAAGCCGTAGGTGTAATGTTATTCTACCGGGTGGGGGAAGTCTTTGAGGATATTGCGGTAAGCCGCAGTCGTTCCCAGATTATGGAGACAGTTGATCTTCGGCCGGAGACAGTGAGCCTGGTGCAGGGAAACGGCGTGAGGGATATACCCGCGGGGGAAGCAAAGATCGGAGACGTGATACTGATTCGTCCAGGCGACCGGGTTCCGTTGGACGGAAGAGTCATAGATGGGCAGAGCCAGATCGATACGTCGCCGGTAACCGGAGAACCGGTGCCTGTAAAGGTATTTCCCGGAAAGGAGATATATTCGGGATGCATTAATGATACAGGCGTCCTGAAGCTGGAAGTGGGGAAGCCGTTAGGAGAATCTATGGTAACCCGTATTCTTGATTCTGTAGAAAATGCCGCTGCGAGTAAACCGAAGATAGATCGTTTTATTACCAGATTCGCGAGAATCTATACGCCGGTGGTTGTGGCCGCCGCGATACTTACCGCTGTGGTTCCGTCAATTGTGACCGGGAATTGGAATTACTGGATTTATACGGCGATTACATTCCTGGTTATCAGTTGTCCGTGCGCGCTGGTACTGAGTGTTCCGCTTGCGTTTTTCTCAGGTATCGGAGCAGGGTCGAAGAGGGGGATATTGTTTAAAGGCGGAGTTTCTATCGAAGCGCTGAAGAATGTAAGCGCGGTTGTAATGGATAAGACAGGTACCATTACTAAGGGGAATTTTGTAGTGCAGAAGATCGTAAGTCTGAACCGGCTGACGGAGAAACAACTGCTGACGATTGCGGCAGACTGTGAGCTTGATTCTTCGCATCCCATCGCCGTAAGTATAGTAACGGAGGCGAGAGAGCGGAAATTATCGCTTATCAGGCCAAAGCAAGTGGAGGAGATATCAGGAAAGGGTATTTGCGCAAAGTTTCCGGAAGGAGTGGTGCTCTGCGGAAATACCGGGCTGATGGAGCTGTATCAGGTGGATATATCGGAATATTGCAGCAGTACTTATGGGACGGAAGTCCTGATCGCGGTTGACGGGATACTGGCAGGATATCTGGTGATTGCAGATGTGATCAAGGAAGAAGCGCAGCATGCGGTGAAACGTATGAAAGATCAGGGTCTCATTACGGCGATGCTGACAGGCGACGCTTTGAACAGCGCCGCGGCGGTAGCGCAGCAGACAGGAATAGCGGAAGTCCATGCCCAGCTTCTTCCGCAGGATAAATTGACCCGGCTTAAGGAGATCCGAAAGAAACACGGAGCTGTGATGTTCGTCGGCGACGGCATCAATGATGCGCCGGTACTCGCGGGGGCGGATGTGGGAGCGGCGATGGGCAGCGGAGCAGACGCGGCGATTGAGGCGGCGGATGTGGTCTTTATGACTTCTTCCGTGGATGCGATACCGGAGTCGATAGATATCGCCAGGAAGACAGGGAATATAGCCATGCAGAATGTGGTGTTCGCTCTGATGATCAAGGCGTTGGTTATGGTGCTGGGATTTTTTGGGTTTGCCAATATGTGGATGGCTGTTTTTGCAGATACAGGAGTCGCTGTGTTATGCGTGCTGAACTCAATCCGGATTCTGTATACGAATAGATCATGAGTGTGCTTGCTTAGGAATGGATTTTCACGTATAATGATACCGTTGCGGGAGAAGAGAGATAAATTAAGAAAGCAACGGTAAAAGGATGTGAAAAGTATGTATAGAGAAGAAACTCTGGTGACTATAGGGAAACGGGAGAATAACAGGAAACGCAATTATCTTGTGATAAATACTTTGCAGGGAAAACATATTCCGGTGGAACCGAGGAAGGCGCTGACGTTATTTGACGCGCTTGCGAAGGTGATTGAGAATGTCTATCAGGATGAGAGATTACTCCTGATAGGTTTTGCAGAGACGGCGACTGCGATTGGGGCGCAAACGGCGATTCGGCTGGGGACAAAGTATATCCAGACGACGAGAGAGAGTATTCTTGATGTGGAGTATCTGCTATTTACGGAGGCTCACAGCCATGCCTCGGAGCAGAAGCTGGTGAAGGATGATCTTGACGGGATCATAGATGAGATTGATCGGATTATCTTTATTGAGGATGAAGTTACGACGGGAAATACTATCTTGAATATTGTAAATATCCTGAATGAATTGTATGGCAGAAGAATAAGATTCTCTGTTGCCTCCATATTGAACAGTATGACGGAAAAGCAGATGAAGGAGTATGAGCAGAAGGGGATCAATGTACATTATTTGTTGAAAACGGATCACAGGAATTACAGTGAGACAGCGGAAGGGTATCATGAGAACGGACTCTATGAACCGTGTAATATCAATGAGATAAGCGATGTGGAAGAAGTGTGTTTAACGGGCCGGTTGGATGCAAGAAGACTGGTAGACGCGGCGGAATATAAGGGGGCGTGCGAATCTCTGTGGAGGAGGGTGGATGCTGTATTTAATCCCCGGGCAGATGAGAAGATACTTGTTGTGGGAACGGAGGAATTCATGTTTCCGGCTCTCTATATAGGAGCGAGTATGGAAGATAAGGGTTGTGCGGTAAGATGCCATTCGACTACGCGGAGTCCGATTGCGGTTTCGTCGGACGAGGGTTACCCGCTGCGGACAAGGTATGAATTACGAAGTTTGTATGATTCGGACAGGGTTACGTTTATTTATGATATCGGCAGTTACGACAGAGTATTTGTCATTACAGATGCAGAGGGGAATGAGAAGGCAGGGCGGAATTCTCTGATTCACGCGATAAGAAAGAAAAACAGCAGTATTTATTTGGTCAGGTGGTGTCAGGGATGAGAAGCTCATATAATGAAGAGGACGTCGTACTTTTATTGAAAGATATCTCGGGCATGGTGAAGCCCCAGCCGACGGAGGAGCGGGAGCGGCTGATCCAGTCGGGCGGACACTACAGCGAGATGCTTCCGATTGAATATGTGCCTACGGATAGATACATGAAGATTTATAAAGAAACCCTGGATATCTATTCGGGAACCGTGGCGCAGGCAGTCGGAAGGCTTGCAGATAGAATCATGAAGAAAAAAGGGGCGGACGTCGTACTGGTATCCCTTGCCAGGGCGGGGATACCGGTCGGCATCTTGGTAAAGCGGTATATGAAGTTCAAATATGGTGTGGATGTTCCTCATTATTCTATATCGATTATAAGAGGACGGGGAATCGACCATAATGCAATGAGATATCTGCTGGATCGTTATCTGGCGGAGAGATTATTGTTTGTGGACGGTTGGATCGGCAAGGGCGCTATATTGAATGAGCTTAAGAAGGAGATTGCAGTATATAAGGGCGTATCTTCCGAGATCGCAGTCGTTGCGGATCCGGCGAATGTGACGGAGCTTTGCGGAACCCATGAGGATATTCTGATTCCCAGCTCGTGTCTGAATTGTACGGTGTCCGGGCTGATCAGCAGGACATTTTTACGCGATGATATCATTGGAGAAGATGATTTTCACGGCGCAGCATTCTATGAAGAACTTAAAGATGCAGATCTGTCCTATGAATTTATTGACGCTATCGAGAGGGAATTTACATTATTGCCGGAACCTGGCGGCAGTTCGGCAAAAGGTTCGGGAGTTGACGAGGTACGAGAAGTGGCAAAAGAATATCAAGTTGAAGATATTAATCTTATCAAGCCGGGAATCGGAGAGGCAACGCGGGTACTGCTAAGAAGAGTTCCCTGGATGATACTGGTTAATGAAAGATATAAAGACAGCAGGGAACTTAAGCATCTGGTCAGACTCGCTCAGGAGAAACACGTGCCGATTGAGGCTTACCCGCTGAGACATTATAAATGCTGTGGGATTATAAAGAAGATTGGAGATATATAGGGATATACTTATCGTATGGTATGCGCAGAAATTTCTTTGCAGGAATTCTGCGCTTTTCATGTCGGTCTAATTTAAATTTTTAATAAGAGGGGGAGATATTGTTCGTAATTGACCCCGTCGTTGTGAGGAATCTGTTCTTTAACAGAGTCGATCAGCGATTGTTCCAGGAAGTCGCCTGCCGTTTGGATGACGGAAGGAAGAGAATAACCGCGTACAGTTCCGGCCGCTATGCACGAGGCGAACAGATCTCCGGTTCCGGAATAACTGCCGCCAATGTACGGAAAAGAAAAGAGAGAGAAAGCTTTCGAATCAACCAACAGATTGCCCATCTTTGCTATTCCGTCTCTGTCCTGAAACCGGATTCCGGTGACGATTACATGCTTTGGCCCCTTTTTGCAGAATTCTTGCCCCAATGTTCCGATTATCTGTATTAGTTCATCTGGCGAATCATGCGATATCAGCGATTGGTAGTCACTATCCGTCAGAAGGCATAACTCGGTGAGGTTCGGAGTAATGATATCGGCTGATACTGCCAGCTCGTACATCTTTTCAAGAAGGGTTGGAGTATAGATGGGATAAGGCTGCCCTTCATCACCCATGACAGGATCGACCAGAAGGAAAGTGTCGGTACTCTTGAAGGTATTGATGAAACGTAAGATCTGAGTAATCTGCTTCTCGTCGGAGACAAATCCGGTGTAAATCCCGTCAAAATGTTGATTCATCTTCTTCCATTCAGAGCGGAAATATTCCATCTTATCAGTATAATTATCGCAATAGTAGCTGGGGTATCCTGTCTGGGCGGTCAGAATTGCTGTTGGAAGGGGGCATGCCTGAACTCCCATCACAGAAAGTACGGAGATCGCCGCGGTAAGAGAACATCGTCCAAAGCCCGACAGATCATTGATTACGGCTATTTTCTTTGTCATAATTTTTCCCTTTATTATAATTTATATTGTGTTTGCTTTTGTTAGAATTTTGATATCCTGTCGGTTTACAGAGAGGTTTTGGGTTCTGTACCGTAGCATTCTGCCATAAAGCACGTCTTACGCGCCCAGTTAAGATGAGTCTTATATTCATTCATCCGTTCCTTGCTGATGTTGCCGGAGACAAAGGAATCTTTCTTAGAATTCCAGTTCAGGATTTGTAATGCGTCTTCATAATTCTTCACTGTAACCCGATATTCTTCGTTCACGACTCTGATCTGGTTGGGATGGATCACGGTTTTTCCGATAAAGCCGCAGAGTTTGTCGTCTTTGATCTCTTTGCAAAGACCAGACTCCCACTGTGCGCCGGAGTAATATTCCCATACGGGACCGGAGATCACATAATCTGTGCCGTATACCGTGATGATGTCCGAGAAAATATTGGCAATAGGGGTGATCTGATGGATGGATTCATCCGCTTCCCGGCGGAAACCAAACAGATGGGACAGGTCGTTGCCCCCTACGCGTATATTCAGAACCCATGGCTCGATCAGGGAGAGTTTTTCTTTGAGGTCATATAAGACGTCATAACGTGTCCGCAGGTCTGCGATTGCAGAGCTTTCGTAGATCGGCATTGCATATTTGACCTTACCTGGGGCGCTGTTCAGGTCGGTGATCTGCTGGAGATAAGAATCGGCGTTGGTTAAGTCGAACTTGGGAACGATATATCCTGTTACGAGCTCGCCGCTTTCTCCAAAACGGCGGGAGAGTTCTTTGATCTGTCTGGGAGACCGTACCCGGATAAAGATCTTAGGCAGATAGAAGTCCTTATCCTGCCTGGATTCGTATATATTATTTATAGAAGCGACCAGCAGATTCTCGGCTTCTGCGACAAAATTATCGTTTATCGTATCTTCCAGGCAGAGGGCGAGGGAAAAATGCGTCCCAAACCTCTGTGAAATGACGGAGGCCGCGATGGAGGTATTGTCCGCGGGACAGTACAGAAGCGGCCCTACACTGTAATAAATTGCCTGATTTTTCATATTAACGAGGACTCCTTATAATCTATGCAGTCTTATATCAATAGACTAAATATATCACATCATTAAGAGAATTGGTAGATATATTTTTTGCGTTGTGATAAGATTAGATTATAGTTTTATGGACAGGTGATCACAATGAGAAGAAAGATTACATACCGGCATAACATTATGAATATAGGTTCTTTGGAATCATTCCTGAGTATAAAGGGCGGCTATAACGGAGACAGGCGGGATGTGTATTTTGTCAGGGCTCTTGGATGCGAATCGGATACAGAACGTAAGATTTCTGCTATTGACGAGAAGATGGCCGGGGAGATGAGGAATAATAGACTGTTCTATACAAGAGTGAAGTCTCTTCCGCGGCTGACTTCCCGGACGGATATGGAGTTTTACGAGAGGCAGTTTAATGCATTTCGGGCAAAGAAGGAGATATTTGTGCGGAATCAGGACAGGGACGAGAAGTTTGGCAGTGCGTTGGGCGCCGCGTGCCTTGAGGCGGCGGACAGATATCGGTATCTTAAGAAAAATATGACGGAGTCTATAGAGAGAAACTTTATCGTTAAGCTCTTATATTGGACAGACTGTGTGCTGGGTACGTCTTTGTCAGAGTGGAATGAGCGCGGCTGTTATAAGATATTGGCGGAGGACGTGCAGAAGGAGCAGGAGTATCTGTTTTATTATATGCTTACTCTGATTGGATGCGACGTACTGCTTCTTGAATACCGGAAGGATATTGAGACCGCGGCTGAGCTTAAGAGATTATCTGGGGCGTTGGAGTTGGGAGAATTCCGTTCTTTGACGCTTCCGGAGTACAGAGCGGGTGAGAATGAAAGAATCGGGATAAATTCGGAAGGGGAAGCCGAGGAGTCTAAGATGCGTCGGCCGGGACTTTCACAGCAGCCGGAAAGTATACGCCCTGCAAGGCCGATGCAGCGGCCGGAAAGTATGCGCCCTGCAAAGCCGATGCAGCAGCCGGAAAGTATATGCCCGGCTAAGCCGTTACAGCAGCCGGAGAACTGTCCGCGTCCGCAGCTCTCGGAAAAGAGCTTTGAAGAGCTGGCGCGGCTGGCTTCTTCTATTGTTATGATAGCGGTGTATGACAGGAAGGGGAGCCCTATTGCGACAGGGTCAGGAATTATGACAGGACGGGCGGGCTATATTCTTACGAACAATCACGTGACGGCAGGCGGGTGCTTCTTTGATGTTCGGATAGAGGACGACGAGAAAGTTTACCGTACGAACGAAATCATCAAATACAATTCCGTGTTAGATCTTGCCGTGCTTCGGATCGACCGATGTCTGGAACCGCTGCCGATCTATCGGGGAAAGAAGAACCTCGTCAGAGGACAGAAGGTAGTGGCCATCGGCAGCCCTCTGGGATTGTTCAATTCCGTATCAGACGGAATTATATCAGGTTTTCGTAAGATTGATTCGGTTAATATGATCCAGTTTACCGCTCCGATCTCTCATGGAAGTTCCGGCGGCGCGGTGCTGAATATGCAGGGAGAAGTTATCGGTATCAGTACCGCAGGGTTTGACGAGGGCCAGAACATCAATCTGGCAGTCAATTATGAGGATATCGGCTTGTTTGTCAGGGGATTCACTGATTAGTCTGTACTTTTTTTGACAATAATGTTCGTAATCCCTTCGGAAACTTGTAAAATGATACCTCCTATGCTAAAATAATACATAGTGCTTTCCGGGAGAAATGAAATGAACCTTGATGATTTTTTTGTGGAAATGAGTAAACGCAGAGAAAAAAGAGCATATTTTTATCGGATTAACCGTACTTCGGATGCAGTCGATAAGTTCCTCTATCAATATTATGATACTGTGCGCAGGACGGGCGTGGTCATTGAAGGAAGAATTGCAAATCCGACGGAGGGGAATCTTTCCTATTACGGAGAAATCATGGGGATGGATTTCCGGCTGAGTACAGGATTCATATCTGCAAGCCTGAAGAAATGGCTTCCGAGACTCGGCGAACGTCAGAGAGAAAGTGTCGCGTGTTCCATATATGACTGTCTGGATGAGTTAAGAAAAGCAGGAAAGACAGAGAACATGCTTAAGAATGCATATATTAAGTTTATGTGTTGGCTGTATTATAAATTTGAACGTATCGTAGGCCGACTTGGAGAGAACAGTGTGCCGAAGATTTTGTATTGCGGCGTTATCAGCAATTATGAGCTTCTTCTTATCACGATCCTGAATCGGGCCGGATGTGACGTATTGCTTGTACAGACTGCGGGAGACGAGGAGTATAGGAAGCTGGATCCGGGTTCGGTGAGATCGGACGTGTATGACGTTCCGGATGGAAAAGCATTTTCAAAGGATTTTTCACTGGGGCAATTATGCCGGAAGTTTGAACAGGAAGAGCAGAACCGGAAGATATTCGGAGATGAAGCAGGGATCAGGAACTGTACGAATGCCTGGATCGAAGGGGAAGGTCTTGCGGATATATTGAAAGCGCCGGCAGTCAGAGGCGACAGGCCGGATCTGTTCTATAATTGTTATTGCAGGATCAGAGGCGTAGAAGATAAGCTTACATATGCCAACGATCTGTATCAGTTCTATCTTGCGCTGCAAAACGAGAAGCGGCGCGTGGTTGTGGAAAACGGAAGGATACCGAAGCCGACGCCGGATGAGATCATGCGTATCCGCAGAGGAAATTACGGGACTTTGGAGCAGATGCTTCTTGATCTGCAGGCAAATATACAGTACCCGGCAAGCAAGGAACTTCGGGGATTGCTGGTGAAAGCATTTGCGGAAGTGATGACTGAGGAATCAAAAGAGGCGGGAATGAATCTTCACAGACTGCTGAATAAAGCAGTATACCTCTTGTGCTGGATCAAGAGGTATCAGGGGAGGTTGTTTCAGAACTGGAAACTGCCGAAGGTCGGCTGTTTTATCTATATGGGAGGCTGTAAGGACGCGAATGAAGCATTGTTTATGAAGTATCTGGCACGGATTCCGACAGATGTGCTGATACTGTGTCCGAACCTGAATGAAAGCTGTTGTCTTGAGGATACGCTGTTGTATGAGATTAATCATCAGGTATCGATGACTCTTGCGAGATTTCCGGAGCAGGACGTGCAGCTTCATATCGGTACTGCGGCATATCATGCGGAGAGGGAGTTAGATACGCTGATGTATCAGGACTCTGGAATGTACAGAAATCAGCAGTTTACGAAGGCGAATGTTATATTGTTACAGACTATGGATCGGGAGATTAAGATTCTCTGGAATAACGAGTTAAAATTCCGTCCAAACTTTAGTACAGTTGACGGAATTGTGAATCTGCCGGTTATCTTTGCGAAGATGTCCGGTGTGAAGGACAGGGATACAGAGAATTACTGGACGTTGATCAGGCAGCTTATGACGCCGGAGACACTGGTTATCGACCGCGCTCCGTTTCTGACCGCGGCGATGCCCAATCCCCTGCGGATGTACGCCACGGAGTTTTTCAGGAACGGGAAGCTCAGGAGGGAAAAGATCAAGAGTCATCCCGGTTATCCATATGCGTTCTTGCGGGAAGAGATGCAGGAACACATCCTGGATAAGCTGGAGGTATTGATCGAACAGCGGCTGATTAAGGGAACCTTTGAAAACGGGACGGAGTATACCATCGTCTCTGTCGCGCTTAATCTGCCGAAAGAAGCGGTGAGACTGCTTCAGCAGTTTGATTTTACGAAGAAGAATCCGAAGCTGATCTATCTGATTACTACCGAGACTTTGATGACGCCGGAGGATTCTATCTATGTAACTTTTTTGAGTCTGCTTGGATTCGACGTGCTTTTCTATGTGCCGACGGGTTATAACATTGAGAATCATTTTAATAAAAAGCGGATGGAAGAACACCAGCTTGGGGACTATATGTATGACCTTCAGGTCCCGGACTGGAACAGGATTCCGCCTACTGCCCGCAAGTCGTGGCGTGATAAAATATTTAAGAGAGGATAAAGGATATGGGACTTGATTTTAGTAAAACAGGAACAACGGCAGCTCCGGCGACGGTAGAAAATGAGATCGAAACCGTACAGTCATATGATATCGTGGCCGACAGGAAGCAGATGAATGAGGCGCTGGTTAATTCGCGGGAGGTCGACGCCATCGTCAGCACGATAGAGGTTTATAATCTCGAGACTATCGTATCCTTTGGCGCGGAAGCGGCGGACGAGATCTCAAAGGCGTCGGATATCGTACTCAACAGCATGAATATGCATCAGTTGGATGAGTCGAGCGAGATGCTGACGGCTTTGTCAAAGATTATGTCAAAGTTTGATATCGATGAGATTAGAGAGAACAAAGGAGTCCTTGGAAAATTATTCGGGAACCTTAAGAAGCAGCTTGAAAAGATTCTGGAGAAATATCATACGATGGGGGAGGAAGTCGATAAGATCTACGTCCAGCTCAGGCAGTATGAAAGTGAGATTAAGCAGGCGAACCGGAAATTAGACCAGATGTTTGAGGCGAATGTGAATTATTATCACGATCTTGTAAAGTATATTCTGGCAGGAGAGCAGGCGTGTAAAGAGGTGGAGGCATATATTGCCCAGAGACAGGCCGAATTTGACGCTACGGGGGATAATTCCATTCAGCTGGATCTGGCGAGCCTGAATAATTCTCTTATGATGCTGGAACAGAGGACTCAGGACTTAAGAACGGCGGAAAATATTGCCATCCAGTCGATTCCTATGATTAAGACGATGGAATTCAGTAATATGAATCTGGTGAGAAAGATTAATTCGGCGTTTATCGTTACTCTGCCGGTATTTAAACAGGCGCTTGCGCAGGCGGTTATGCTTAAGCGGCAGAAGATTCAGGCGGAGGCTATGTCGGAGCTGGATAAGAAGACGAATGAGATGCTTATTAAGAATGCGAGAAATACTGTGGAACAATCTAAGATGACGGCAAGGCTTGCATCCGGAAGTTCGATCAAGATCGAGACTCTTGAGACAACATGGAGGACGATTGTCAACGGAATCGACGAGACAAGAGCGATTCAGGAGAACGCGAGAAAGCAGCGGGTAGACGACGCGGCGCGTCTGGAGAGTATCAAGCAGGAATTTCTGGCGTCTTACGGCGGCGCGCATCTGAACGACGGTTCGAAGACAAAAAGAAGAATGTTTTAATATTTAAGAGAGGAGATACACTATGCCAATTAATTTAACAAAAGGACAAAAAGTTGATCTGACGAAGAAAAATCCGAGTCTGAAGAATATCATGGTAGGGCTTGGCTGGGATGTGAATGAATTCGATTCGGGCGCGGACTTTGACCTGGACGCCGCTGCGTTCATGCTCGGTGCGAACGGGAAATGTCCGACGGAGAAGGAGTTTGTCTTCTATGGGAATCTGGAACACACGTCGGGCGCGGTAAAGCATATGGGCGACAACCTGACGGGAGAAGGGGACGGAGACGACGAGCAGATAGAAGTGTCCCTTGCGAAAATCCCGCCTAATGTGGAGAGGATCGCTTTTACGGTTACGATCTACGACGCGGAGCCAAGAAGGCAGAATTTCGGGCAGGTTTCGAATTCCTACATCAGAATTGTCGATGCGGATACGGACAGCGAGCTGATCCGGTATGATCTGGGAGAAGATTTCTCAATCGAGACGGCAGTGGTAGTAGGAGAGTTATATAAGCATAATGGTGAATGGAAGTTCAACGCGATTGGCAGCGGGTTCCAGGGCGGACTGGCGGCATTGTGCGGCCATTATGGAATAGAAGTAGCATAAGGAGGTAATTTGATATGCCAGTAAGTTTACAGAAGGGTCAGAAGGTAAATCTGACGAAGGGAAATCCGGGATTGAAAAAGGTAGTGGTAGGATTAGGCTGGGATGTGAACCAGTTTGATACCGGCGGAGAATTTGATCTTGACGCCGCCGCGTTTCTGCTTGCAGATACCGGTAAGATTACGAAGTCGGAGGATTTTGTGTTTTATGGGAATCTGAAGCATCCGTCGGGAAGTGTCGAGCATATGGGAGACAACCGTACGGGCGCCGGAGAGGGAGACGATGAGCAGATCAGGATCGATCTTTCCAGAGTACCGGAGAATTTGACGAAGATCGCGTTTACCGCGACTATCTATGAACCGGAACAGAGGAGGCAGAATTTCGGTCAGGTGAATAACGCGTTTATCAGAATCTATAACGAAGAGACAGGAGAGGAACTCTTAAGATATGACCTGGGAGAGGACTTCTCGATCGAGACGGCCGTCGTATTCGGTGAATTATACAAGAATAACGGTGAATGGAAGTTTAACGCGATCGGAAGCGGATATCAGGGCGGATTGGCCGCGCTGTGCGCGAATTTCGGCGTGGATGTAGAGTAGTGTCAGGAGGGGATTAAGAATGTCAATCAGTTTACAAAAAGGTCAGAAGGTCAGTCTGTCCAAGGAAAACGCTGGGTTATCTACGGTTCTTGTAGGTCTGGGCTGGGATGAAGTGGAGCAGAAGAGAGGGTTTCTGGGGCTTAAGGCACAGCAGGATATCGACTGCGACGCTTCCGCGATTCTGTTAAAGGAGGGGAAACTTAGAAATAACGGCGATCTGGTGTATTTCGGAAATCTGGTGCATAAGTCAGGTACCATAAGGCATATGGGAGATAATCTGACGGGAGCCGGAGAAGGCGACGACGAGCAGATCCTCATGGATCTCTCCAAGATTCCGCCGGAATATGACAGGATTGTGATCGTTGTAAATATCTACGACGCGGTACGGAGGAGGCAGCAGTTCGGTATGATCCGCAACGCGTTTATCCGGCTGGTAGACGGCAGGAATAACCGGGAGATGTGCAAGTATAATCTTACAGAAGATTATTCTGGTATGACGGCGATGATATTCGGGGAAATATACAGATATAATGGCGAGTGGAAATTTAGCGCCATAGGGCAGGGAACGAATGATCCTTCGCTTGGTGATCTCTGTAAGCGTTATGTTTAATACGTAATAGTTTTTAAAGAGAAACTGCGATAGGTTTCTCTTTTTCTGTAAATAATAGAAGATAAAGCGTGATAGGAGAGTGCATATGATTGAAGAGTTGAAGAAGGACGTCCTTAAGAACGGACTGTCCGACGAACAGGCAGAACAGAGTAAGAAAGAATTTGGAACCAACGAACTCGCCAGAAAGGAGCAGGAGTCCCTATGGTCAATGTTTATCGGAGCGTTTAACGATATCTGGATAAAAGTATTGTGCGGCGCCCTCGTGCTGAAGATCGCGCTGGCAGTATTAGGCGTGATGATTCCGGCGCTTGCGGGTGAGAATGATGTGATTGAGATCGTCAGTATAATCCTTGCGATCGGCCTTGCGACAGGATTCAGCACACTGTCCGAGTACCGGAATACGTCGAGAAGCGAGGCCCTTCAGGAAGAATACAATAAAACTTACGCCAAGGTGATCAGAGGCGGCAAGCTTGTCAAGATCCTTACCAGTGAGATCGTGAAAGGCGATACCGTCCTGATTCAGTCCGGTGATAAGGTGCCGGCGGACGGATTGTTATTCGAGGGAAATGTGAAGGTATCCCAGGCCGCGCTTAACGGGGAGTCCAGGGATGAGAATAAGTTCGCGGCGCGTACCATGGAAGAGGCGGAGTCTACGGATTATGCTTCGGAAAGTAAAGTGTTTATGGGATCTGTCGTTACAAGCGGCGAGGCGTATATGGTGGCGACCGTGATCGGAGACGCTTCCGAGCTTGGTAAGATCAATAAGGCTTTGACGGATGAAAATGAAGAGGATGAGAGGAAAGATACATCAAGTCTCAAACTGGAAGTCGTTGCGGCAGGTATCGGTAAACTGGGCGTCTCCGCCGCGGCGATTGCCGGCGTTCTTCAGGTCGTGCTTACTGTCATGAGGACAGACCAGGCAATCACACCGGTATTCGTCGTGCTGCTGGCTGCGGAGGCGGTGATGCTGATGGCGTCTATCGTCATTATGGCGGTTCCGGAGGGACTTCCGATGATGAACAGCCTGGTTCAGTCTATGAATACGGAATCTATGTACAAGAAGAATATTCTCGTCAGCCATAAAGCGGCGTTTTCGGATTCGGCATACATGAACCTGTTGTTCAGCGATAAGACAGGAACGATCACGGAAGGGAATCTTTCTCTGGTGGAGTTTATCAGGGGAGGCGGCCAGATCACGGATAAGATTGCAGATCAGGATTTTCTGGAAGCCATTACGCTTAATAACCTCGCGAAGATTTCCGAGGGTAAGGCGATCGGAAGTAATAATATGGACCGGGCGCTTTTGACCTATTCGATGGCGAACGGCGGCACGGAGAAGGTGGACGGTTCTAAGGTAAGAGAGATCAGCGGATTCGATTCTGAGAAGAAATGCGCGACGGTTCTGCTGAATGACGGTACTATCTACTGGAAGGGCGCGACAGAGAATATTATCGGCGAGATCACCCATTACGCCGCGGAAGAGGGCGGTATCAGGGAATTTACTCCGATGCAGAGAAGTAAGGTAGAGGAGCAGATGATCGCGCAGGCAAAGCGGACGATGAAACTTCTGGCAGTAGCGAAGTTTACGGGAGATAAGAAGATTCTGCTTGCAGTCCTCTGTCTGAGGGATAATGTCAGAAAAGACGCGGTCGAGACGGTGGGCGTGCTGAACCGTGCGGGGATCCAGGTTGTGATGGTAACAGGCGACGCGGAAGAGACGGCCGTAGCGATCGCTAAGGAAGCAGGAATCCTGAAGGACGAGAGCAAAGACGTAGTTATTACACATGATGAACTGGAACAGATGTCGGATGAAGAGCTTAAGAAGAAGCTCCCGGATCTCCGTGTCGTAAGCAGGGCGAAACCGTTGGATAAGAAGCGGCTGGTAACGGCGGCTCAGCAGATGGACAATGTCTGCGGTATGACAGGAGACGGTGTAAACGACGCTCCTGCTCTTAAGCAGGCGGATATCGGATTCGCGATGGGAGACGGAACGGCAGTGGCGCAGGAAGCAGGAGACGTAGTGATCCTGAACAACAGTCTGACTTCGATTAAGGATTGTGTATTGAACAGCCGTACAATGGCTAAGTCTGTCGGAAAATTTCTGATCTTCCAGCTGACTGTCAATATCAGTACACTCTTGATGAATATCATCGCGCCGATCCTTGGGTGGACCGAGCCGTTTTCTATCGTACAGATCCTGTGGATCAATCTGATTATGGATACGCTTGCGGCCATGGCGTTCGGAGGCGAACCGATTCTCCAGAGGTATATGGACGATAAGCCGGCGAAGAGGACGGATAACATCCTTACCGGATTTATCAAGTCTGCGATCGGCGTAAGTTCTGTATTCATTACGCTGGGCTCAATCTTAATCCTTGAAAATATAGGAGGAATTACAGAATTCGTGATGCCGGCGTCCTGCACGGATCCGGAACTATATGAGAAGACGTTCATGTTCGCGTTCTTTATTTATTCGATCATCTTCAACAGCCTGAACACCAGATCGGACAGATTCAATCTGTTTGAGCATATCGGTGAAAACAAGAAATTCCTTCTTGTCATGGGTTCGATCTTTGTACTGCAGACCGTTATCATTCAGATAGGAGGAGAAGTGTTCAGTACGACGATGCTCAGTATGCGGGCTTTGGTAGTGGCGATGGTATTAGGCTTCCTCATTATTCCGGTCGACATGATCAGGAAAGCAGTTGTGAGGAAATAATGTGGGTGATCCATTTAGACCTGGATAATACGCTGATTTATTCTTATAAGCATGTGCCAAAAGACGCCGTTTGCAGTCCGGGCGTCCGTGACGGGGAGGTTACGGCCTTCTGCGGACGCCGTTCCGGCGGCAGATGGATCAATGTCGAGATATACCAGGGCAGGGAGATCTCTTATATAACGGAGAAGACGCAGAAGCTTCTTGGAAGGCTTAAGGAAAGGTGCCTGATCGTTCCGACGACCACCAGGACGCAGGAGCAGTATGACAGAATCCGTCTGAACGCAGGAAGATTCGAATATTCACTGGTATGTAACGGAGGGGTTCTTCTGGTTAATGGAGCGAAAGACGGCGTCTGGTATCAGCGTTCGAGAGAACTGGTATCGGGCTGCGCCGGGGAAATGCGTCGGGCAATCGGGCTTCTTGAGCGGGAACCTCTTCGGAAATTTGAATTACGGTTTATCGAAGAATTGTTCCTGTTCACAAAGTGTGAAGAGCCGGATACGGTAGTCTTGAGCTTGAAGACCCGGCTGGACGCCGGAAAAGTGGATGTGTTCCGCAACGGTGAGAAGGTCTATGTCGTGCCGAAAAAGCTGAATAAAGGGACGGCCGTGCAGAGATTCCGGGAATATATCGGCGCGGACGAGGTGATTGCCGCCGGCGACAGCGAGTTTGACGTATCGATGGCGGAAGCGGCGGATGTGGGTATCGTTCCGGCGGGATTTTGCAGAAAATATGAGGCTGTAGGCAATTTGACAGAGATGAAAGGCGAGGATATTTTTTCGGAAGAGATGCTTGTATGGATGGAGAATTATCTGAGCAGTAAGGGACGGCGCAGGATGTAATTGCCTGTTATAATGAGAGCCTGCACAGAACGGTATAATCTGCCGTCCTGTGCAGGCTCTTTATCATTGCAGGAAATCAGTCTATCTTTAACTGAATGCCCCCCTGTCGTTCGGAGGGCTGGATAATTACGGTTACCGGCAGGCCGCCGTGCCATTCGAACGAATAAGATTCGCCGGAAGACTGGCCGATAAAGGTCTTCCAGTTCACATCGGTCTTAATATGGGGATCGCAGTTTCCGTTTCCCATCCAGCAGATTACGGCATCCGGATCGACGGAGATGGTATTGCGAGTCTCTACGTTGCTGAGGGCGATCGGGTTTCCGTCCGTGAGGATGGCGACATAGGCGTTATTGCCTTCGCCGGTAAGAGTAGACGTTGCCAATCCCTTTTGTGAGAGGACGCCGACGCCGATAAATCGGACGCTGTATTTGCAGTCCTGGGTGAATGCAAGAATATTTTCGGATTCCACGGAGATGACTTCGCCGATTCCAAGCTTATAGATCAGGACGTGCTGGGCGTTGCAGGCATAGTAAGTCTCGGAATTCCCGTTCATCGTGACCTTCATAAGCGGAATATTCTCCCCGGTGACGCGCCGGGCGATAGAACCGAAAATAGCCTGGGTCAGATTCGTCTGAGGTCCTAACAGGACTTTCTCAAAACGATAGTTTGTATTGCCGGGACAGTCTCCGGCAATGTAAGCGCCGGCCTTGGTGAATAAGACGTCGTTTCCCGTGCAGGTAACCTTCAAGGTTAATTCGTTGATGGTCTCAAATGTAAGCATAAATATTATTCCCTCCAGTCTAATTTGTCTGGACACCGTATAATTCGCACAGGCCGGCAAGGTCTCTGGCGACCCCGTTTCCTATTGCGTTGAATTTCCAGGCGTCATTGTGCAGATAGATCTCTCCCAGCATCATGGAAGTTACATTTTCGTAATAATCTGTCAGCATAAAGCTTAATATCTCTTGGTGATCGGCCGGGTTAAGCAGCCGGATATAGGCGTCTTTCACCATACTGAAATTCAGGCGCTGAGCAAAGGCTTCATTGATGGTGAGGACAAACACTATCTTCCGTATCGAAGAGTGAAGCTTTGTAAAATCAATGTCGGCAATTTCACGGTCCTGCGGGGAACCGTCGGTATTCAGGATGACGCTGCCGTCGGGGCTTCGCGTTTGCCCATAGAATACGAACCAGTCGTCGGCAGGAACCTTGCCCGAATTGTCCAGCAGATATGCGGACAGATCGATATCGCACTGCGGGTTAAGAACGTTCCATCCCATGGCAATTCTGATTCTTTGTAATTGCCCGGCTATTCCGATATTCATCTTCTGACCTTTTTGTATAAGATTGCGAAGAGGAGGAATCGTCTCCCGCGGAGACTGTGTATGTATAGGGGCATATGAACCTTCGTTGGCATGCGTATGCGCCGGACGGTATGAATCCGGTATTCTGCGGGTTCCCGTGTGATTGATCGAAGAAATATTCTGTCGATTCAGGGCGCCCTGGACCCGGGTTTGGTTAATGTTCAAGATATTGCCGGAATTGAGGCTTCCGGACGATCTCATCGGAATATTGGTCATATATTCACCTCCGGTTTGTTCTTATAAGGAACTGCCAGAACAGTTTCTTACTGTTTATTTGTTTATTATACAATATGGGGGATGAAAATGGTATTATTATTATTAAACTCATTACGAAAATATTAATTTTCTTTTTATTTTTGCCAAATGGTTGAAATAAAAGATGCCATTTGGCATAATTAAAAAATAGAGTTCAAAGGTAAGTGAAAGGAAGGATATATGAAGGGAACAGAGGTTGAATGCTGTGATGTAACATGTGTCCATGAGGATGCCGTATCAAGAGTTTGGGAGAAGCTGCCCAGGGAAGAATTGCTGAATGAACTTGCGGATTTTTATAAAGTGTTTGCGGATTCCACAAGAGTTAAGATTCTGTGCGTATTATTGGAATCGGAGATGTGCGTCTGCGATCTTGCCGAGGTTCTGGATATGACGCAGTCGGCAATATCCCACCAGCTTCGGGTACTTAAGCAGATGAAACTGGTGAAGAACCGCAGAGACGGGAAGACGGTATACTATTCGCTGGCTGACGGACATATTCAGGCGATTATCAGCCAGGGGATGGAACATATTACGGAATAGACATCATATAATAAAAAACAGTTGTTAAAGTTATCAAAAGGAAAAGTGGCATGACGAAGCAGTTGAAAAGAAGATGCATCATCTATATCGTGGGAGTAATCGTGTATGCGGGGGCAGTGATTGCAGATACGGATTATATTCTGGATGAAAGGATCATATTTGGCTGGTTTTTGTTTGCATATCTGATCATCGGATTTGAATCGTTCCGAAGATTAGAAGAGAATATGATGCAGAAGAGGTTTCTGACGGAATATACATTGATTATTCTTGCAACAATCGGCGCTCTTGGAATCGAAAGATATACAGAGGGCGTATTTGTTATGTTATTATTTGAACTGGGAATGTTGTTTGAGGCGTATACGACGGATAATACCAAGCGGGAAATCCAGGGGTTAATTGATATTCGACCGGAGTATGCCACGAGGATTGTGCATGGGAGAGAATTTAAGGTTGATCCGGCGGCGCTCAAGCCGGGACATCTGATCATTATCAAGCCTGGAGAGAGGATACCTGCGGATGCCATGGTTACGTTCGGAATATCAGATATAGACATGAAGACATTGACAGGGGAAGCCGAGCCGCTTCCGGTGGGCGCAGGCGATAAGATATACAGCGGGTGTATTAACTTAAGCGCTGCCGTAGAGGCCAAGGTTCTTGAGACATACGAAGATTCTGCCGTTGCCAGAATCATGAAGATGGTGGAAGAAGCACAGGAGCGCAAGGCGGACAGCGAGCATTTTATCGCGCGTTTTCTGAGGATCTATACTCCGGTTATGCTGTTGTGTTCCCTGGCGGTTATGGCATATCCTTCGCTGACTTTTTCTTATGGGAATTGGGATACATGGATATACAGGGGTCTGATATTCCTTGTGGTGGCGTGTCCGTGCGGTTTGGTGCTGTCTATCCCCATTGCGTTTCTTGGGGGAATTGCGTCGGCGGCACGACAGGGAATCGTAGTGAAAGGAAGAAATTATCTGGAGGATCTTGCAAGGGCGGATACGTTTATATTTGACAAGACGGGGACGCTGACAGAAGGGGTGTTTAAAGTAACGGACGTCAGGGCGTTTCATATGACCAGAGAGGAACTTCTGCGGATTGCGGCGCATGTGGAGTCTTACTCGAATCATCCGATTGCGCAGTCGTTATTAGAAGAATACCGAAGACATGTTGATCAGAGGAAAGTATACGGGATGAAGGAGATGCCGGGATATGGTGTAAGCGCCATGTTTGAAGGGCAGAGGGTCTATGTAGGAAATAAAAAACTGATGGACAGACAGAATATATTCTGTGCGGACGTGGATCAGGATGGGACGGTGCTCTATGTCGCGGTCGGAAGATTGTATGCGGGATATATTGTGATTAGAGACTCGATAAAGGAAGATACGAGAGATACATTCCGGTATCTGAAGGATAAGTGCGGCGCGGTTTTGGTTATGCTTACCGGAGACACAGGGAAAGCAAGTATTCCGATTGCCAGAGAACTTGAGATGGATTATGCATATACAAATCTTCTGCCGGAGGATAAATTAGAGCATGTAGAAGATTTCTTAAGTATCCAGGGGAATGGAGAACGTTTGGTCTGTGTAGGAGACGGAATCAACGACGCGCCTATTCTTGCAAGAGCAGACGTAGGAATTGCGATGGGAGCGACAGGAGCGTCTGCCGCGATTGAAGCGGCGGATGTAATTCTGATAGAAGATGAACTGCCGAGAATTGTAGACGCTATTAAGATAGCAAGAGAAACTCTTAAAATTGTGAACCAGAACATTACGTTTGCGCTCTTTATAAAAATATTGATATTGGTGCTTGCGGTTACGGGATGGTTTAATATGTGGGAGGCCATCCTTTCGGAGGTGGGGGTTATGTTTGTCGCAATCCTGAACTCTACAGGTGTGGCGAAATATACCGTATAGGAGGAAATATGAAGTATATAGGAAGAATAACAGCTGTATTTCTTATGGGTTTTCTGCTCGCGGGCTGTCAGGGAAATCCTGCCGAGAAGGGAGTGGAATACCTGGAAGCAGGACAGTATGAGGAAGCGGCGGCGGCATTTGAAGAAGCAGTGGAAGCCGGCGTGAATATAGGGGACGCATACAGGGGAATCGGAATTGCCAGATGGGAACAGAAAGACTATGAAGGGGCAAAAGAGGCGTTTCTGGACGCATTGGAGAATGAGGCGCAGCTGACGGGGACGCTTTATAATTTTATCGGAAGCTGTGAGTTGAAGCTTGATAATCCGGTGTCCGCCCAGAATTATTTCCGTCTTGGTATTGGAACGGAGGGCAACAGCGCCGAGATGGAGCAGGAGATGAAATATAATATGATTGTGGCGTATGAACAGGCGGAAGACTGGGAGAGCGCCAAGGTTGAGTTAGACAAATATATCTCCGAATATCCGGATGACGGGACGGCGCAAAAGGAGAGGGAGTTTTTAGAAACAAGGTAAACAAAACAGGATAAAGTTCCGGAATTATATTGAAAAGGGGAATAATGCCTGTTATGATGTAAATAGAGTTTAAAACCCCGGACGGGATATGGAGGTATGGTATGAAGGTAGTATTAGAGCGTTACCATGGGCTTGGTAATGATTACGTTGTGTTTGATCCGAATAAGAATGAGTTGGAATTGAATCCGGAGAATGTGAAGATGATCTGCGACCGGAACGCGGGTCTTGGTTCTGACGGAATCTTAGAGGGGCCGATTCTTGGGGAAGACGGAATGCATGTCAAGGTATGGAATCCGGATGGAAGCGAATCGGAGACCAGCGGAAACGGAGTGCGTATCTTTGCAAAATATCTAAAGGACGCAAGTTATATACAGAAGAAGAATTTTAGATTGTTTACAGGGAACGGTCCGGTTGAAGTAACCTTCCTGAATGAAGACGGAAGCCGTCTGCGGGTGTCTATGGGGCAATTGTCTTTCCGCAGTGAGGATATTCCGGTGACGGGAGAAGACAGGGAAGTTATCAATGAAGATATGGTATTTGGAAGAACACTGTATCCGGTTACCTGTGTGTCGATCGGTAATCCTCATTGTGTTATCCCTATGAGGGAGATCTCGAAGCCGTTGGTATGCAAGATAGGGGATTATGCGGAGATGGCGAGGTATTTCCCGAATCGTGTGAATACACAGATCATGAAGGTGGTCGATAAAGAGCATGTCGCAATCGAGATATATGAGAGAGGCGCAGGCTACACGCTGGCGTCAGGAACAGGAGCATGTGCGGCGGCAGGCGTGGCGTATAAGCTTGGAATGACTAATAATAAGGTGATCGTCCATATGCCGGGAGGAGAACTTCAGGTGGAGATTGAGGACGATTGGACAGTATATATGACCGGCGATGTATTTTATGTGGCAAAGATTACATTAAGCAATGAATTTGCGGAAAAACTAAGAAGTGTGTAAGCTGCCGCCGTATGTTGGTTTAGGAATATAAAGTAAGTGTTTAGAAAAATTTAAGTAAAAGAAGGATGGAAGATTGTTGACAATCTGGTATAATGTGTATTAGAAATGATAAAAAGGGAGGTTGTGATCGACCATGGAGAGAAAAAATGTATGGAAGTCTTATACATCCGCCGATCTTGAACAGTTGGAACAGGTAGCGAAAGAATACAAGTTATGCCTGGATGCCGGAAAGACGGAGCGGGAATGCGTCCGGGCTACGGTAGAGAGGATTGAGAAGAAAGGATACCGGGCTTTGGAAGAGGTTCTGAAAGCCGGAGAGCCGTTGAAAGCCGGGGATAAAGTATATGCCGTATGTATGGATAAGGCGGTTGCTGTTTTCCATATCGGCAGGAAACCGCTTGAGGAGGGGATGAATATTCTGGGGGCCCATATTGATTCTCCGCGTATTGATGTGAAGCAGAATCCGCTGTATGAGAGTGATGAATTCTCTTATCTGGATACGCATTATTACGGAGGAATCAAGAAATATCAGTGGGTTACGCTTCCGTTAGCGCTTCATGGCGTTGTTGCGAAGAAAGACGGTACGGTGATTCATGTAAATATCGGAGAGAATGAGGATGATCCGGTATTCGTTATCACGGATCTTCTCGTGCATCTTGCGGCGCAGCAGATGGAGAAGAAGGCGAAGGAAGTGATAGAAGGCGAGAAGCTGGATCTGCTTCTGGCAAGCCGTCCGATCGAGATGGAAGAAGGGCTTGATAAAGAGGAGAAAGAGGCTGTAAAGGCGAATGTTTTACGGATTCTGAAGGAATGTTACGATATAGAAGAGGATGATTTTGGTTCGGCTGAGTTGGAAATCGTTCCGGCGGGTAAGGCGAGAGACTGCGGTATCGACAGAAGCATGATTCTGGCGTATGGTCAGGATGACAGAGTATGTGCGTTCACATCATTATTCGCTATGTTAGATGTGGAAGAGACCGACAGGACGGCTTGCTGTATCCTGGTAGATAAGGAAGAGATCGGAAGCGTAGGAGCGACGGGCATGCATTCACGTTTCTTTGAGAATGTGATCGCCGAGCTTATTGCGTTAGAGGGCGGAGAATCAGAACTCAAGGTTAGACGTACTTTGCAGAATTCCAAGATGCTTTCATCGGATGTTAGCGCGGCGTTTGACCCGATGTTTGCAGAGGCATTTGAGAAGCGCAGTTCGGCGTTCTTTGGAAAGGGACTGGTTTTCAATAAATTTACCGGAAGCAGAGGAAAAGGCGGATCGAACGACGCGAATGCGGAGTATCTGGCGCAGATCAGAAGAGCGATGGATGCCGGAGATGTGGCGTATCAGTACGCTGAGCTTGGCAAGGTAGACGTAGGCGGAGGCGGAACGATCGCCTATATCATGGCGAACTATGGCATGGAAGTGATCGACAGCGGCGTCGCCGTGTTGTCCATGCATGCGCCGTGGGAGGTGACCAGTAAGGCCGACGTGTATGAAGCTTATAAAGGATATAAGGCATTTTTGACAGGGATCTAAGAAGGTGTCGGAATATAGGAAATAACTGGGAGTGGAAAGGCTGCCATATAAACAATTACGTTATGTAATACAGCGGTTGTTCATATGGAAGCCTTTTTGTTATTAAAAATCAGAAGAGAAAAAGGGCATGATTACTAAGTGGAAAGAAGGGTGGAAAGATGAATAAACCAGTAAAAGTAGCCGTCGCGGGACTGGGAAACAGGGGAAGAGAGACCTATGCAAAGTCTGCAAAGCTTCATCCGGATAAGATGGAGATTGCAGCCATTGCGGATATTGACAGTGAGAAGGTCGAGCTTGCTGCGGGGGAATACGATGTGCCGAAGAAAGCATGTTTTTCCAGCGCCGAAGAGATGTTGAAGCAGGAGAAGCTTGCCGACGTCATGATTATTGCAACTCAGGACCGGCAGCATGTAGCGCATGCGGTGGAGGCGCTTGAGAAGGGCTACCACGTGCTGCTTGAGAAACCGGTATCACCGGAGCTTGAAGAATGTAAGAGGCTTGCAAAGACGGCAAAACGCTGCGGGCGTAAAGTAGTGGTGTGTCATGTGCTCCGCTATACTCCGATCTATCAGAAAGTAAAGGAACTGCTGGATTCCGGAGTGATCGGAGATGTGGTATCCATCATGGCTTCGGAAAATGTGGGATGGTTCCATCAGGCGCACAGTTTTGTGCGCGGAAACTGGTCGAATTCCAAAGAGACGAGTCCGATGATCCTGCAGAAATGCTGTCATGATATGGATCTATATCCCTGGCTTGCGGGAAAGACCTGTGAATCTATTACCTCATATGGAGATACTTATCTCTTTAAGAAGGAAAACGCGCCGGCAGGGTGCGCAGAGAGATGTCTGGACGGATGCAAAGTAAAGGAAGAATGTCCGTTTGATGCGGAGAAGATCTATATGGATCTGAAGGGAATGGGGTACCGCAGGGGCAACAGGCGCTGGCCTCTGGAAGTTCTGGTACCGTCAGGACCGACGGAAGAGAAGCTTATGAATGAGCTGAGAGAAGGAAGATATGGAAGATGTGTATATCATTGTAATAACGACGTGGTGGATCATCAGGTGGTGAATATGCAGATGACGGACGGAACCACAATGAGTTTTACGATGTGTGCCTTCACGCCGGGTACCACCAGATATGCCAGATTCATGGGTACCAAAGGCGAGATTCGGGTAGATATGACAGGAAAGCCGGAAGAATGCGAACTCAGTATACATAGGTTCGCTGTAGACATGCCGACAGAGTATATAGATGTCGCAGGTCTCGCGGAAGATTTTTCAGGTCATGGCGGCGGAGACGACCGCATGGTGGTGGAATTCCTGGATATGATAAGCGGCGAGAAGGAGGAAAGCTCCTATGTGACCTCTCTGGAACGCTCTCTGGAAAGTCATTACTGCGCGTTGGCGGCAGAGTATTCCAGGACGCATGACGGCTGTCCGGTGAAGATTGCCGATTTTGCGAAATAGCAGGATATGTATGTCTTCCGGCAATATGCCTTGCGTCCGTACAGGCAGAAAAGAAAATGTGGAATGTCATCGGGGAAGAGAATTAAACAGGCGATATAGAGAAATTACAGGGGAGAAGGGCCAGGATGGAGGAAACAAGAAAAGATAAGAGGGAAGATAGCGGGAACGGTGTATTAAGAGAAGAGGATATCGTGAAAGCGACATGGGGGACTATGTCGGCGGGGAAGAAGATTGAGTATCTGTGGATGTATTATAAGGGATGGCTTGCCGGGATAGTTTGCGTGGCGCTGGCGGTCTGCCTTGGAGCGACGATGTACAAAGGAAGGCATACCGCCGTATTCTTGAATGTGATAGTGGTCGGGGGAGATAATCTTAAGGCAGAGTGGCTGGCGGAGGCATTTTCCCAATACGCAGATATTGACGGGAAGGACGGAATTGTACGGGTACGTGCCAATATACCGGACGACGGAGGCGGCATGACGAGTAAGACGGCTCTTACGACGCTTATGGGGGCGGGGGCGGTGGACGTACTGATCTGTCCGGAAAGGGTCTATGAAGAGTATGGAAGTCAGGACGGTTTCCAGGATATGGGAGAAGTTCTGGGGGAGAGGGCCGGGGACTACGGCGAAGCCGTATTGGATTACGGAGTGTGTCTGAAAGACGGAAATATTCTGGAACAAGAAGAGATGGTCGCTTATGAAAAGGTCTATGCGGCGCTTCCGGTCAACGGTCAGAATCAGGAAACGGCGGCGTGTTTTATAGAATACCTGCTGCAGTAAACCATAAGTTTATATCGGAAATTATGCCGGAAACTAATTGGAAATACTTGACGAATACTGGTAAAACCAGTAAAATATTATGTGCGACTTAGAAAAATTTTTAGTTTTTAGGAGGTCATGACAAATGGCAAAATGGGTTTATATGTTCAAAGAGGGTAACGCAACCATGAGAAATCTTCTTGGTGGTAAAGGCGCGAACCTTGCTGAGATGACGAGCTTGGGACTTCCGGTACCGCAGGGCTTTACGATCACGACAGAGGCCTGTACACAGTACTATGAAGACGGAAGAACGATCAACGACGAGATCATGGGGCAGATCATGGAAGCCGTTACGAAGATGGAAGAAATCACGGAGAAAAAGTTTGGTGATAAAGAGAATCCGCTGCTTGTTTCCGTGCGTTCCGGAGCAAGAGCATCCATGCCGGGTATGATGGATACTATCCTGAACCTTGGTCTGAATGAAGACGTTGTGGAGACATTGGCAGAGAAGTCCGGCAATCCTCGCTGGGCATGGGACTGTTACAGAAGATTTATCCAGATGTACTCCGACGTAGTTATGGAAGTAGGTAAGAAATATTTTGAAGAGCTGATCGACAAGATGAAAGATGAGAAGGGCGTTAAGCAGGATGTTGAGCTTACGGCTGATGATCTGAAAGCGCTTGCAGGACAGTTTAAGGCAGAATATAAAGAGAAGATCGGAACAGACTTCCCGTCTGACCCGAAGGAACAGTTGATGGGCGCCATTAAGGCAGTATTCCGTTCATGGGACAACCCGAGAGCTAACGTATACCGTCGTGACAATGATATCCCATATTCATGGGGAACCGCTGTTAACGTACAGTCTATGGCATTCGGAAACATGGGCGACGACTGCGGTACAGGCGTTGCATTTACACGTGACCCTGCTACAGGCGCGAATGGTCTGTTCGGCGAATTCCTGACCAATGCACAGGGCGAGGACGTAGTTGCAGGCGTACGTACACCGATGCACATCTCCGAGATGGAGCAGAAGTTCCCAGAGGCATTTGTCGAGTTCAAGAAGGTATGCGAGACGCTTGAGAAGCACTACAGAGACATGCAGGATATGGAGTTTACGGTAGAGCACGGCAAACTGTACATGCTGCAGACACGTAACGGTAAGAGAACGGCTCAGGCTGCTCTTAAGATCGCGTGCGACCTTGTAGACGAGGGTATGAGAACAGAAGAAGAAGCTGTTGTAATGATCGATCCACGTAACCTTGACACGCTGCTTCATCCACAGTTCGACGCTGCCGCTCTGAAAGCTGCTACACCGATGGGCAAGGGTCTTGGAGCTTCTCCGGGAGCTGCTTGCGGTAAGATCGTATTTACGGCAGAAGATGCTGTTGAGTGGCATGCAAGAGGCGAGAAGGTCGTTCTGGTACGTCTTGAGACATCACCGGAAGACATCACTGGTATGAAGTCTTCTCAGGGTATCCTGACCGTACGCGGCGGTATGACAAGCCATGCAGCCGTTGTTGCCCGTGGAATGGGTACATGCTGTGTATCCGGATGCGGCGACATCGCTATGGACGAGGAGAATAAGAAGTTTACACTGGCAGGAAAAGAGTTCCATGAGGGAGACGCTATCTCTATCGACGGTACGACAGGTAACATCTACGACGGAATTATTCCTACCGTTGACGCTAAGATCGCCGGAGAGTTCGGCAGAATCATGGCATGGGCGGACAAGTACAGAAGATTAAAGGTTCGTACAAATGCAGACACACCGGCAGACGCTAAGAAGGCTGTTGAGCTTGGCGCAGAGGGTATCGGTCTTTGCCGTACGGAGCATATGTTCTTTGAGGAAGACAGAATCGCAGCATTCCGTGAGATGATCTGCTCTGATACTGTAGAAGAGAGAGAAGCAGCTCTCGAGAAGATTCTGCCATATCAGCAGGGAGACTTCGAGGCTCTTTACACAGCTTTGGAAGGCAATCCGGTTACAATTCGTTTCTTAGACCCGCCGCTTCATGAGTTCGTTCCTACAGAGGAAGAAGATATCAAGAAGCTGGCAGACGCTCAGGGCAAGACCGTAGAGCAGATTAAGACTCTGATCGATTCTCTCCATGAGTTTAACCCGATGATGGGACATCGTGGATGCCGTCTTGCGGTTACTTATCCTGAGATTGCAAAGATGCAGACAAAGGCTGTTATCCGTGCGGCGATCAATGTGAAGAAGGCTCATCCGGACTGGGCGGTTAAGCCGGAGATCATGATCCCGTTGATCGGCGACATCAAGGAGCTTAAGTATGTTAAGAAGTTTGTCGTTGAGACTGCAGATGCAGAGATTGCGGCGGCAGGCATTGAGCTTGATTATGAGGTTGGTACGATGATCGAGATCCCAAGAGCTGCTCTTACAGCAGATGAGATTGCGAAGGAAGCTGATTTCTTCTGCTTCGGTACAAACGACCTGACGCAGATGACATTCGGTTTCTCACGTGATGATTCAGGTAAGTTCCTGGAAGGATACTATGATGCTAAGATCTACGAGAACGATCCGTTTGCGAAGCTTGACCAGACAGGCGTTGGTAAGTTGATGGAGACTGCCATCAAGTTAGGTAAGCCTTCTAATCCGGCGCTTCATATCGGTATCTGCGGCGAGCACGGCGGAGATCCAAGTTCTGTAGAGTTCTGCCATAAGATTGGTCTGGATTATGTATCCTGTTCACCATTCCGCGTACCGATCGCAAGACTTGCGGCAGCGCAGGCAGCGATTGCAAATAAATAGAAGAAGAGTATATAATTTAATGAGGATCCCGCCTTTTATAAGGCGGGATTTTCTGGGTATACTTTACGAAATGTTCCTGAGAGGAAAAAGAATGAGATTACAATTCAAACATCAGAAATTTCAGGCGGACGCCGCCAAGGCGGTAGTCGACGTGTTTGCCGGACAACCCTATCTGACGCCGACTTATATGATGGAAAGGGGAACAGGGTATTATCAGCAAACAATGACTGAAGAGAAAGATTTTACCGGATGGAGTAATCAAAGAATTGTTCCTGAACTTTCTGACGCAGTTGTGCTGGAGCATATTCAGAAGATACAAAGAAGGAACCAGATTGAACCGTCGGAAAAACTTGAAGGAAAGTATAACCTGACCATAGAGATGGAGACAGGGGTAGGTAAAACATATACTTACTGTAAGACAATGTATGAACTGAATAAACATTACGGGTGGAGTAAGTTTATTATTGTAGTTCCAAGCGTTGCCGTCCGGGAAGGAGTTTATAAGTCGCTGCAGGTGACACAGGAGCACTTCGCGGAAGAGTATGGAAGGAAGATTCATTTTTTTATTTATAATTCCTTAAGGCTTACAGAGATCGACCATTTCGCTTCAGATCATTCCATCAATGTGATGATCATTAACTCTCAGGCGTTCAATGCAAGAGGAAAGGACGCCAGAAGAATATATATGAAATTGGACGAGTTTCGTTCTCGCAGACCTATTGATGTTATTGCCGGGACAAATCCCATTTTAATAATAGATGAACCTCAAAGTGTGGAAGGAAAAAAAACCAAGGAAAGGCTGAGGGAGTTTCAGCCGTTATTTACGCTGCGTTATTCCGCGACACATAAATCAGACAGTATTTATAATATGGTCTATCGTTTAGACGCGATGGAGGCATACAACAAAAGACTGGTAAAGAAGATTGCGGTAAAGGGTATTGCGGAATCCGGCAGTACGGCTGCGGAAGGCTATATTTATCTTCAAGGGATCAATATCTCTGGGGCCGCGCCTACGGCGACCCTCCAGTTTGAATGTAAGACAAAATCCGGAATTACAAAAAAAGTAACGCGGGTTGTCAGGGAACGTTACAATCTTTATGATCATTCAGGGGAATTGGAGGAATATAGGAACGGGTTCGTGGTAAAGTGTATCGACGGTCGGGATGATTCGGTTGAGTTTCTGAATGGGATTAAGATTTATGCAGGGGACGTCATTGGAAGAGTCAGCGAGAAACAAATCCGAAGACTTCAGATCCGCGAAACAATTCTTTCTCATATGGAAAGGGAAAGGCAATTATTTCATAAGGGGATTAAGGTATTATCCCTCTTCTTTATTGATGAGGTGAGTCATTACAGAGAATATGACGCGGCGGGGCAGGCGAGAAACGGTATTTTTGCGGATATGTTTGAAGAAGAATATCGGGATATTATTGATAATCTGCTGACGGTTGCGGATGATGAGGAATATTTGAGATATCTTGCGATGATACCGGCGGCGTCTACTCACGCGGGTTATTTTTCTGTCGATAAGAAAGGTCATCTGGCTAACGGCAAGCTTATGAATAAGAAAGAAAAGATTTCTGATGATATAGACGCTTATGACCTGATTATGAAAAATAAGGAGCTTCTTTTGGACAGAGATCCAGAGAAATCTCCTGTGCGCTTTATATTTTCTCATTCTGCGCTCCGCGAAGGATGGGATAATCCAAATGTGTTCCAGATATGCACTTTAAAGCAGAGCGGCAGCGAGGTTCGAAAGCGGCAGGAAGTGGGCAGAGGTCTCCGGCTGTGTGTGAATCAGGACGGTGAAAGGATGGATTCCTCCTTCCTTGGGAGCGATGTACATAATATCAATATTTTGACAGTCATTGCAAGTGAAAGCTATGATAGTTTTGCGAAGGCTTTGCAGTCAGAAATTGCGGAGGCGGTCTCAGGTCGGCCGCGTGCGGTCGTCGAAGCGCTCTTCCAAGGAAAAGTAATCAAAGACGATGATGGAAATGAAGTGGTTATCGATCCAGATATGGCGAGAGCAATACATGTCGGCCTGATTCTTAATGGATATATCGATAAAAGGTATGCTTTGACGGATAAGTATTATGAAGCCAAGGCAAACAACGATATCAAAGTGGCGGACGAAGCGGCTGACTGTAAACAGGCTGTGATTGAAATATTAGATTCTATATATGATCCAAATACAATGCAGCCGGAAAATGCACGCAGCAGCAATGTAGAACTTACTGTGGAGAAAGATAAATTGGAGATGCCGGAATTTAAAGCTTTATGGAAAAAGATCCGCCGGAAATCTTTGTATAGGGTTAATTTTGATACGGATGAATTAGTCGACAAGTCAATTGATACATTAAATCATAAATTAAGAGTATCCAAGATATACTTTAAGGTTGAGAGCGGTGTTATGAACGGCATCGAATCCAGGGAAGCGTTAGTTTCCGGCGCAGCTTTTGATCGAGAGTCAACAGCCGCGTATCATGCAGGAACAGAAATCACGGTTAATCCCGGTGTGAAATATGATCTTGTAGGAAAGCTGGTAGATGAAACGGGGCTGACAAGAAAAGCAGTTATTGGTATTCTAAAAGGAATCCGTCCTTCCGTATTTGATCAGTATAGAGGTAATCCGGAAGAATTCATATCGAAAGCGGCGCGGTTGATTAACGAGGAGAAGGCGGCTGTTATTATCCGGCATATTACATATGATGTTTTGGATGAAAATTATGAGGCAGATGTATTCACTGCCCCGACCATAAAAGGAAAGTTAGGCGCGAATGCGATGAAGACAAAAAAGCATTTGTATGATCATCTTGTGTATGATTCTACGAGTGAAAAGGAATTTGCAAAATTGTTGGATACGGACGACAATGTTGCTGTTTATGTAAAATTGCCGGAAGGATTCTATATTTCAACTCCGGTGGGGCATTATACTCCTGACTGGGCGATCGCTTTTTATGAAGGAACTGTAAAGTATATCTATTTTGTTGCCGAGACAAAGGGGGATATGTCTTCTATGCAGCTTAGACTGATCGAGGAGTCCAAAATTCATTGTGCAAAGGAGCATTTTAAAGCGATCAGCAATGGAGCAGTGATATACGATGTTGTAGATAGTTATGAATCTTTGCTGGATCGGTTGAAGGGATAGAAGGAGCCCGCTTGCGGATGTAGAAGCCGAGAAAAGCAGGGACCCTGGGGATTATATCCTCAAGGTCCTATTCTTTTTCCTCTTATTCCATTCTCAGAGGGAAATTCGTTATCTTGCAAGTTAACTGCCATCATGTTTGAATTTATTTTTGTTTCTTCAGATAGAACTGGAAGGAACTGTAATCGTCTACTTCCCGGTCGATAGGAAGCCCCGCGTTCATAAGGGCGGAACCAGAGTACACTTCTTCTTTGTCGTTGATCTGGTACATGGCGTCAGGGTTAAGCCCTTTTGCACGGATATATTCCTGAGGGCCGTTGCAGGTCAGATTAGTGACAACGACGCTTAAGAGGGATTCCGATTTATCTTTCGATACATGCTGCCACGCGGTCAGGTTACCCGGCTCAAAGGGATTCGTCAGGCGATAATAATCTCCCTTGACAATGAGGGGATAATATTTGCGGAACAAATCGCTCTGTTCGCGGCAGATTTCCTGTTCTTCGGCGGACAGATGGGTTGCGTCCAGCTCATATCCAAAAGTTCCGCACATGGCGACCACGGCTTTCGTCTTGATGGGGATGAATTTGCCGTTGTCCGAGACATGCGCGCCCATCGTACATACCGGATAGACGAAGGAGGTACCGTAATGAAGCTTCAGGCGGTCAATGGGGTGGGTGTTATCGCTGACCCAGTATTGCGGATAGTAATGGAGCATCGCAGCGTCATAACGTCCGCCGCCGCCGGAGCATCCCTCGAATAAGATATCCGGGTGCGCCTTTACGATCTCATCCATCACACGGTAAAGTCCGAGGATGTATCGATGATAGACTTCTCCCTGTCTTTCGGAAGGCAGTTCGTTGGACCAGATATCGGTCAATGAACGATTAATATCCCATTTCACATAGAAGATATTGGCGTCATCAAGGATTGCGTTGATATTCTCTATCAGATAATCTTGTACATCTTTTCTGCACATATCCAGAACCATCTGATTCCGGCTGCGAACGGCGTGACGGCCCGGAATCTGCATGGCCCATTCGGGATGTTTGCGGTAGAGGTCGCTGTCTTCCGATACCATCTCGGGTTCGAACCAGATACCGAATTTCATGCCCAGATCATTAATCTGCTCTACAAGCTTATGAAGTCCGCATTTGATCTTGTCTGTATTCACGTACCAGTCGCCCAGACCGCTGTTATCGTCGTCTCGTTTGCCGAACCATCCGTCGTCCATGACAAGCAGGTCGACGCCCATATTCTTGGCTGCTTTGGCAATCTCCACCAGTTTCACGTCGTCAAAATCCATGAATGCGGCTTCCCAACTGTTGATCAGCACAGGCCTCTGAACCTCTTGAATGAATTTGCTGCGGCACAGGTTTGTCCGATAGAAATCATGGTAAAGGTGAGAAAGGCCGGTAAATCCGTGCTCGGTAAACGCCATGACAACTTCCGGGCCTTCGAAGATTTCCTGTGGTTTTAATTCATATACAAATTGCTTTGGATGAATACCCATCACCAGACGAAGCTGGTCATACTGGTCAAGTTCTATTTCTGCCAGGAAGTTGCCGCTGTACATCAGAGAGAATCCATAGCATCTGCCGTAATCTTCCGTAGCGTTTTTGTCACAAAGGACGGCGAAGGGATTCTGCTGATGGCTGGATGAACCGCGTACGCTTCCGATGGTATGAATATGATGCGTCATATGCTGACGTTCTACCTGCCGTTCCTGACCGTAACGCCCAGGAAGGCTTACCATGTCAAAGTCTGCGCCGTTCAAAAAATCGAGGCAGACGGACATAATCTTTTTAAGATGGATAGACGCAGAACCGGAGTTTATGACTTTCACGGCTCTTGTGATGATATCGGCCTCTTCAAATACGCTGTAGAGAAGCAGGACAGAGACGCCGGTAATCGCATCTGTCAGGGTGATCTCAAGAGTATCTGCGGTGTCGGTCTCTCTTGCGAACACACAGGGGAGTGTATCTAATTGATATTTTCCTTTTGTGATCTTGAATCCAGCTGTCTTGCCATGGAAAGAGTAGCTTCCGTCGGAATTGACCACTTCGATGCATGTGGTACGGAAATCTCCCTGCTGCTGTGTGCTGAATTCCTGGGGTTGCGCGTCCAGTGAGAAAGTCCTTTCATTCCTGGATTCATAAGGGTTGCCGGAGAATCCCCGGTCATATTGCATAATCTGATAGGACATATCTGTATCGCGGATAGACGGTCCATAGTAGAGATGAAGAAGGTAATCCAGATTGCCGATCTTCATCTGATAAGACGTATGTCTCGTGTGTAAGGTGATGGTTTTTGATGTCTCGTTAAAAATAATTCCCATAAGATCTTACAGTCCTCCTAATATAATCAATATATCAAAATTATAACATGATTGTCTAAAAATTCACTTGGCATAATGATAGAAAAAAAAGGAAAATTTTAGTGTATTTTTTCGGTTGAATTTTCGATTGCCATCGAATAATAGATATTTTTGGACATCAATTACAACCTTTTAAACGGAAATTCTTACATTTCCTGCAGAATCTCTTGCGCATTTCTGATAAAAAGATAAAATATATACAGAAATAAGGGATGGCCGTCTCGGAGAAATGAATGGGAAAATAAAAATAACGGAGGATGGGATAAGAAAATGGAAGAAAAGAAAAAAGGACTTTCGATATCTCTTACGACACAGATTCTGGTCGCAACAGTCGGCGGTATTATCTTCGGCGCGTTTGTGGGAGAGTGGGCATCAAATTTAAAATTCATCGGTGATATCTTCCTGCGTTTGATTCAAATGTCGGTGGTGCTTCTGGTTATGTCTGCAGTAGCGGCGGCGGTTGGAAGCGGAGACGGGCAGGATGTAGGAAAGATGGGATTCCATACTTTCAAATGGATTATCGGATTTACTGTAATCTCAGCCGGTTTTGGCGTGGTTCTGTCCATGCTTCTGAAACCGGGCGTCGGAATTGAGCTTGTGAGCGCGGAAGATGTGGCAAATGCTACGGTTGAATCAGCTTCTTTACAGGAAACAATTCTGGGATTCGTACCTACGAATGTGATTACTTCCATGTCAGAAGGCGCTATGGTTCCGTGTATTGTATTTGCTTTGTTCTTCGGAATTGCAATGGGCGCTTATACGAAGCAGAGCGGCAATCGTGTCATAGTTGACTGGGTAAAAGGTTTGAACGCGGTCATCACGAATATTATTAAGACGGTAATGAATATTGCGCCTATCGGTATCTTCTGTCTGCTGGCGAATGTTGCGGGATCCACCGGTCTTAAGGTTATTATCCCGATGCTTAAGTTCTTAGGTCTGCTTCTGATCGGCGATGCGATCCAGTTCCTGATATTCGGACCTTTGACGGCGGCGCTGTGTAAGGTGAATGTTGTGAAGATGCCGAAGAAATTCGCGAAGATGTCGATCATGGCGATTACGACTACCTCCGGAGCCATCTGTCTTCCGACGAAAATGGAAGACGCGGTGACGAAGTTCGGGGTAAGCCGCAAGGTAGCGGACTTTACGGGTCCTATCACCATGTCTATGAATAGCTGTGGAGCTGCTCAGTGTTATGTTGCCGCGATATTCTTTATGGCACAGTCGACGGGAATCAATATGTCGGTATACCAGATGGGTATGGCGATCCTGCTGTCCTGCCTGATGTGTATGGGTACGATCTCTGTACCGGGCGGTTCCGTTATCGTATACACGTTCCTTGCATCCTCTCTGGGCCTTCCGCTTGAGAGTATCGCGGTACTGATCGGAATCGACTGGTTCGCAGGAATGTTCCGTACGCTGATGAACGTAGATGTGGATGTTATGGTAGGTATGCTGGTTGCAAGCAAGCTTGGTGAATTAGACCGAGACGTCTACAATGAGAAGAAGACGGCGGCATATAATTAAGGTTTCAAATCATTATTTTGACATACAATACTCTCTTCGGAGCCTCTGATACGTATTACGTATCAGAGGCTCTACTTTTATATTGTAACCTATTATAAAATATGATACATTACAGAGAGTATATAGTTATATGCTATAATTTATGTATATGACAAAATCATTCCGTGAAATCGAGCATAAAGAATTTCTGAGAGTGCATAGCTGCCGAGAGGAGGAAGAGATGCAGGAGAATAAACTAGTGTTTGAATTGATTCTTAATATCAGCCTTCTTGTACTGGTGGCAAATCTGATCTCAAAGTTCCGCCTGATCCAGGATCTAATCGTGCAGGAGCAGCGAAGTCTGAAGAGTCAGACGTTCCTGTCTCTTATCTTCGGAGGCGTTGTGATCCTATCTACATATACGGGGATAGATATCGGTTCTTATAATTTGAATACACGGGTAATTGGAGCAATGGCGGCGGGATTACTGGGAGGGCCTCTTGTTGGCCTGTATGCGTCTCTGATCGGCGCGGTCTACGTATATTTCTTCTCTTTTCCCCAGGCGTTTGCTATGGCGTCGGCATTCTCCACTATGTTGTTCGGACTTTTGGGAGGAGGATTCTATCCATATTTTCAGAGGGGTAAATGGAAGTATCAGGATTTATTTCTTTTGGCCTGTTTTGCGGAAGTCTGCGATATGGTGTCCCTTCTGCGGTTTACGGTTCCGGTAGAGATGGCGCTTAACACCATATTGGAGATCTCGCTGCCGATGATTGTACTGAATGCATCCGGGATCTTGATCTTTATCTCAAGCTTTAACAATATGTTCATCCAGCAGGACATCGAGAGAAGCCGCCAGCTGCAGCAGGCGTCGGAGCTGATGAAGAAATGTCTTCCGCAATTGATACAGGGTATTGAGAACAGAGAGAATATGAAGCGTTTTGTGGAGATTATACTTGAGGAGACAGACTGGGTGGGGGCTATGGTCACGAACCGTAACGAGATTATTGCCGATTGCCGGCGTGAAGCGTCGGGAAGCCTTCAGCCTGAAGTGGGGATACCGGATATAGGGATCCGGGCGATGGAGTCCGGCAGGCTTGAAAGGATGTACAAGGTTCCCGTCTCCAGCGCATGGCACGAATGTATGAAAGAATATTCGCTCATAGCGGCGCCCTTTGTCATCCGCGAGCAGACGGTGGGAAGCCTGATCGTATGGGTCAGGAAGCAGTGGGTATTCCGTCAAAGCGAGTTAGAACTTCTGCAGCATCTGGTAATGCTGAGTTCGTATCAGATCGCCCTGGCGGAATTAGAGCGTCAGAAAGCCATGCGTCAGAAAGCGGAGTTTAAAGCTCTTCAGTTTCAGGTGAATCCGCATTTCCTCTTCAACGCACTGAATACGATCTCTTGCGTGTGCAGGGAAGATTCGGAGAGGGCGAGGGAGCTTCTGGTTATCCTTGCAAATTATTTCCGGTATAATCTGAATTATGATGCCTACATGGTTCCTATGGAGGAGGAGATGGATCATGTAAGGGATTATCTGGAGCTTGAGCAGGCGAGGTTCGAGGAGAAGCTGATCGTTTCCTATGATCTGCCGGAAGATATGGATATTGAGATTCCGACGCTGATTCTGCAGCCTATCGTAGAGAATGCAGTGCGTTACGGAATGAATCGGGAAGGAAAGAGGGTCGTCTCGATCCAGGCGGAAGAGACGGAAACCGGATATCTGGTGCGGATCCGGGATGAAGGAAAAGGAATTACAGAAGATATACTCAGGAAGCTGATGAACGGAGAAGCGATCGGCGGCAGTATCGGATTGAGTAATGTACATAAGAGGATGAAGAGTATCTACGGGGAGGAGCAGGGACTCCATATTACAAGTTCTGCAGAAGGAACCTGTGTGGAATTGCATTTTGCCGGATAATGATGATGTATAAATCATGGATTGCGGCGGAGAATACGATCAGAGGAGGAGCAAGATGAGAATTGCAGTAATCGATGACGAGAGACCGGCGCGGAGCGAGCTTGAACATCAGCTCCTTAAGCTTTTGCCGGACGCTGTGATTGAGGAAGGCGAGAGCGGAGCTCAGGCCCTTGAGATGGCGGGGGAAGCGGAATATGATCTTTTTTTTCTGGATATTAATCTGGGAGATATTAACGGGACGGTGCTTGTGAATGCGTTGAAAAAGATGCAGCCGGATATGAAGATTATATTCGTGACCGCGTATTCTGAATATGCGGTGAAAGCGTTTGAACTAGGCGTGGAAGATTATATCATGAAGCCGTTTGACCAGAACAGACTTCGGAAGATGCTTAAGAGATGCGGCTTCGGAAAAGATGAGGTGCGCAGAAGAGAGGAACAGACAAGGCAGAATGTTCCGAAGGGGAGCCTGCGGGAGGGGATGAAACGGATTGCGATCAATACGGAAGGAAAGACGATATTTGCAGAGATACATGACATCGTCTATATCGAGACGTATAACAGGGGATGTATGATACACTTGTCAGAAGATGAATACTATGAAGGGAAGTCCATCGGCGAATTTGAGAAACGTCTGAGAGACGCAGGGTTTTTCAGGAGCCAGAAAAGCTATCTGATTAATCTTGATAAGGTGAAGGAGCTGTTTCTGTGGAGGAATAACAGTTTTGCATTGAAGATGGAGGGCTATGAGAAGAATATACTTCCGGTAGGAAGGGATAAGATCAAGCTTTTGAGGCAGCTATTGGAAGGTTAGTGTACAGCCGGCGCGTCATGGAAAAAGTTACTGTAAATTCTGCAATGGGGCGAGATTCTGCTTTTCGTCAAAATGTATAAAAAAGAGACTGTATATTGTTAAAATTTCTACAATCCAAAAGCTTGTTAATTTATTGTCAATGTGGTACGATACCTACAGAAGGCGACAGAAAACGATAAAAAATAAGTACGTCTGTAAGCCAGGTATATGAGTCTACATAGACAAGCAGACTCATATACTGTAACCAGAAAAACATGAAAAAGGAGAAGAACACATGAGCTGCAAAGTCACAATCATTGGAGCCGGAAGCGTAGGCGCCACAATTGCGTACACATTGTCCGGCGAGGACATGGCATCCGAGATCGTCATGATCGACATCAACAAGGAGAAGGTAGAAGGGGAGGTTATGGACATCGAGCAGGGAACCTGCTTCAGAGATCCTGTTTCTATCGTTGCAGGCGATTACGAGGATGCGAAGGGATCTGATATTGTTATTATCACATCGGGAATCGCACGTAAGCCGGGTCAGACCAGGATCGAGCTTACTCAGACCAACGTTAATATCTTGAAGCAGATTACACCGGAGATTGTAAAAGCGGCGCCGAAGGCGCTTTATATTATCGTAAGTAATCCGGTGGATATTATGACTTATGTATTCACAAAGATTTCAGGTATTCCGGAGAATCAGATCATCGGTTCCGGAACTGTCTTAGATTCCGCAAGACTTCGCTGCGGGCTTTCCGAACATTTTAAAGTTGCACAGAGAAATATCCACGCTTATGTATTTGGCGAGCATGGCGATACATCTTTCATTCCATGGTCAGCGGCAAGAATCGCAGGCGTCAATGTAGACGATTATCTGGAGATGATGCCAAGTCTTGGAAAAGAGGCGAAGCCCCTTGATAAGGACGCTATGCTTACGTATGTACAGAAATCCGGCGGCAAGATTATTGCGAATAAGGGCGCTACTTTCTATGCGGTTACCAGAGGCGTATGCAGGCTATGCAGTATCCTGATGTCTGCGTCTGAGTCCGTAACGACCGTGTCTTCTATGATGCATGGAGAGTACGGAATCGAAGACGTATGCTTAAGCACACTGTCGTTGGTCGGACCGAACGGTATCCAGGGTAAGATTCCGATGACACTTACGGAAGATGAGATTGAAAAGATGAAGAAGAGCGCCGACGCGCTGAAAGATGTAATTGCTCAGATCGAATTGTAGGAATTATTATCTGGAGCGAATAATGACTTATAGGTTGGATATATGTGGAGAATGCCGCAGTACAATTGACTTATAAGGATGTTCATATTAAAATTTATATGATAGTTTGACAAAATATATTAAGAAAGGACAGCGAGAACTATGAAGTACAGTTATTATCCGGGATGCACTTTGAGAACAAAGGCAAAAGATCTGGATGTTTATGCAAGGGCTTCAGCGGCGGCGCTTGGAATCGAGCTTATCGAGGTCGAAGACTGGCAGTGCTGCGGCGGGGTCTATCCTCTTGGTTCTGACGAGATCGCTACAAAGCTGTCTTCCGTTCGCGCGCTTAATGCGGCGAAAGAGAAGGGGCAGGATCTTGTGACGATGTGTTCTGCATGTCATCATGTGATCAAACGTGTCAATGATGATATGAAGAATGTGGAGGATATCCGCACCAGAGCGAACAATTACATGGAGCTTGAGGAGCCTTATGCAGGTGAGACAGAAGTTCTTCATTTCCTGGAAGTCCTTCGTGACAGAGTGGGATTTGACGAATTGAAGAAGAGAGTTAAGAATCCTCTGACAGGGAAGAAGATCGGCGCGTATTACGGCTGCCTGCTCCTTCGTCCAAGTAAGCTCTTAAGTTTTGACGATCCGGAGAATCCGAAGATTATTGAAGATTTTATCCGCGCGATCGGAGCAGAGCCGGTAATCTATCCGTACCGCAATGAATGCTGCGGAGGCTATATTTCTTTGAAAGAAAAGGATATGTCAAAGAATATGTGCGAGAAGATTATGGCAAGCGCAGAAGGTTTCGGCGCCGAGATGCTGACGACAGCCTGCCCGCTGTGCCTGTATAATCTGAATAAGAGCACAGGCGCTAAGCTTCCGGTAGTCTACTTTACAGAACTGCTGGCAGAGGCGCTGGGCGTCAAAGATGAAGTAAAAGAGGAGGTGCAGAAATAATGAGTTCCCAGAAGAAACAGGCGGAACTGATCAAAGAGATCAGCGGCGTGAATCCGCTTAAATGTATGAAATGCGGAAAATGTTCTGCAACCTGCCCATCCTACAACGAGATGGATATCAAACCGCATCAGTTTGTGTCTTATGTAATTAATGAAGATATCGAGAGTCTGGTGAATTCCAAGTCTCTCTGGAAATGTCTCTCCTGTTTCGCGTGTGTGGAGAGGTGTCCCCGTGATGTAAAGCCTGGAAAGCTTATTGACGCTGCAAGACAGGTCGTTGTACGCCAGAAAGACCAGAACTACCTGTTGGCAGATGAGATTCCGGAATTATTAGATCCAGATCTTCCGCAGCAGTTACTTGTCAGTGCATTCAGAAGATATAGGAGGTGAGACTTAAGTGCAGAGAATAGGAGTATTTGTCTGCCATTGCGGAAGCAATATCGCCGCTACGGTAGACGTAAGTAAAGTTGCAGAGATGGCGCTCATGGAACCGGGCGTTGTCCACGCCGAAGACTACCAATATATGTGTTCCGAGGCTGGTCAGGCGAAGATCGCGGCAGCGATCCAGGAGAAAGGCTTAACGGGAATCGTGGTATGTTCCTGTTCCCCACGTATGCATGAGGCTACATTCAGGAAGGCGGCAGAGAGAGCGGGACTGAATCCGTACATGGTGGAGATCGCCAACATCCGCGAACACTGCTCATGGATCCATAAGGATATGGAAGAGGCCACCAAAAAGGCTGTGATCCTGATGCGGGCGGCAGTTGCGAAAGTGAACTTAAACGCGCCGCTTCAGGCAGGCGAGAGCCGCGTAACCAAGAGGGCGCTTGTGATCGGAGGCGGTATCGCAGGTATCCAGACTGCGCTTGACATTGCAGACGCGGGATATGAAGTAGATATCGTGGAGAAGACGCCGAGTATCGGAGGAAGAATGTCACAGCTTGACAAGACGTTCCCGACACTGGACTGCTCTGCCTGTATCCTGACGCCGAAGATGGTGGAGGCGTCGGCGCATGAGAAGATCCACATCTATACATACAGTGAAGTAGAGAAGGTAAGCGGATTTGTCGGTGATTTTACCGTAGATATCCGTAAGAAAGCAAGATGCGTGGATATGGACAAATGTACCGGCTGCGGAGTCTGCCAGGAGAAATGTCCGTCCAAGAAAGCATTAAGCGAGTTCAACAGAGGGCTTAATACCAGAAGCGCCATCTATACGCCGTTTGCACAGGCAATTCCGAATGTGCCGGTGATCGACCGCGAGGCGTGTATCAAGTTCAAGACAGGAAAATGCGGAATTTGTTCTAAAGTATGTCAGGCAGGAGCCATCGACTACGAGCAGAAAGACGAGATCATTACAGAGAAGTACGGAGCCATCGTAGTTGCAACAGGATTTGATACCATCAACCTTGATAAATATGACGAGTATGCCTACAGCCAGAGCAAGGACGTCATCACGTCCCTTGAGTTGGAGCGTGTCATGAATGCGGCGGGACCGACTCACGGACATTTAGAGCGTCTTTCCGACGGAAAGGCTCCGAAGGAGATCGTATTTATTCAGTGTGTCGGAAGCCGATGCTCCGACGACAGAGGAAAACCGTATTGTTCCAAGATCTGCTGCATGTATACCGCGAAGCATGCCATGCTGATCCGCGACAAGTATCCGGATGTGAACGTAACCGTGTTCTATATCGACGTGCGTACGCCGGGTAAGAATTTTGACGAGTTCTACAGAAGAGCGGTAGAGCAGTATGGAGTGAATTATATCAAAGGCCAGGTGGGCAAGGTTATTCCGCAGCCTGACGGAAAGCTTCTGGTACAGGGATCAGATCTTCTTGACAACCGGCAGATCTTGAAAGAGGCGGATATGGTAGTCCTTGCCACAGCCATCGAGCCGAATCCGGATGTGCGTAAGATCGCGACCATGCTGACCGCAAGTATAGATACCAATAACTTCCTGACAGAAGCACATGCGAAGCTTCGTCCGGTAGAGTCGCCTACAGCCGGTATCTTCTTATCCGGCGTATGTCAGGGACCAAAGGATATTCCGGAGACTGTTGCACAGGCCGGCGCGGCCGCAGTGAAGGCCATCGGACTTCTGGCAAAAGATAAGTTAATGACGAACCCATGTACCGCACAGTCTGATATCTTACTGTGCAACGGATGTTCTACCTGTGAGAACGTATGTCCGTATGGTGCGATCAGTTATGAGGATAAAGAGGTCAACGACCATGGTATCCGTGAGACACGCCGCGTGGCAGTGGTCAACAACGCGCTCTGCCAGGGCTGCGGAGCATGTACCGTAGCATGTCCGTCAGGAGCCATGGATCTGCAGGGATTCTCAAATAGACAGATCATAGCGGAGGTGGATGCTATATGCCGTTAGAAAATAAAGAATTCAAACCGAAGATTGTAGCGTTCTGCTGTAACTGGTGCAGTTACGCGGGAGCTGACCTGGCAGGAAGCAGCCGTCTTACCTATCCTGCCGATGTGAAGATCATCCGTGTTCCATGTTCCTGCCGTGTGAATCCGATGTTCATCTTAAGAGCATTCGAAAAGGGAGCCGACGGAGTGATCATGTGCGGATGCCACCCGGGAGACTGCCACTACAGCACCGGGAATTACTACGCCAGAAGACGTATGACCCTGTTGTTCTCCATGCTTGACTATATCGGTGTGGAAAACGGGCGTACCCGGGTAGAGTGGGTGTCTGCGGCAGAGGGTGTGAAGTTCTCTGATACGATGAACAGTTTTGTAGAGAAGATATATTCTCTTGGTGAAAATGTGAGATTGGGGGATTTAAGATGCAAGCAATAATTAACCGTGCAAAAGAGCTGCTGGCAGACGGAACTGTGGCACGGGTTCTCGGCTGGAAGGCCGGAGACTTGCCTTATAATCCGGAGCCGGCTTACTTCGAGACAGAAGAAGAGCTGAAAGATTTTGTATATAACGGATTCTGCGGAGCCAATTTAAGTAAATATATGATCGAAGCTTCCAAACTGGAAGGAAAGACCATGGTTTGTTTGAAGCCATGCGATACATACAGCTTTAACCAGCTTCTTAAAGAGCACCGTGTAGACCGGGAGAAGGCCTATATCGTGGGTATCGGATGCAAAGGAAAGCTGGATATCGAGAGAATTAAGAAGCAGGGGATCAAGGGGATCGAGAGTATCGAGGGCGCCGAGATCACCGATGAGGCGGAGACTCTTAAGATTCAGACCATTTACGGAGAAAAGACGCTTCCTTACGCGGACGCTATGTTAGAGAGATGCCATGTCTGCAAGGGCAAGGAGCATATGGTCTTCGATGAGAAGATCGGCGAGTCTAAGGAGACGAAGGATGCGGAGCGCTTCGACGAGGTGGCGAAGATAGAGGCTATGAGTCCGGAAGAAAAGTTTGCTTTCTTCCAGAGCGAACTCAGCAAATGTATCCGCTGCAACGCCTGCAGAAATGCCTGTCCTGCCTGCAGCTGCCGTAAGTGCGTATTTGACAGCAACAAGTTTGACAGCTCCCAGAAAGCGAACGCGGACTCCTTTGAAGAGAAGATGTTCCACATCATCCGCGCATTCCATGTGGCGGGAAGATGTACCGACTGCGGCGAGTGCAGCCGTGTATGTCCCCAGGGAATTCCGCTTCACCTGTTCAACCGTAAGTTTATCAAGGATATCGACGAGCTGTACGGAGAATATCAGGCGGGGGAAGACACCGATTCAAAAGCACCGCTTACAAACTATACGTTTGAGGACGCGGAACCAAGTATTGTAGGAAAGAGGGGATAATGTATGTATAAGATAGCCAAAGAGAATCTTTCCGCATTATTCCAGTTAATCGCGGATAATCAGGAGTTGTATCTCCCGGTGAAGAGCGCCGGACAGACTAATTTTGCGGCGTGGAGCGCGGAGGCAGAAGTAGATCTTGATACTTTAAAGACCGTTAAATCAGCGAAAGATGCATTCTTTCCCCAGAGCGAAGGCCTCTATACCGTAAGAAAAGAAGGAAAGAAGATGTCCATAGAGCCGGAGAGCTTAAAGGAACAGAACTTTGTGGTATTCGGTATGAAGGCATGTGATGTGAAGGGCTTAGAGGTCCTGGACAATGTATTCTTATCCGATCCGGCGGATACTTTCTATGCTGCAAGGAGAGACCACGGAACCATCGTAGCCATGGCATGTCATGAACCGGAGGAGACTTGTTTCTGTAAGGTGTTTGGCATAGACGCGGCGAATCCCGCTTCTGACGTGGCTGTCTGGACGGTGGGAGAAGACCTGTACTGGAAGGCGCTTACGGAAAAAGGAGAGGCGCTTACCGAGACCGTAAAGGAACTGTTCGCAGATGATGAAGCGGGCGAGGCGGCTGTAGACGCCGAGAAGGAAGCGATTCATAATATCGTAGAGAAGCTTCCTTATATGAACCTTTCTTTAGAAGGATGGAACGGGGATGCTTTAAGCGAGAAATTCGATTCCCCGATCTGGGAAGAATTATACAAACCATGTCTGGCTTGCGGTACCTGTACTTTTGTGTGCCCGACCTGCCAGTGTTATGATATCAAGGATTATACTGCGGGAAACAGCGTGTCCCGTTACAGATGCTGGGATTCCTGTATGTATTCAGACTTTACGATGATGGCCCACGGCAACAACCGTACCAGCCAGATGCAGAGATTCCGCCAGAGATTCATGCACAAGCTGGTGTATTATCCGGCGAACAACGACGGAATGTATTCCTGCGTAGGCTGCGGCCGCTGTGTGGAGAAATGTCCTCAGGCGCTGAATATCGTAAAGGTTGTGAAAGCTTTTCAGAATCAGGGAGGTGAAAAATAATGGGTGAATGTACATGTCATAAGAATTATACATTAGACACTCTGATCCCCCAGATCGGTGTGATCACGGATATCCGCCAGGAGACTCCGGATGTAAAGACCTTCCGGGTGAACGCGCCGGAGGGCGGCAAGCTCTTCGAGCACATGCCGGGGCAGTGCGCCATGGTCTGTGCGCCTGGTATCAGCGAGGGTATGTTTTCCATTACTTCTTCGCCGACGAACAAGGAATACCAGGAATTCAGCATCAAGCAGTGCGGTATCCTGACGGATTATCTCCACAGCCTTGAGGTGGGAGATGAGATCACGGTCCGCGGGCCGTACGGCAATTCATTTCCGGTGGAGACAGAGCTTAAAGGGAAGAACCTCCTGTTCATCGCAGGCGGTATCGGTCTTGCGCCGCTTCGTTCCGTGATCAACTATGTGCTGGATAACCGTGAGAATTACGGTACGGTGGATATCGTCTACGGTTCCCGTTCCGCGGAGGATCTGGTTCAGTTAAAGGAGATCCAGGAGGTCTGGATGAAGGCAGAGGGCGTGAACGTATATCTGACCATTGACCGGGAGCAGGATAACTGGGACGGCCATGTCGGATTCGTTCCGAATTATGTAAAAGAGCTTGGATTCGGTACGGACAGGACAGCGCTGGTGTGCGGACCTCCGATCATGATCAAGTTCGTGCTTGCGGGTCTTAAGGAACTTGGATTTACCACGGAGCAGGTATATACGACGCTGGAGCTTCGTATGAAATGCGGCGTGGGCAAATGCGGACGCTGCAACATCGGATCCAAATATGTGTGCAAGGACGGTCCGGTGTTCCGGTACGATGAGATTGATGAACTTCCGAATGAATATTAAAAGAAAGGATACGAAGACATGGAAAATATGGTAAATGTATATTTTAGCGGTAAGCGTTACAGTGTTCCGGCAGACCTCACGATCATGACCGCTATGGAATACGCCGGCTATACGTGGAAAAGAGGATGCGGCTGCCGTCATGGTTTCTGCGGGGCATGCGCGACCGTATACAGAATCAAAGGGAAAAATGAATTAAAGACCTGCCTTGCATGTCAGACTCAGGTAGAAGAGGGGATGTATGTGGCAAGTATTCCATTCTTCCCGACAGATAAGAGAACTTATGAGATCGGAGAGATCAGGCCGACCCAGCAGATCATGATGGAACTCTATCCGGAGATCTACAGTTGTATCGGATGTAACGCATGTACCAAGGCATGTACGCAGGATCTGAACGTAATGCAGTATATCGCGTATGCGCAGAGGGGCGAATTTGAAAAATGCGCGGAGGAATCCTTTGACTGTATCGGATGCGGCTGCTGTACCGTAAGATGTCCGGCAGGAATCTCCCATCCTCACGTAGGCGTCCTGGCAAGGAGACTTACAGGAAAATATATCGCACCAGAGACAGAGCATCTTGCGAATCGTGTAGACGAGGTGAACAAAGGCGAGTATGACGAGCTGATCGAGCAGATCATGCAGAAGCCGATCACAGAGATGCAGGAGCTTTACAATACAAGAGAGATTGAGAAATAAGGGAGGTCAGAATATGTATACACCATATCCAGAGAATATGATGGAATCCATCAAAAAGGTAGAGGCTA